>NZ_CP108393.1:6465000-6765000 GCF_035961655.1 Streptomyces sp. NBC_01317 | reverse complement strand
TGGTGGCGGGTGAGCCAGGGCAGCGCCTCGATGAGGATCTGCGCCTTGGGCAGGGCGGTGTGCTTGCGGGCGGTGGGGACGGCGGGCGGGTCGGGGAGGTCGGTCAGGTCGGTCATGAGCTGTACGCGCTGTTCTCGTGGACGTACTCGGCGGTGAGGTCGTTGGCCCAGATGACGGCGGAGTCCGCGCCGGCGGCGAGGTCGGCGGTGATGCGCACCTCGCGGTAGCGCATGTCGACCTGGTCGCGGTCCTCGCCGACGGAGCCGTTCTTGCAGACCCAGACGTCGTTGATGGCGACGTTCAGCCGGTCGGGCTCGAAGACCGCGCCGGTCGTGCCGATGGCGGACAGCACCCGCCCCCAGTTGGGGTCCTCGCCGTGGAGGGCGCACTTGAGGAGGTTGTTGCGGGCGATGGAGCGGCCCACCTCGACGGCGTCGTCCTCGCTCGCGGCGTTGACGACCTCGATCCTGATGTCCTTGGACGCGCCCTCGGCGTCACCGATGAGCTGCCGGGCGAGGTCGGCGCAGACCGTACGGACCGCCTCGGCGAACTCGTCGTACGCGGGCGTCACCCCGGAGGCGCCGGAGGCCAGCAGGAGAACGGTGTCGTTGGTGGACATGCAGCCGTCGGAGTCGACCCGGTCGAAGGTGGTACGGGTCGCGGCGCGCAGCGCGGTGTCCAGGGCGGGGGTCTCGACGTCGGCGTCGGTGGTGAGGACGACGAGCATGGTGGCGAGGCCGGGGGCGAGCATGCCCGCGCCCTTGGCCATGCCGCCGACGGTCCAGCCGTCGCCGCCCGCGACGGCGGTCTTGTGCACGGTGTCGGTGGTCTTGATGGCGATGGCGGCCTTCTCGCCGCCGTGCGGGGAGAGTTCGGCGGCGGCCTTCTCGATGCCGGGCAGGAGCTTGTCCATCGGCAGGAGCAGCCCGATGAGCCCGGTGGAGGCGACGGCGATCTCTCCGGCGCCGTGCTCGGTACCGCCCGCCGCGCTCAGCACCTCGGCAGCCTTCTCGGCGGTGGCGTGGGTGTCCTGGAAGCCCTGAAGACCCGTACAGGCGTTGGCGCCGCCGGAGTTGAGGACGACGGCGGAGATCTCGCCGCCCTTGACGACCTGTTCGGACCAGAGGACGGGCGCGGCCTTGACGCGGTTGGAGGTGAAGACACCGGCGGCGGCGCGGCGGGGGCCGTGGTTGACCACGAGGGCCAGGTCCGGGTTGCCGTTCTCCTTGATCCCGGCGGCGATGCCCGCCGCCGTGAATCCCTGCGCTGCGGTGACGCTCAAGGTGCCACTCCGATCGTGGAGAGTCCGGTGTCCTCGGGGAGGCCGAGGGCGATGTTCATGCTCTGGAGGGCGCCGCCGGCCGTGCCCTTGGTGAGGTTGTCGATGGCGCTGATCGCGATGATGCGGTGCGCGTGTTCGTCGTACGTGACCTGGATCTGTACGGCGTTGGAACCGTGGACGGACGCGGTGGCGGGCCAGCGCCCCTCCGGGAGCAGGTGGACGAACGGCTCGTCCGCGAAGGCCTTCTCGTACGCGTCCCGTACCTCTTCGGCCGTGGTGCCGGGCCTGGCCCTGGCGGAGCAGGTGGCGAGGATGCCGCGGGGCATGGGGGCGAGGGTGGGGGTGAAGGAGACCGTCACGGGCTCGCCGGCGGCGGCGCTGAGGTTCTGGACGATCTCCGGGGTGTGCCGGTGCCCGCCGCCGACGCCGTACGGCGACATGGAGCCCATGACCTCGGAGCCGAGCAGGTGCGGCTTGGCGGCCTTGCCGGCGCCGGAGGTGCCGGACGCGGCGACGATCACGGCCTCGGGCTCGGCGAGCCCGGCCCCGTACGCGGGGAAGAGCGCGAGGGAGACGGCCGTGGGATAGCAGCCGGGCACCGCGACACGCTTGGACCCCTCCAGCGCGGCGCGGGCGCCCGGCAGTTCGGGGAGCCCGTAGGGCCAGGTGCCGGCGTGGGGGGAGCCGTAGAACTTCTCCCAGTCGGCGGCGTTCTTGAGCCGGAAGTCGGCGCCCACGTCGATGACGAGGACCTCGTCGCCGAGCTGCTCGGCGACGGCGGCGGACTGCCCGTGGGGCAGCGCGAGAAACACGACGTCGTGCCCGGCGAGCACCTCGGCGGAGGTCGCCTCCAGCACACGGCCGGCCAGCGGCAGCAGGTGCGGTTGCAACGCCCCGAGCGTCTGCCCGGCGTTGGAGTTCCCGGTCAGCGCGCCGATACGGACCCCGGGATGCCCGAGGAGCAGCCGCAGCAACTCCCCACCCGCGTACCCACTCGCCCCGGCCACCGCTACGCGTACCGTCTGTGCCACCATCGAAGAGCCCTCCTCGGCAATGGCATGACTATACGTTCCCCCGCAGCTTTATGCAACGAGTCCCGTTCGCCATGGGCCATGACACCGAGAACACCGGCGACACACCGCTGAAGCTGCTCGAAATGTTCAAGGCACCCCGCTGAACTCCCTCCGCGGGAGAAGCGGCCGATCTTCCGCCCCTGGCGGGATGTCCGGCGGACGTCTCCGCGAAGGGCGTCACCCTCGCGAAGGGCGTCACAATGGCGCGATGGATCATCACTTCGTCGGTATCCCGGAGTTGAGCGGTGTTCCCCGCGTCGCGGTCGTCATCGACGTCATGCGCGCCTTCACCGTGGCCGCCTGGGCCTTCGCGCGTGGCGTCGAGAGGATCGTCCTGGCCTCGACGGAGAGCGAGGCACTCTCCTTGAAGGAGAGCCACTCCGGTTGGCTGGCGCTGAAGGACGGAGCGCCGGCGGCCGGCTTCGACGCGGTGAACTCACCCGGCCTGCTGCGGTCACGCGACTTCACCGGACGCACGCTGGTGCAGAAGACGACGGCGGGGACCGTGGGCGCGTTGGCTGTCGCCGGCGCGCCCCTGGTCCTGTGCGCGAGCTTCGTGGTGGCGGGCCCGACCGCGCGGTTCCTGCGCGGGGAGGATCCCGGTCCTGTGACGTTCGTGGTCACCGGCGAGGGAGGCCGGGCCGACGAGGACCTGGCCTGCGCCGAATACATCGGCCGGTGCGTGGATGGGGTCGGCGTCGACGCGGCCCCGTACCTCCACCGTGCGAGGACGTCGCGCGCCGCGGCGGACCTCGCCGGTGGGCTGCGGAGCGGCTACCACCCGGACGACGTCGGTCTCTGCCTGGAGATCGACAGGTTCCCCTTCGCGATGGTGGCCCGCCAGGAGGACTCCTTGACGGTGCTCCGTCCCGTCGAGGTGCCACCGGAGAGGGGCGGGCCGGACGGCGGCAGCCGACCCCGTACCCGACAGGAACGGGCACAGGATGTCGGGTACGGCGGGGGGCGCGCCTCCTAGCGTGGTGGGCGTCAAGAGGAAGGGGGGCCGGGCATGCTGGAGCGGCTGAACCGGGCCATGGAGCAGATCGAGGGCGACCTCGGCGGGGCCGTCGACGCCGCCGCGCTGGCGCGCACCGCGGCCACCTCGGAGTACCACCTGCGCCGGATGTTCTCCGCGCTCGCGGGCATGCCGCTGTCGGAGTACGTACGGCGCCGGCGGCTCACCGTCGCGGGCGCCGAGGTGCTCGGCGGGCGTGACTCGCTGCTGGAGATCGCGGTGCGGTACGGCTACGGCTCCGGCGAGGCGTTCGCGCGGGCGTTCCGTGCCGTGCACGGCGTCGGTCCGGGCGAGGCGCGCCGTACCGGTGCCGCGCTCGTCTCCCAGCCCCGGTTGACCTTCCGCCTCACCGTCGAAGGAAGCAGCAGCATGCGCTATCGCGTCGTGGACAGGCCGGACTTCACCGTTGTCGGCCTCAAGGCCCGGGTCCCCCTGGTGCACGTGGGACCGAACCAGGCCATCATCGATTTTGTCCGCGGGATCGACCCAGGCGTGCGGGAGAGCCTGGAGAAACTGTCGGACCAGGAACCCCAGGGCACCGTCGCGGTCTGCGACGACCTCGATCCCAGCCGCGCCGAGGGCACCGAACTCGACTACTACCACGGGGTGATCACCTCCGCGGCGGCGCCCGAGGGCACCACCGCCCTCGCCGTCCCGGCCGGCACCTGGGCGGTGTTCACGGCCTCGGGGCCGGTGCCGGAGGCGATCCAGCGTCTGTGGCGGGACGTGTACGCGGAGTGGTTCCCCTCGAACCCGTACCGCACCCGACCCGGGCCGGAGATCCTGCGCACCCGCCTGTCCCCGGACGGGACGGAGGCGGACGCCGAGCTGTGGCTCCCGGTGGAGCGAGAGGGGGAGGCGAAGGGGCGGCGGGGCTGATCGACTGCCCCCGATCGCTCAATCCCGGCAGTTGTCCACAGGTGCGGGCCGGAGTTGTCCACAGGCCGGGAAGCGCGGCCGGCAATCCTCGTAGACTCGGCGAATGAGCACTCCCGGCACCGGTTCCGACATCGGCCCCCTCCTTGAGGTCGGCGGCCCTGAGATCAGCGACGCGGGGACGAGCGACGCCCTGCGGGTGCTGCACCGCGTCTTCGGCTACGACTCCTTCCGCGGGAGCCAGCAGGAGATCATCGACCATGTGGTCGACGGCGGTGACGCGCTCGTGCTGATGCCGACCGGCGGGGGCAAGTCGCTCTGCTACCAGATTCCCGCGCTGGTCCGCAAAGGGGTCGGTGTCGTGGTGTCGCCGCTCATCGCGCTCATGCAGGACCAGGTCGACGCGCTGCGGGCGCTCGGGGTGCGGGCCGGGTTCCTGAACTCGACGCAGGACATGGACGAACGGCGCCTGGTGGAGGCGGAGTTCCTGGCCGGAGAGCTGGACCTCCTCTATCTGGCGCCGGAGCGCCTGCGCGTGGAGGCGACGGTACGGCTGCTGGAGCGCGGCACGATCTCGCTGTTCGCGATCGACGAGGCGCACTGCGTGGCCCAGTGGGGCCACGACTTCCGCCCCGACTACCTCGCGCTGTCCGCGCTGCACGAGCGCTGGCCGGACGTGCCGCGCATCGCGCTCACCGCGACCGCCACGGAGGCCACGCACTCGGAGATCGCGTCCCGGCTCAAGCTCCAGGACGCGCGGCACTTCGTCGCGAGCTTCGACCGGCCCAACATCCAGTACCGCATCGCGCCGAAGAACGACCCGAAGAAGCAGCTGTTGCAGCTGCTGCGCGCCGAGCACCCCGGGGACGCGGGGATCGTCTACTGCCTGTCGCGCGCGTCGGTCGAGAAGACCGCCGAGTTCCTGGTGAAGAACGGCGTCAACGCGCTGCCGTACCACGCGGGCCTGGACTCCAGGACGCGCGCCGCGAACCAGTCGCGCTTCCTGCGGGAGGACGGGCTGGTGATGGTGGCGACGATCGCGTTCGGCATGGGCATCGACAAGCCGGACGTACGGTTCGTGGCCCACCTCGACCTGCCCAAGTCGGTCGAGGGGTACTACCAGGAGACCGGCCGCGCCGGGCGTGACGGGCTGCCGTCCACGGCGTGGCTGGCGTACGGGCTCCAGGACGTCGTCCAGCAGCGGAAGATGATCGAGACCTCGGAGGGCGACGACGCGCACCGGCGGCGGCTGGGCGAGCACGTCGACGCGATGCTCGCGCTGTGCGAGACGGTCGAGTGCCGCCGGGTGCGCCTGCTGGCGTACTTCGGCCAGAAGAGCACCGCGTGCGGGAACTGCGACACGTGCCTGACCCCGGCGGAGTCCTGGGACGGCACGGTGCCCGTGCAGAAGTTCCTCTCGACGGTGGTACGGCTCAAGCGGGAGCGCAACCAGAAGTTCGGCGCCGGGCAGATCACCGACATCCTGCTGGGCAAGAAGACGGCGAAGGTCATCCAGTTCGACCATGACGCGCTGAGCGTCTTCGGCATCGGCACCGAGCTGCGCGAGGCGGAATGGCGCGGTGTGGCCCGGCAGATGCTGGCGCAGGGCCTCGTCGCGGTCGAGGGCGAGTACGGGACGCTGACGCTCACGGACGACAGCGCGGAGGTGCTGGGTGGGCGGCGGCCCGTCGTCCTGCGGCGGGAGCCCGAGAGCGCGCCGCGCCCGGCTCGGGCGGAGAAGACGGCCAGGAACCGCGCGGCTCCGGTGGACCTGCCGGCCGAGGCGGTGCCGGTGTTCGAGTCGCTGCGTGCCTGGCGCGCCGCCTCGGCGAAGGAGCAGGGCGTGCCCGCGTATGTGATCTTCCACGACGCGACGCTGCGGGAGATCGCGGTGCTGTCCCCGTCGACGCTGGCGGAGCTGGGCACGGTCAACGGGGTGGGTGAGAACAAGCTGGCGAAGTACGGGGAGCAGATCCTGGAGACGCTGGGCGCGGCCTGACCGGAGGAGCCGGGGCGCGGGGCGGCGGCCGCCCGTACGTCACCGGACCGTGTCAGGTCACGGGCCCGCGTCCAGGCGGAGGTTCCAGCGGCCGGGGGCGCCGGTGAGGGTGACGGTGGAGAGCGGGCGGACGTCCAGGTACCAGTACGTACGGGGCGGTGCGTTCAGCGCGTAGACGACCGCCGCCCGTACGACCGCCGGTTCCGCCACCGCCACGATCGCCGTGATGTCCTGCGCGGGCCGGGTGTCCAGCCATCCGCCCACCCGGGAGATGAAGGCCAGCAGCGGTTCGCCGCCGTGCGGGGCGGCCCGGGGGTCGGCCAGCCAGGCGTCGACGGCGGCCGGTTCGCGGGCCGCCGCCTCGGCGAAGGTGAGCCCGCGCCAGCGGCCCATGTCGCAGTCCCGCAGAGCGGGCTGCGCCATCGGCGCGTAGCCCAGCGCGTCGCCGGTGGCACGGCTGCGCGGGGTGGGTGAGCAGTAGCGGAGATCGGCGGCGGCCAGCGGCACCAGGCTGTGCGCCACGAGCTGGATCTCGTGCCAGCCGATCCGGTCCAGAGGGCGGTCCTCGTCGAAGCGCTCGTCGAACAGGTCCGAGCTGCGCGCGGCGGCGACCAAGGTGACCCGAACACTCATGGCCGTGATCGTGGATCCGAACGGCGACCTGGTCAAGAGTCAGTCGAAGGCGGGTGGAGAAACGCTTCGGGATATGGGGATGACATATGCGGTCCGCTCCCCCTCCGGCCGGCGCCCCGCCGCCCTCCCGCCGCCCTCCCACCGTCAGGCCCGGACAGCCCCGAGTGCCTCGTCACAGGCGGTACGGAGCCTCCGTACCCCTTCGTGGATCTCCGCGGGACCCGCCACCGCGGCGAAGCTCAGCCGCAGCCGCGCGGCCGGTGCCTCGGCGCTGAAGTACGGGCGGCCCGGGGTGACGGCCACCCCGGCGCGCAGGGCGGCGGAGACGACGGCCGGCTCGTCGGTCCCGTCGGGGAGCCGGACCCAGAGGTGGTGCCCGCCCGCGGGCAGGTGCGGTACGGCCAGCTCGGGCAGCTCCCGGCGCAGGGCGGCGGCCATGGTGTCCCTGCGGGTCTTCAACGCCCCCGCGAGGGCCCTCAGGTGCCGGCTCCAGGCGGCGGATCCGACGAGTTCCAGGGCGGCTTCCTGGAGGGGGCGCGGTACGAAGAAGGTGTCGACGACGTGGATGGCGCGCAGCCGTTCCAGGACGGGGCCCCGGGCCGCCAGCATGCCGACCCGCAGGCTCGCCGAGGCCGCCTTGGTCAGGGAACTGACGTGGACGACCACGCCGTCCGGGTCGTCGGCGGCGAGCGGCGCGGGCAGCGGGCCCGCGTCCTCGTGGACCAGCCGCCGCGCGAAGTCGTCCTCCACGACGAACGCGCCGGCCTCCTGGGCGATCCTGAGCACCTGGGGCCGGCGCTCCGGCGTTAGCACGGCCCCGGTGGGGTTCTGGAAAAGCGGCTGGCAGATGAACACCCGGGCCCCGGTGGCCCGGAAGGCCTCGGCGAGCAGCTCGGTCCTTACGCCGTCGGAGTCCACCGGCACGGGCACCGGCCGCAGTCCGGCGGCGCGGGCGATGGCGAGCATGCCGGGGTAGGTGGGCGATTCGACCAGGACGGGGGCGCCGGGCGGCGCGAGAGCCCGTACCGCGGTCGTGAGGGCGCTCTGGCCGCCCGCCGTGACCAGCACTTCGGCGGCCGTACAACGGTCCCCGACCGAGCGGGCGAACCACTCGCGCAGTTCCGGAAGGCCCTCGACGGGCGGCCGTCCCCAGGCGCCGGGGCGGCGGCCCGCCCGTGCCAGGGCGGCGCCCATGGCCTGTTCGGGCTGGAGGGAGGGGTGCAGATAGCCGCCGTTGAACTCCACGACACCGGGCGGCGGCGCGGCGAGGGTGACCAGGACGGCCGAGGCGTCGACCGCCCGGGGGACCAGTTCGGCCCGGTCGTCGGCGCTCAGCGTGACCTCCTGCCATGAGGTGTCACCGGCGGGCGGGGCGGTCGGCCGTGCGGCGGCCCGGAAGGCGCCGGCGCCCGGCCGGGTGACGACAAGCCCTTCCGCCGCGAGCCGGGCGAGGGCGCGCGAGATGGTCACCGGGGAGACGTGATGACGCTCGACCAAGGCGCGGCTCGACGGCAGCTTTCCACCCGGCGGGTAGCGGTTCAGCTCGTCACGCAGGAGATCGGCCAGTTCCCGCACACTGCTACGCTCTTGCATGACGGCACAGGATAGCGCTACTACAGGCACATCGATAGCGGTGGGCGGCACGCCCCTCCCCACCCCCTCCACCCGCTCCGGCACCCTCCTCGCTGTGCTGGGCGTCCTCGCCTTCTCCCTCACCTTCCCCTCCACGGCGTGGGGCCTGGAGAGCTTCGGCCCCTGGTCCCTGGTCGCCGTCCGCAGCACCCTCGCCGCGCTCCTCGCGGGCGGTTTCCTGCTCGCCCTGCGTGTCCCGGTGCCCGCGCGACGGCACTGGGCCGGTCTCGCGGTGGTCGCGGGCGGGGTCGTGGCCGGCTTCCCGCTGCTGACGACCCTGGCCCTGGAGACCTCCACCAGCGCGCACGCGGCCGTGGTGGTCGGACTGCTGCCGCTGACCACGGCGGCCTTCGCGACCCTGCGGACAGGACGCCGCCCGTCCCGCGCGTTCTGGTGGGCCGCCGTCGCGGGCGCGGCCGTGGTCCTCACCTTCGCGGTCCAGCAGAGCGGCGGCACCCTCTCCTCCGGCGACCTGTACCTCTTCGGCGCGCTGCTGGTGTGCGCGGCCGGCTACACCGAAGGCGGGCGGCTGGCCCGGGAGATGCCCGGCTGGCAGGTGATCGGCTGGGCGCTGATCGGCTGCCTGCCGCTCTCGGTGGCGGGCGCGGCGACCGCCCTGTCCTTCGAGCCGGTGCACCTCTCGCCCCACGGCGTGATCGGGGTCGTCTGGGTGGCCTCGGTCTCGACCTTCTTCGGCCTGTACGTCTGGTACCGGGGCATGGCGTCGATCGGCATAGCCCGGGCCAGCCAACTCCAGCTCGCCCAACCCCTCCTCACCCTGGTCTGGGCCGTGCTCCTCCTCGGCGAACACCTCCCCCCGGCGGCCGTCGCGGCAGCACTCGCGGTCCTGGTCTGCATCGCCGTCACCCAACGCGCGGACGCCCGCGGTTGACCACCCGCCCCCTCACGCCGCCCGCCCCCTCACCCCAACAGCCTCGACCGCTTGCCGTAGTGGTCCGTCACGAGCCGGGTCATCGCGCCGATCGGGTCGGAGCGGACCTCCTTCGCCGCGAAGAAGCAGTGGCCGCCCACCCCCGGGAAGTCCTTCGCCAGCGTGAGGTGGCGGGACAGCTCCGCCGGGTCCTGCCAGGGGGCGGGCTGCGCCGGGTCGCCGGCCTTGTAGAGCGCCTCGCCGATGTAGAGGCCGACGCCTGTGCCCCGTACGACACCGTCCCACCAGCGCACCAGCTTCGCGTAGTCGGCGGCGGCGAAGCCGATGTTCCAGTACAGCTGGGGGGCGATGTAGTCGATCCAGCCCTCCTTCACCCACTTCCGGGTGTCCGCGTGCAGGTCGTCGTACGTCTGCACACCCGCCCGGGTGTCGGAGCCCAGCGGATCGGTGGCCGCGTTGCGCCACACGCCGAACGGGCTGATGCCGAACCGTACGCCCTTCTTGAGCTTCTTGATCTTCGCGCCGGTCTCGCGCACCAGCCGGTCCGTGTTGTCCCGCCGCCACGCCGCCTTGTCCTTGAAGCCGGCGCCGTACCGCGCGTACGCCTCGTCGTCCTCGAACACCTGGCCCGCGACGGGATAGGGGTAGAAGTAGTCGTCCCAGTGCACGGCGTCGATGTCGTAGCGCCGCACGGCGTCCAGCATGGCGTCCTGCACGAAGGCCCTGACCTCCGGGAGGCCCGGGTTGTAGTACAGCTTCCCGCCGTACGGCAGCACCCAGTCGGGGTGCACCCGGGCCGGGTGCTTCGCGGAGAGCTTCGACGGGTCGGTGTGCATGGCGACGCGGTACGGGTTGAACCAGGCGTGCAGCTCCAGACCGCGCGCGTGCGCCTCGCGCACCGCCGTGCCCAGCGGATCCCAGCCCGGGTCCTTGCCCTGGGTCCCGGTGAGGTACTGCGACCAGGGCTCGTACGGCGAGGGCCACAGGGCGTCGGCCGTGGGCCTGACCTGGAAGACGACGGCGTTCAACTTGCGGGTGACGGCCGTGTCCAGATGCGCGATCAGTTCGGCGCGCTGCTGGGCGGCGGTGAGCCCCGGTTTGGAGGGCCAGTCGCGGTTCGTGACGGTGGCGACCCACACCCCGCGCAGGTCCCGGCGCGCGTAACGGTACCGCCCGTCGGGACCCACAGGCCCGCCCGCGAGCGCGTCCGAGGAGGTGAGCATCGTGGTCATCAGCGCCGCCGTGGCCGCCATGAATCCCCGTCTGCCGAAGGTGCCGAGGTGGGAGGTGAGTGGTGGAGTGTCGCGTGGGATGTCGCGTGGGGTGTGCCGCATCTGGCTTCCGTCCCTTGCCGTGGGGGGTGAGGTGCCCGCCGTGGTGGGGAGCGGGCCGCCGTACGGGCTGAGCATGCCCGCCCCGGCACGGCGTCCACACACCCGCGCGGAGTAACGTCTCGGTCCGGGGCGGGCCGCCGGGATCACCCGGGCGACCTGCCGGAACCACCGACCCGGGACCCATCCGCCACCGATCCCGCACCGACCTGCGCGGATCACCGCGGACCAGCGAAAGGCACGATGTGACCGACACCCTGACCGATATCGCCCGCGTGGGAGTGGTGGGCTGCGGCCAGATGGGCGCAGGCATCGCCGAGGTCGCCGCCCGCAGCGGCCTGGAGGTGAGGGTCGCCGAGACGACCGGCGAGGCCCTGGAGATCGGCAGGACCCGCCTGCACAGTTCGCTCGCCAAGGCCGCGGAACGCGGCAAGATCACCCCGGCGGAGCGGGACGCGACCCTCGGCCGGCTCAGCTTCACCACCGACCTCGGGGAGTTCGCCGACCGCGACCTCGTCATCGAGGCCGTCGTGGAGAACGAAAAGGTCAAGACGGAGATCTTCCAGGTGCTCGACCAGGTCGTGACCCGGCCCGACGCGATCCTGGCCTCCAACACCTCCTCCATCCCGCTGGTCAGGCTGGCCGTCGCGACCTCGCGCCCCGACCAGGTCATCGGTATCCACTTCTTCAACCCGGCCCCGGTGCAGAAGCTGGTCGAGCTGATCCCCGCCCTGACGACGTCCGACGAGACGCTGCGCCGCGCCGAGGCCGTGGTCGGGAAGGTGCTGGGCAAGCACGCGATCCGCGCCCAGGACCGCTCGGGCTTCGTGGTGAACGCCCTGCTGATCCCGTACCTGCTCTCCGCCGTCCGGATGTTCGAGTCGGGGATCGCCAGCCGTGAGGACATCGACAACGGCATGGAACTGGGCTGCGCCCACCCGATGGGCCCGCTCAAGCTCGCCGACCTGATCGGCCTGGACACGGTGGCGTCGGTCGCGGACTCGATGTACGCCGAGTACAAGGAAGCGCTGTACGCCGCTCCCCCGCTGCTCCAGCGGATGGTGGACGCGGGGCGGCTGGGCCGCAAGACGGGCGCGGGCTTCTACGCGTACTGACGGGCCTGGCGGGCTACTCGACGGACGGTAGTAGGCGATCACCGGGCGCGCCGAGCCCGCGAAGCACGTGGTCAGGCGCTGTTTCAGTCCGTATGGCGCCTGACCCGTGACGCAGTCCCAACTTTGTGGTGGCCACATCAAGCACCTCATCACGTGGCCGGACCTACGCATTGCGAGACCGTGAGCGATCATGTCGCGTGCTGCTTCGTCGTGCTGGCTGGTGCTGTTCTGCCTGATCAGAGCACATACAGCTTGTTTGCCTGTGCGGCCTCGTGTTACGTCGTCCCAAGGCATCCGGCCACCGGCTGGCCACCGGAGGTGCCAAGAAGAGCTACAGCGCGGGTTGTACGTCTTCCACAGTGCCTTCAGCGGCCGGTCCCACTCTCTGCGGAAACGCGACCATAGGTGTTCCAACCGTCTCCGACAGGGGCCGCGTTGCTGAGAGGCGGCCTCCGAACTTGTCGCTGCCGCACCATCAGGGCTCTCGTCACCGTGCCTCATGCTGGGCGAGTGTGGCGCACCATCCCAGGAGGCAGTTCCTCCCCGACCCGGAATACCTCTTCACCGGTTTCGATTGCTTGCCTTGTACTGATCGTGGAAGGGGGGTGCCGATGGCCGACTTGATGACGTTCAGGCAGGATGCCGGCGGCCGGGATATCGAGCTTCGGGGTTAGACGGTGGCGCTGGAGGCGGAGCTGCATCGCCGGGTCGGGGGCAACATGGAGATGATGCTCGGCATCCGTTTCCTGGCGTCGGAGTACCCGACGGGGCCGTGGCACCGGGGGCGGATCGACACCCTGGGCTTGGACGAGAATGGCGCTCCGGTGGTCGTGGAGTACAAGAAGACGGCGGACAGCGGGGTCCTGCCCCAGGCCGCTTCGTACTGTCGTACGGGCCGCGGCGCACGACGGCGGCCCGTACGGCGGGAGGGCGGGGCGGACGCGGCGGCCGGGGGGGGGACAGGGTCGCCGTAGCCGCGCTGCCCCGGATCGTCCGCGACGCCGTACGGGAGAACGGTCGACGGCGACGGCAGCTGGTGGGTGGCGGCCGGCGCGGCGGCACCCCGCCGCCGACAGCGAGCCGGAACCGGCCATGGTGTCGAGCGTCTGAGCGCCGGGCGCACGGCAGCGGGAGGGGATGGGAGCCGCGCCACCGCGGGCCCCGTCCGCCGGTCCGCCGTCACAGAGATCACCGTCACCGCGCGAGATCCCCGTGACGCGTGCGACGCATAAGGCATCGCCGATGCGGGGACTGTTCCAGGGCCAACATCATCCGGACGCCCAGTCGGGAGGGCAGCCATCTCCCGGCCGGTGTCCGCCGACCGCGAAGGGTTCTCCCATGACCAGAACCGCGCTCAGACTTCTGTTACCCGCCCTCCTCGCCCTGACCTCCCTTGTCCTCCCGTCCTCCGCCGTCGCGGCCGACGGCACTCGCGCCGCCGCGGGACCGACCGCCGGTGTCATGTGTCTCAGCAGCGACTATCCGCGCACCCGGATCATCAATGTCGAAGGCTGCAACCCCTCGGACTCGCGCCAGCGCTGGACCGTCAACGGCACGCTGATATCCCAGTCCGCCCACCCGGGCATGTGCCTGCGCAGCGACTACCCGCGCACCCGCATCGTCAACGTCGAAGGCTGCAACGCCTCCAACGGCAGCATGCTCTGGAACATCGGCGGCGGACTGATCTCCCAGTCCGCCTACCCCGGTATGTGCCTGCGCAGCGACTACCCCCGCACCCGCATCGTCAACGTCGAAGGCTGCAACAGCTCCAACGCCAGCATGAACTGGACCGTTCAGGGCGAGCAGATCAGCATGACCTTCGTCTGATCCACCCCGGTCTCCCGCATGCCCGCCTCCACGGCACGACATCGACCCCGGCTCCCCCGTCCGCAGGTAGGCCACCGTCCCGCACGACAAGGCCCCCACTCCCGGATACTTGAGTTCTAGTGGTTGTCGCAACACCCCAGCTCAGGGGATGCGATGGACTTCGAGATCCGGGACCGAACGGTCAACCGGGGGCGTAAGAAGCTGCGCCGGGAGCGGGAGGAATACTTCCGCCTCATGCAGTTGGGGTACTCGAACAAGGAAGCCTGCCGGGTCATCGGGATCAACCTGAGGACCGGCCGTGAATGGCGGAACGGCAGGACGGGTCCCAACCGGACCGTGGCGCCCGCGCATGCTCCGCGGACGCCACGGTCCACCTCGTCGCGATACCTGCGCGAGGATGAGCGCTTCCACATAGCTGACCGGCTGCGGGAGAAGGCCACCGTCCGGGCCGTCGCGGCCGAGCTGGGCCGCAGCCCTTCGACGGTCAGCCGGGAGATCCGCCGCAACGGCATGCTCGTGCGCAAGGGCAGCTCTCGATGGGTCTACCGGCCCTACGCGGCCCAGTCCCGTGCGGATGCGCGCCGGCCCCGGCCCAAACCCGGGAAGATCGGCCAGAACCCGGAGCTGCGGGACTTCGTCCAGGACCACCTCGTGATGCGGTGGAGCCCTGAGCAGATCTGCCAGGCTCTGCGGACACGCTTCCCCGACCGGCCGGAGATGCACGTGACCCACGAAACGATCTACCAGGCCCTTTACGTCCAGGGACGCGGAGAACTCCGCCGCGAACTCACCAAGGCCCTGCGGACCGGACGAGCCCGCCGGCGCCCTCACCGCCAGTCCGCCAAGCGCCAGCCCCGTGCGATCAAGAACATGGTGATGATCAGCGACCGCCCGGCCGAGGCCGATGACCGGGCCGTCCCCGGTCATCGGGAGGGCGACCTCATCGTCGGCACGGAGAGCAAGTCGGCGATCGGCACACTCGTGGAACGCACCACGCGCTACGTGATGCCGGTCCACCTCCCCACCGACCACACCGCGCCGAACACCCGCGACGCCCTGATCGAGACGGTCAACACTCTTCCGGCACACCTACGGCGTTCCCTGACCTGGGACCAGGGCCCAGAAATGGCCGCCCACCAGGCATTCACCATCGCCCCGAGCGCCTGTCCAAACTAGTCGCCACCACACATCAGTGATCACGTGTTGCGACGACCCCTGGAATTCGCCGGCTTGCGGGGCGGAGGGACGGCGCAACGGATTCCGCGGGGTCCCCGCGGCCAGACCCGGCGGCATCGGCGGACAGCGGTGCTCAGGCGAGAGGAATCCGTCCCTTGCTCCGCATCGCGGTGCGGACGCGTTCTTCGGCGAGGCTGAGGCCCGCGGTGTGCGGGGTGGTCTCCCGCCGCCGGGCTTCGTCGAGGACGGTGACCGTGTTGGCGCGCAGCCTGGTCGAGATCGTTTCGAAGATGGTGGCAGTGTCGGGACGGAAGCCGGAGTAGCGGGCGTCCATGGCGAAGGCGGCGGCGATGATACCTCCGGCGTTGGCGATGAAGTCGGGGACCACGGTGATGCCGCGCTCGGCGAGAAGGCTTCGGGCCTCGGGGGACGTGGGCAGATTCGCGCCTTCGACGACGAGCCGGGCCTTGACGCGCTCCGCGGTGGTGCGACGGATGACGTCCTCCAGGGCCGCGGGCACGAGGATGTCACAGTCCACGGTGAGTTCGCTGCCGGAGGGCAGGGGGGTGCCGTGGTGGTGGCGGGCGACGAAGTGGTCACCGTGCTCGTCGCGGGCCGCCAGGAGGTCCGCGACGGCGAGGCCGGTCGGGTCGTGCAGGGCGCCGTGGGCTGTGGAGACTGCTACGACGGTGGCGCCGAGTTCCGCGAAACGCCGGGCGGCCGCGCTGCCGACGGCGCCGAAGCCTTGGATGGCGACGCGGGAACCGGCCAGGGGCAGTCCCAGGTACCGGGTCGCGGCGTCGGCTGCCTCGGCGACGCCGTAGCCGGTGACGCCGAGTTCGTCATAGGCCACGCCGCCGAGATGTTCGGGGGTGCCGACGGCGGCGCCGCGGTCACCGAGTTCGTCCTGGATGATGGCGGCGTCGCTCTCGGTCAGCCCCATGTCCAGGCCCATCACGTACTCGCGGGGGACCTCGTTGGACAGCGCACGGGCGAACGCGCGCAGGATCGCCTCCTTGTCTCGGGAGGCGGGGTCGGCGACGATGCCGGCTTTGGCACCGCCGTAGAAGAGGTCGACGCCGGCCCACTTCCACGTCATGACGCGGGCCAGGCGGGCCACGTCGCTGACGGTCACGGTGGGGCTCATCCGGGTACCGCCCTTGCCCATACCCCGGGCGGTGTTGTCGATGACCAGGACACCCTTCATGCCGGTGCGCCGGTGGGAGACGACGACGATCTTCTCGGGGCCCCAGTCGTCGACGAGGGAGAGTGCATCAGCCACAGAAGGTCCTTGTCAGCAGAGATGTCGGCAGGGTTCAGGCCGACCCGATGGTCGGGGACGCCGTCAGGTTCCGGTCATCTCCGCGCGCTCACGGGAACTTCTCGACGGCGGCAGCGGCCACCACCAGGTCCTGCCACGCCATGCCCGTGCCCTTGAACAGCTTCGGCCGCCCGGGCGCGATGTCGACGGCTCCGCGCACGAGTTCGGACAGGTTGCCCGCGATTACCCCGGTGTCGATGGTGCCCGAGCGCAGGGGGATCAGCAGGTCGCCCGCCTCCCGCAGCGCAGCGCTGCGCGCCTCGACGACGACGGTGGCGCGGGCGACGAGGGCGTCGTCCACCTCGCGGGCCGTCGGTTCGTGCGCTCCCATCGCCACGACGACCGCGTGGTCGGCGACCGCCGCGGAGGGGAACAGCGGCGTCCTTGCCGTCGTACAGCAGGCGACCACGTCGGCGGTCGCCACGGCCTGCGGGGGGACGGCCTCCGCGGGCAGCCCCGTCGACCGGCAGCGCTCGACCAGTTCGGCCGCCTGCTCCGGACGGCGCGCGACGACTCCGACCGACGTGATGGGGCGAACGGCCCTGATCGCCTCCACATGGCCCCACGCCTGCGGTCCGGCTCCGAAGACGATGAGCCGTTCGGCGTCTGCGGCCGCCAGGTGGTCCACGGCCACGGCGGAGACCGCGGGCGTCCGCAGCAGGGTGAGGGCGGAGCCGTCGATCAGGGCTATCGGGCAGAGCGTGGCCGCATCCATGAGGAGGTAGGAGGCAACGATGCGCGGCAGGCCGCGGGCGGGGTTGTCGGGCACGACCGCGGCGATCTTCACCCCGATGTACGAGGACGATGTGCCGGGCATCAACAGGAGCTGGCCCGCCTGGACGTCGAGTACGGTGCGCGGGATGTCCGTTTCGGGGTCCAGCCCGGCGCGCAGGGCGTGGTCCACCGCGGCGATCGCTTGTGGCATGGGCAGGCGGCGCGCCAGTTCCTCGGCGTCGATCAGGGACAGTTTCGTAGGGTTCACGCGCTCAGTTCCTTCAGGACGTGCGAGGTCTTCTCCAGTGCTGCGGCCAGCTGGGCCGGTTCCTGCCCGTGGGTGAACCGCAGGTGGTGCTCGGTGCCGAAGTGGGCCCCGGCGGCGACCAGCACCTTGCCGCGGGCGTAGAGGGCCTCGGCGACGTCGGTGCTGGGCAGGTCAAGGTGGTAGCGGACGAATGCCAGGGAGGTGGCCTGGGGCGGCACGACCGAGAGCAGGTGGTCATGGGAGTCGATCCACTGTTGCATCTGGGTCCAGCTCTCGCGCAGGAAGCCGCGGTAGCGGTCGAGTAGCCGGGCGCAGGTGGGCGGTTCGAGCGCCAGTTCTGCCAGCGCCATCGATGTCCCGGCTGCGGAGAGGGTGGCGTACTCGTGCCGTTGGCGGAGCTCCGTGAGGAGCGCGGGCGGCGCGATCAGCCAACCGAGGCGCAGTCCCTGCATGCCGAACGCCTTGGAGAGGCTGCCGACGCACACGACGCGGTCGTAGCGGCCCCAGAGGCTGGGGCTGAGCTCGTCGGTGTGAAATTCGGTGCCGCGGTGGACCTCGTCCGAGAGGATCCAGGCACCGACCCGGTCGGCGACGGAGACGATCGCCCGGATTTCCTCCTCGGTCAGGACGGTTCCCGCCGGGTTGTTGGGGGTCGTCAGCACGATGGCCCGGGTGTTCGGGCGGACCGCGCGGGCCAGGGCGTCGATGTCGGGTCGCCAGCCGCGCTCCGGGTCCAGGGGGACGTCGTCGACGTCGGCGCCACGGTTCCGGGCCGCACCCCAGACCTGGCGATAGCCCGGTGACATCGTCACCACATGGTCCCCGGGGCGGACGAGGGTGTCGACGGCGATCGTGTTGGCCTCGGCCGCCCCGACGGTGACGATGACCTCCGACGCGTGGTCGGTGCTCCCGGCGTGCCAGTGGGCGATCTGTGCGCGCAGGTGGTCCGTGCCGCACGTCGGCGGGTAGCTCAGCTCGCTGTCGAGGAGTCGGCTCAGGGCCTGTTCGTCGTCGACCAGTTCGCGCACGCGGATCGGCCGACAACCGCTGTCGGCCAGGCTGAACGTGGCGGTGGTTCCCCGCTTGTGCAGCCACTCGAGCAGTTCGAACGGGACGAGGGTCATGGATGTCTCCGAGTACTCGGCGGAATGGAGGCGGGAAGGGCGGGCTCTATTCGGCGCTGTCCACCTTGGTGGGATCGCGTTCGATGACCGGGCCCAGCACGGTGTCGATGCGCTGCATCACCGCTGGATCGATGCGAACGCCCACCGCCTTCACGCTCTCGCGGATCTGCTCCGGTCGGGAGGCGCCCACGATGGCAGCGGCGACGTTCGGGTTCTGGAGCGTCCAGGCGACGCCGAGCTGGGCCGGGGTCAGGTCCAGCTCGCGGGCGATGGGCGCCAGCTGCTGCACTCGCTCCAGTACCTCGTCGCGCAGGAAGGTCTGCACCCAGCGGGCACCCGCCTCGTCCGTGGCGCGTGATCCCGCGGGCGGCGGACGCCCGGGCAGGTACTTGCCGGTGAGCACGCCTTGGGCGAGGGGTGACCAGACGATCTGGCTGAGCCCTTCCCGTTCGCACAGGGGCACGATCTCCGGTTCGATGACGCGCCAGAGCATCGAGTACTGGGGCTGGTTGGAGACGAATCGCTCCAGGCCGAGTTCGCGGGAGAGCCGCACGGCCCGGGCGATCTGGTCGGCGGTCCACTCCGAGACGCCGATGTAGAGAACCTTGCCCTGCCGCACGAGGTCGTCGAAAGTTCTGAGCGTTTCCTCCAGCGGAGTGCGCTCGTCGAAGCGGTGTGCCTGGTACAGGTCGATGTAGTCGGTCCCGAGCCTGGTCAGCGAGCCGTTGACGGCCTCGGTGAGGTGCTTGCGGGACAGGCCGGCGTCGTTCGGTCCGGGGCCGATCGGGAAGAACACTTTGGTCGAGATCACCAGGGACTCGCGGCGCCGGCCCTGTAGCGCCTTGCCGAGCACGGCCTCGGCGGCCGTGCCCGCGTACACGTCGGCCGTGTCGAAGGTGGTGATGCCTGCGTCCAACGCCGCGTGCACACACTCCACGGCCCGGCCGTCGTCGATCTGGGCACCGTGGGTGACCCAGTTGCCATAGGCGATCTCACTGACCTGGAGCCCGCTGAGGCCCAGTCGTCGGAACCTCATCCGCCGTCCTCACTGGTGTCGTCCTCGCTCCGGGCAAGGAGTGTGATCCGTACGCGGTTGTCGTGGAAGACCGCTCCGCCGCCCATGTCCGCGTCCCGTTCGTCGACCGTGGCGTTGGGGCCGGAGCCGCCGGTGAACTTGAGCCAGTGGCCCTTCGTCGTCATGGCGACTCCTGGGCGCACCACGTCGTCGACCCTGGCCAGGGCTTCGAAAGCGCCCCGTTCGTTGCTGATCCGAATGGGGTCGCCGGCTACGACGCCGCTTGCTGCGGCGTCCGTCGGGTGCAGGACGACGTACGGCGGGCCGGCCCGGCGGCGTAGTTCGGGCTTGTTCCCGAAGACGGTGTTCAGGAAGAAGTGGTTCGCGACGGAGATGAGGACGATGGGCAGGGACCGCGCCCGTTCGGCGTCGTCGGTCTCGCTCGCGGGAACGTGTCCGGCCACGGCGTCGTGGCCGTCCGCCCGGGCGGTCTCCGAGACGAACTCCAACTTCCCCGACGGGGTGGGGAATCCGTTCGCGAAGGGCACGAACGTCTCCGGATAGGAGAGCCGGGCCCACCCCTTGGTACGCAGCGTGTCGACGGTGATACCGGCCAAGGACGGGTGCGAGGAGTCGAGGAGTTCGCTCGCCAGGTCCTCGTCGCTGGCGTAGAGCGCGGGTTCCGTCAGCCCCATGGCCCGGGCCAGGCGTCGGAAGGTCTCGGTGGTGGTCAGACACTCACCTGGCGGAGCGACCGCCGGTTCGTTCCAGTTGACGTACAGATGGCCGTACCCGTCGTGCACGTCCAGGTGCTCGGTTTGCATGGTGGCGGGCAGCAGAATGTCGGCGTAGTCGGCGGTGTCGGTCTGGAAGTGGTCCATGACCACGGTGAAGAGGTCTTCGCGGGCGAGGCCGCGGCGGATCCGATTCTGGTCGGGCGAGCTGGCCAGCGGGTTGGCTCCGTAGACGACCAGTGCTTCGACGGGCGGATCGTCCACCTCCAGCAGTCCCTCCGCCAGCCGCGTCATGGACAAGGTGCGCACGGGACGGCGCAGCAGGTCGTCCCGGTAGAGGGCTTCGCGGTTCGCCCCGAAGTAGCCGTCGGTCGAGTAGAGCAGTCCGCCACCGGGCCGCTGCCAGTCCCCGGTGACGGCGGGCAGGCAGGCGAGGGTCCGCAGGACGGCGCCGCCGCCGGCGTGGCGCTGGACGCCCTGCGACACCCCCACGGCGGTGGGCCTGCTGCGGGCGATGCGCCGGCCGAGTCGGACGATCTCCTCCTCGGTCACGCCCGTCTCCCGCGCCGTGCGCACGGGATCGAACTCCAGCACCCGCTGCCGGAAGGCCGCCCACCCCACGGTGTGGGCGGCCAGGTACTCCCGGTCCTCGGCGCCCTCCTGGAGCACGACGTGCATCAGGCCCAGGGCGAGCGCGGCGTCCGAGCCCGGGACGGGCGCGATGTGTTCGTCGGCCTGGGCCGCCGAACGGCTGCGGATCGGGTCGATCACCACGACGTGTGCGCCGTTCTTGCGCGCGCGTTGGATCACCTTCCACAGGTGGTGTCGGCTGGTGAGGGGGTTACTTCCCCACAGCAGGACCAGCCGGGAGTGCACCAGGCTCTCCGGGTCGATCCCCGCACTGGCGCCGAGGGTGTACCGGAGGCCGGCGAGACCGGCTATGGAGCAGATCGTCATGTCGTGGCGCGAGGCGCCCAGGACGTTCCACAGCCTGCTGCCGGCGCGCCCCTGGAGGCCCTGGAGGAAGCCGAGGGTGCCGGTGCCCTGGTACGGCCAGATCGCCTCGCCGCCGTGGCGCTCGATCGTCTGCTTCAGCCGCTGGGCGATCTCCTCGAGGGCGCTGTCCCAGCTGATGCGCTCGAACCGGCCCTCCCCCTTGCGGCCGACGCGCCGCATGGGGTGGAGCAGCCGGTCGGGGGCGCGGGTGTGCTCCAGGAACTGGTTGACCTTCACGCACAGGGTGCCCTGGGTGTAAGGGTGGTCCGGGGTGCCGCGCAGCGCGACGGCCTCGCCGTCCCGGACCGTCACCTGCCAGCTGCAGGCGTCCGCGCAGTCCAGCGGGCACGCTCCGGTGACCTGTGTGACGTTCATGGGCCCTCCTTCCCGACTACTCGTCAAGCGTCGTGTCCCGCTGGGCCAGTTCCTTGAGCAGCGACCGCGAGAGCACTCCGGTCATCACCTCCTGCGCGGTGCCGGCCGAGCTGATCCGACCGTCCCGCGCAACGCTCACGTCGACCTCGCCACCGGGCATGCGAACCGTCACATCGGGGCCGACGAGGCCGCGAGCGCGTGCCACGGCCGCCGCGGCGCACGCGCCGCCGCCCGAGGCGGGTACGGGGCCGGCGGCGCGCTCCCAGAGCGCGACGTCCAGCGTGCGGTCGTCGCGGACACGCACGAACTCCACGTTGGTGCCCTCAGGGTGGCGGGGGTGCCAGGCCAGGGCGGGGCCCAGGCGCTGCACCTGCTCAGCGTCGATCGCTTCCCTGAGGACGACGGTGTGGGGAACGCCGAGGTGCAGGTCGGTGACGGTGATCTCGTCGCCCGGTCCGGCGCCCGCCAGCGGGACGACGGTGGTTGCCGCGCCACCGTCGTCCGTACCTCCGCCGGTGGTGAAGCGCGCCCGGCCCATGCCCACGCGCACCCGTCCGTCGGCGACATCCGTGATCCGGACCTCCGCGTCGCCGCCGGGCGTGCGTAGGGTGAACGGCGTCCCCGTACGCCACTCCCGCACGTAGTGCTCGCCGAGGTACAGCGCGAACATGCGCAGTCCGTTGCCGCTCATCCCGCACTCGCTGCCGTCCGCGTTGAAGATGCGCAGCCGTGCGGCGGTGCCGGGCCGGGGCGCGTCCAGCGGTCCGAAGAGCAGTCCGTCGGCGCCGACTCCGCGGTGCCGGTCGCAGAGCAGGCGGATTGCCTCGGGGACGGGCTCCTTGCCCAGGGCCGTACCTCCGCCTTGGGGGTCGACGATCAGGTAGTCGTTTCCGAGCGCCTGGTACTTCACGAAGTCGCCCATGAACCGGCCGCCGCGGCGGGTCAGTTCAGCGGGCGGTTGGCGAGGGCCGCCGCTTCGTACTGCTCGCCGTACCACCCTTTGTCCCAGGTGGAGTAGGCGACGATCACGATGTCCCGGTGGCCGGAGTCGCCGTCGGAGGTGATGTCGGTGGCTTCGTGCTTGATCGCCTTGTCGTCCAGCAGGACGGCCTGCCCCGCTGCCAGCGTGCCCGTCCAGGTCGGCGCGTCGGCGTCCGGCAGCCACAGGCGGGTCTCGGCTCCGGCGACGTTGTTCCGGCGCAGCACGGCGATCATGATGTACTCGTGTCCGTCGCTGTGCACACCCTCCGGGGTGATCGGCGCGTCGCGCTCGCTCTCGGCCCTGCTGCGGTTCTGGTGGACGTTGATCTGCCAGTCATGACTGCGGTCCAGGTCGAGCCCGTCAGCGCCGATGGTGATCAGCGGGGTGAAGTCGACCTCGATCGGCTCGTAGGGGCGGCGGATGCCACCGGCCACGTTGTTGTACCGCTCGGAGATGATGTAGTCGCGCTGCGGCAGCTTCTCGTAGATCCAGCCCTGGTCGCTTCCGGGCTCCGGCGACAGCTTGTACTGCGAGAACCGCTTGTAGCGGGTGCCGTTGCCCATGAACGGGTCGACCGGGAGGTTGTCGTAGCTGTCCAAAATCTCCGGTGTCGCCGGAGGTAAGTCGATGATCGAAAACGCCTGAGGGCCGATTGCCATGGGCTGAGCTCTTCCTGTCAGATCGGTCGGTAGGTGGAGAGATCGGGCATGCGTTCGTCGAGGTAGCGCGCGGAGGAGTTGAGCCGCCACAGTGTTCCTCGGGCGATCGCGCGCCGCATGCGCTCGGAGGTTGCGGCGGGGACGACCACGTTGTGGAACCAGCCGGCTGCATGCCGGGCGTCGACGGCTATGTGCAGCTTGTGGTAAGCGATACCGGCGTCGGGCAGCCCGAGCCGTTCCCAGGCGTGCACGACGTTGACGAAGCGCTCGGGTGCCAGCCATTCGGTCATCCCGAGGAATCCGACGGCTTCCGGATACAGGTTCCGGTACCGGCACAGGAGCACCGCGAGGTTTCCCGACAGCAGGGCGTTGGCCGTGAGTGACCGTTCCATTTCCTGGGCGGGAATATCGAAGACCTGGAAGATCTGATTGAAGAGATGGGTGTGCACCTGCGAAGGATGGCCATTTCCCATCTCGTCCCAGAAGTTTTCGGCGATCTCCATCTTCGCGTCGCCGCTGGTGCCGACCTGCATCGTGGCGAGAAGATCATCGAATCGCCCGTCGACGACCGACTCCTGGATCACGTAGTCCCGTAGATCTTCCGCAACGGCATGATGGCGGATAAATTCCCGGTAGTACGGGTGCTTGTACACGCGGTGTGCACGTGCGCACTTCTTCAACCAGGACAGGTAAGCGGAGGGCTCGGTGGGCGCCGCATCGAGTACGCCCGGTTCCAGCGCTGCGTCCTCGGCGGCCGCGGTGGCCCGTTCCAGCAGGCGAAGCACCTCATGGACGAATGTCGAGCCTTCGGCGGTGGGTCTATCGGGGAGCTGGGTGGAGAGCGCGTAGATGCGGGAGAGCAGCAGTTGCTGGCCGTAGAACGCAGCCGGATCACCAGCTGCCGACCGTGTGTTGAGGTCGCTCACGGTCGCCAGTAACGCCGCCCGTTCAGCAATGGTCACTGATGCGTCGAGATCTTCTGCAGGACGGTTCAGCAGCGCGGAGACCTCTTCCACTATGGGATAGGCATCCACATATGACTTCTGATCTAGTAAGTGAGCCTCAGTACTCACGCCCGCCCCCTGCTACATATCGGATCCCCATGCCACTGGGATGGCCACCTGCCGCATGCTAGTACTTTCGTCACTTCAGGAGCCATATGGCATCGGGCGGTTGGCCTAAAGGCAGGACTTGACGCACCTTGTACAGGAGCGGTCACAGCGAAATCGCGTGGCGCAATACCCATCGACGAACCCGACGAAAAGAAAATGGGCGGTGGGCCACAGGGGACCCACTGCCCACACGCGTTACCGCGCAGCCCGCGTGATCATTTCTCGGTTGGCACGGACGGATGCGTGGCGTGCCTTTCGCGGACCCGGTCAGGGCCAGGAGTCCTTGGCGAGCGTGGCTGCCCGGACGCCTCGCGGGCCGCGAGGAAGAGCACGGCGAAGAGCAGCAGGGCCGTGCCTGTGAGGGCCATCGCGTTCAGCCGCTCGCCGAAGAGCAGGACGCCGATGGCCGCCGCAGTGAGCGGATCGACCAGGGCGATCACGGAGGCCGTGGTCGCCCGGACCACCCGGAGGCCGATGAAGAGCAGGACGTACGCCAGCGCCGTCGGCACCGCCCCGAGATAGAGGATCAGGCCGAGGGTCCACGCCGGCCGGTCCATATCGGGCACTAAGCCCTCCCACATGGCCATCGGCAGGAGGCAGAGCGTGCCCACGGTGACGCCGGGCAGCGTGGACTCGAAGGGGCCACCGGGGGTGTCCCGGCCGGCGAAGCGGCCCAGCAGGGTGATACCCCCGTAGCCGGCGGCGGAGAGCAGCGCGTATCCGATGCCCAGAAGGGGATTGGGGCCGGTGCTCCCGTCGGCTCCCCCCATCAGCAGCGCCAGGCCGGCAACGCCGCTCACCACCGCGGCGGCTCCGGCGGCGCCGGTGCGCTCGCCCAGGGTCAACCGAGCGCCGACGGACACCAGTACCGGGCCCAGACCCAGGGTCGCCACTGTGCCCACGGCCAGTCCGGCCTGCTGCACGGAGGCGAAGTAGGCAGCCTGGGCCACCGCCATTCCGAAGCCCGTAATCAGGGCCCGCCGGGGGTTCGCCGTGAACATCGCCCGCAGCGAGGACCCCGTCTCGGGCCGCCTGACCCGCCAGACGGCGTGGGCCGCCAGGAGCAGCCCGAGTCCGGTCAGAAACCGCCAGAAGGAAACCGCGACAGGACCGATCCCGCCGACGTCATACATTTCGACGGCCACGGCACCGCCGGTGCCCCAGGCCGTAGCCGCGATCGCGACGTAGAGGGCGCCCCGCCACACGGGCACGATGGAAGAGGACTGCAAAGGGGATCTCCTCGGTCGATTGCCGCACGAAGTCTTCGTGGGCAACCCCCTCAGCCACCCGGCATCCCGGGACGGCTACGGGACTGTATGCCTCAGGGCGGCGGGTGGCGGAGACCTCAGCAGGTACCTGCGGGTACCCTACCCGGCGGAGGTGGCGGTGTCCCGAGATGCGCTGTATCCGGCCCGGATACGGTTGACTTGGCCACGGACAACGGCCGCTGGCCCGCGGAACTCGGGCGCCTGGCGTCAGCGCTCGCCGGATAGGGACACACCGGCGGCTCGCCGAAACCGGGTTTCGGCGAGTCGCCGGGAGGGGGGGGCGGTGGAGCGTTGCACGGTGTGGCAGCGGCCCGGGTGGGTGCCGGCCTTCGGGACGGTGTCGACCTGCGGGCCTGCCTGGCTCCAGGTGCGGGTGGTGACCCGTCCAGGGAGCACGGTGGAGAACTGCTCACGTCCCAGCGCGGCGCTGTAGCCCTGGGCGCTGGCGAGGACGTGGACGCGGGCCTCGCGCCCCGCGAAGAGGAGTTCCTCGTACATGTCGACGGCCGGGGACGTCTTCGCCTTGCCCGCCTGACGGACCTTGTCCCAGTGGCGGGACAGCTGCCGCAGGGTGTGGACGGCGGACTCGAACACCGCTGTAAGGCGGTGTAGGCCGTCGGTGTCACCGTGCTCGTCGGCGTGGTCGATGCGGTGCTTCAGTTCGGAGCGGAGGCCGAGGAGGGCGTCGTGGATGTCGGTGATGTCGCGGCGGTAGGTCGCCGTCGGCAGGGCGCGCGCCCACGACTGGGAGATGCGCTTGGCGTCGAGAACCAGGACGTGCCCGCCGTGGTGCAGGAGTTGGGCGGTCAGGGTGCGCAAGGTGGTGGAGCTGCCGCCGCCCGCGGCGGAGCAGACCAGGACGTGCGGCGATTCGTTGTCCAGGTCGGCACAGACTGGCTGCCCGTCGGTGCCGCGGCCGATGAGGCGGGCAGCGCCTCCGGCTGCTCGCGGACGTCCGGGTCGGTGAAGCGCAGCCGCTGCGGGAGGGTGCTCTTCTTCGTGGTCTTCCACATGGCGGGGTGTTCCTTTTCTGTGCGGTGCTCGGTGAGCCGGATGTTCTCCGGGGCGAGGGGTTATGTCGGCTGGATCGGCCAGGGCCGTTCAGTCGAGGTTCGTGATGCCGGTGGCTGTGCGGGGGCGGGTGCGTGCCCCAGCGCTTGAGATCGCCAGCGCGGTAGAGGAATTCGGCGCCTCGCTTGTCGACCGGTTCGGAAAGGTGCGGTCGTTGGCGCGGGCGTAGCGCAGTGCTGCGACGGCTATGTCCGGCAGGTGGTGCTGGTGGGCTTCGCGCAATCCCACCGCGTGGTCGTCGTCGACCGGGAGCGGAGCCGGGTTCGCCGACAGCGTCGCCGCGGGGTTGCCCCGAACCGGCCCGGCGGCCGGGGGCTTGGTGTTCCAGGCGTCGGCCGGGGAGTTGGCAGGCTTTTGCTCCAGCCACGTCCAGCAGCCTGTCGCTTCCACGGCACCGCGGTGGTGTCGTGGCCGATGTTCCGGCGGTGTACGCCGTCCGGCACGCTTCGCACCGTGCGCCACCGGCGGCTTTGGCGTCACCGGAGGCAGCCGTGTTCAACGCCCCCGTCACCGCGCCCGGATCGATCAGCCCCTATGTGGTGAGCGGACTGGAAAGGATCATCCGCGTCAGCATGTGACGGTTGGCCCGCATTCCCGCGATCAGCAGGGGCGTGAAGTTGCCCTTCCAGCGGCGGCCGGTCAGCCAGGTCGGCAGGTCCGGCCGGGCAGCGGCCAGCAGCGGCTTGTACATGCCGGTCTTACGCCGCTCGTGCGCCGGAATCGACGGGCATGCCCGTACGACGGCGTTGTCCAGGAACGGATGAACCGGTCGTACCCGCAGCCCGGCGTACAGCGGCGTCTCGTCCCGGGCTTCTACCCGTACGCCGCTGTCTGACCCGAACCGCCGCGCGCCGTACGCACACGCCGTACACCCCCCGTAGCGAATCCCCGTCAGCCCAGCCGTATGTGACGGAGCATCAGCAGCCCGGCCGCCATGTTGGCGGCCGGGATCTCCCCCCGGGCGATCATGTCCGGTACGAGCTTGAGCGGCACCCACTCGCGGCACGACGACTCGAAGTCGTCCTCGGGCGGTCCGGTGTACGTGGCCTCCTCCGCCCAGTACAGATGATGGCGCGCGTCGGTGAGGCCGTTCGACGGCTCGACCGTCAGCAGATGGCGCAGCGGTCCCGGCCGCCACCCCGTCTCCTCCTCCATCTCCCGCGCCGCCGCGCGTTCGATGTCCTCGCCGTCCTCGACCACCCCCGCGGCGAGTTCCCAGCCCCAGCTGTCGGTGATGAAGCGGTGGCGCCTGAGGAGCAGCACCTCGTTGGCCTCGTTGACGACCGTGGCCGCCGCGACCGGGCGGAGCCGGATGAGGAAGTGGTCCAGGTGGCGGCCGTCCGGAAGTTCGACGTCCGCGAGGTTGACCTGGAACCAGCGATTCTCATACACAGTCTGTTCGCTCAGTTTCGTCCACTGCACGTTTCTGCCACCTTCCGACGCGTTGATGGCAACATCGCAGCAGACCTCACTGCTGAATCTCAGCAACACGTCGTCCGCGCAGGGGGCTTACAAGGGGGCTTACAGAGGCACACGGAGCGCTTCGTCGATCAGCGCCGCCGCCTCCCCGGCCTCGCTGGAACCGCTGGACACCAACTCCCCGCGCACCGCGCGCAGCCGGTCCCTGAGCCGCTGGGACTCCATGCCCTTCGCACGTTCGGCCATCTCGGCGGCGGTTCTGGCCGCCCGGTCGGGCTCGCCCTGCCGCAGCTCGATGTGGCTGAGCATGGCGAGGCGGTGAATCCTGCCCCGGTCGTGCGCCGGGGTGCCCACGGCGGCCGTCGCGTGCGCCCGCGCCGCCGCCAGATCGCCGAGGCTGAGCAGCGCCTCGGCCACCTGGACGTTCACCAGGCCCGGCTGGACGTAACCCGTCTCGTCCGGTTCGTACCCCGGCCGGATGCGTTCCGCCGCGCTCTCCGCGCGCCGGATGCGGTCCAACGCGTTGCCGCCGTCGCCGAGATGGGCGTACGACTTGGCCTGCATCGCGTAGAGGTCGGCGGTGAGCGCGGGGGTGATGCGCGGCCCGGCGGCCCGCAGGGCGGCCTCCGCGAAGGCGACGGCCTGGCGGTACTCCCCCATGTGCAGCGACTGGTTGACGAGCAGCGCGATCACATAGGCGCCGAGTCCCCGGTCGCCGCTGGCCTTCGCGAGCCGCAGCGCCTGGTGGAAGTAGCGCTGGGCGAGGCCGTGGGCGTCGGAGTCGTACGCGCAGATGCCCGCCACCGCGACCAGTCCGCCCGTGGCGCGGTGCAGCTGCCGGCCCAGCGTGTCGCCGTAGGAGCCGCGCAGCAGCGGCGCGGTCTCGGCGTTGAGGAAGCCGACGACCCGGGCGCGGGTAGCGACCCCGCCGGATCTTCGGTACATCAACTCGTAATGCGCCCGGGCCGACTTGAGCAACTCGACGTCGGCCGGGCCGACCCTGGTCCGGCCCGCGCGCGAGACGTCGGTGTCCTCCGGAGGGTTCTCCCACTCCCAGACGGGCATGACGGCGGGCGTCCCGGTGACGGCGGGGGCCGCCGCCAGATGGGGCCGCTGCTGTTCGTCGGAGCGCCAGAGCGCGGCGGCCCGTTCGACGAACCCGGAGAGCGGGGTGCCGGCGGGCCGGTACGCGCCGGGCACCCCGAGGCCGATGTCGTCGAGGGTCAGCGGGCGGCACAGCCGGTCGCTCAGGACCGAACAGATCAGGTCGGGCACCTGGCCGCGTGGCCGCTGCCCCTTCAACCACCGGGCCACGGCGGTGTGTTCGTACCGCAGCGCGAGACCCCGGGCCGCGCCGGCGCGGTTGATCCGGGCGGCGAGACCGGCGTGGGAGATGCCCGCCTCGTCCAACAGCGAGTCGAGCAGAGTGTTGGGCTGCATGTGCCCCTCCGATGACTGGCAGGCCCACACTAGGGCCTGTGCGGTGGGACAGGGGATGGTGTGTACGGGGGAAATCACACGGGGTGTGAACGGAACGCGCGCATCCGGGGCGCGCGCACGCTGCCGCCGGAGCGCGCGGCACGGTTGACTCGGTGGTCTCGCAAGAGGCGGCCGGGCCGCCGGCTCCCCCTCGTACAGTGCGGCGGCCCGTCACCGCGTCGTCCGTCCCGCCGACCTGCCCGACACTCCACGGCGGGGCGGACGGCGCGCCGGCCGCGGCTCGCACGGAGCCGGCAGGGCAAGCAGGGCCGGCAGGGCCACGTCCATCCAGGTCGCTCACCGACGGGAGGGTTCTGTACGGGCGCGGCGCAGCGCCGGTTCGCCGGTCTGCTGCGCCGGGACCCGCGTACGGTCGCCGCGGTCGCCCCGGTCGTTGCGCAGGACGAGCAGCGCGACGTCGTCGGTGATCCGCCCGCCGGTGTGCCGCAGCAGCGCCGTGTGCACCTGCCGCGCCACGTGCGCCGGCGAGACGGGCACCCCGGGCGGGCAGCCCGCCAGGGACCGTACGAGCGCGTCCTTGAGGCCGAAGAACCGTCCCGCCGCGTCGCGGGCGTCCTCCGCCCCGTCCGTATGGAGGAACAGCGCTTCTCCGGGCAGCAGCCGCCCGCACACCAGTGGCGCGAGGTCGTCCGGCAGCGGAAAGGCGCCCAGCGGGGGCAGCGGCTCGACGGTGGACAGCGGTACGGCGCCCTGCCCGAGCCGGTAGGGCCACGGATGCCCGCAGTTGAGGGCCCGTACGTCCGAGTCCGCGCCGATCTCCAGCAGCAGGACCGTGACGAACTCCTCCGCCGCCGGATTCTCCGGCTCCCGGCCGTCCGTCGCCGGGTGCTCCTGGCGCACCAGGTCCCGCAACCGGCGCTGGTAGGCGCGGTCGAGCCGGCGCAGCACCCCGTCGAGACCCGCCTCGTCGTGCGCGGCCTCCCGGAAGCTGCCGAGGACGGCGGCCACCGCGCCGATGGCGGACAGGCCGTGCCCGCGTACGTCCCCGATGACGATCCGCACGCCGTACGGGGTGGCCACCGCCTCGTACAGGTCGCCGCCGACGTCGGCGCCGTGCGAGACGGAGAGCCTGCGGGCGGCCAGGGTCAGCCCGTCGATGGCCGGGGGCAGCGGCCTGAGCAGGACGTCCTGGGTGGCGCGCGCGACCGCCCTCGCCTCGCGCAACTCCCGGACGGGGCCGCGCCGTACGCCGGTGAGCAGATAGCCCACCGCCATTAGGAACGCCGCGCAGGTCACCGTGCGGCGGACCAGGCCGTCGCCCTCCTCCTCCAGCGGACAGGTCAGCTCCCAGAGGACGACCAGCACCAGCCAGAGGCCCAGCACCACACATTCGACAACACGCCGCGGGACGGGCGCGATCGCCCGCGCGTCCCCCGCTGCCCTGGTACGGATCATGCCGTCGGGCCTCCTCGGCCGGTCCGGACGTCCCTCGACCGTCGTGGCCGCATCGATTGTGTCGATCACTCCGGCCCGTCCGCGACCTCGTCCCGACTTCTCACCCGAATGAGTGAGGGGCGTCTCCGGACGACCGAGGGGCGCTTCCGGAGATCCGGAAGCGCCCCTCATCGTTCAATTCTCACCGTTCAGTACAGCGTCACGCGCCGCGCAGCACCGCTCCGGTCCGCTCGGCCGCCAGCGCCACCGCCGCGTCGCGCGCGGCCGTGGCCTCCTCGACGGTCAGTGTGCGGTCCGGCGCCCGGAAGCGCAGGGCGTACGCGAGGGACTTGCGGCCCTCGCCGATCTGCTCGCCGGTGAAGACGTCGAACAGCCGCAGGGACTCCAGCAGTTCGCCCGCGCCCTGGTGAAGGGCCTCCTCCACCGCCGTGGCCGGCACGTCGTGCGCGACGACCAGCGCCACGTCCTGGGTGGCGACCGGGAACGTGGAGATCCGCGGCGCCTGGACGGGGCCTTCGCCCGCCCGCTCCAGGAGGTCCAGTTCGACCTCCATGGCGCAGGTACGGTCCGGTACCCCGAGCGCCTTGACGACCCTCGGGTGCAGCTCTCCCGCGTGGCCGACGAGCGTCTCCTCGCCGTCCACGGTGGCGAAGAGGGCCGCGCACCGGCCCGGGTGCCACGGCTCGTGCTGCCCGGCGCGGACGGTCAGCCCGACGCCGGCCTCCCGTGCGACGGTACGGGCCGCCTCGACGGCGTCCGCCCAGTCGGCCGGGCGCCCCGCGCCCCACCAGCCGGCCTGCTCACGGGCACCGGCCAGGACCACGGCGGCGCGGCGCGGCTGGCGCGGCAGCGCGGCGTCGAGCCCGGCGAGGTCCTCGTCGGAGGGCCGCCGGTCGACGGGCAGCCGTACCGGCACGGTCTCGTGGCCGGTCGGCCGGAAGACCAGACCGGTCTCGAACAGCGCCAGGTCGTGCGAGCCGCGTCCGTCGTTGCGGCGCAGGGCCGCGAGGAGGCCCGGCAGCAGCGTCGTGCGCAGCGCGGGCTCCTCGTCGGAGAGCGGGTTGACCAGCGTGACCGTACGGCGGCGGGCGTCGTCGGCCGGCAGCCCGAGGGCGTCCAGGACGGCGTCGCCGATGAACGGGTAGTTGAGCGCCTCGACGTACCCGGCGCCGGCCAGCACCCGGCCGACCCTGCGGTGCAGCCGCTGCCGCTCGGTGAGACCCCGGCCCGAGGGCGGGGTCGGCAGCGTGGAGGGGAGGTTCTCGTACCCCTCCAGGCGGATGACCTCCTCGGCGAGGTCGTTGGGCGCGCCGAGGTCGGGGCGCCAGGACGGGACGGTGACGACCAGTTCGTCCTGGCCGTGGACGGTGCAGCCGACTTCCTGGAGCCGCCGTACGACGGTCTCGCGCCCGTAGACCATGCCCGCCACCCGGTCGGGGTGGCCCGCGGGCATGACGATCGTGTGCGGCGCGTACGGCGCGACGATCTCGGTGACCCCGGCGCCCGCGGAGCCGCCGGCGAGCAGGACCAGCAGGTCGACGGTCCGCTGCGCGGCGGCGGCCGCGGCCTGCGGGTCGACGCCGCGCTCGAAGCGCTTGGACGCCTCGGAGGCCAGCTTGTGGCGGCGCGCGGTGCGGGCGATGGAGATGGGGTCGAAGTGCGCGGCCTCGATGACGACCTCGGTGGTGCCGTGCACCTCCCCGGTCTCGGGGTCGACGGCGACATCGGCGATCTCGGTGTCGGCGCCGCCCATGACCCCGGCGAGGCCGATGGCCCCCCGGTCGTCGGTGATGACCAGGTCCTCGGGGTCGAGGGTCCGCTCGGCGCCGTCGAGCGTGGTGATCTTCTCGCCGGGCAGGGCGCGGCGGACCCCGAGGGGCCCGTCGATCCGGGAGCGGTCGTACGCGTGCAGGGGCTGGCCGACCTCCAGCATCACGTAGTTGGTGATGTCGACGGCCAGCGAGATCGGCCGCATGCCGGCCTTCTGGAGCCGGCGCGTCAGCCAGATGGGGCTGCGGGCCTCGGGGTCGAGGCCGGTGACCGTACGGGCCGTGAAGCGGTCGGAGCCCCTCGGGTCGGCGATCTTCACCGGGTGGCCGAAGGCGTTCGGCGCGGGCACGTCGAGCAGCGCCGGGTCGCGCAGGGCCAGGCCGTACGCGGTCGCGGTCTCGCGGGCGACCCCGCGCAGCGAGAGGCAGTAGCCGCGGTCCGGGGTGACGGCGATGTCGAGGACCTCGTCGACCAGCTCCAGGAGCGCGATCGCGTCGGTGCCGACCTCGTGCTCCGGGGGGAGCACGATGATGCCGCCGGAGCCGTCATCGCCCATGCCCAGCTCGTCGCCGGAGCAGATCATGCCGTGCGAGGTCTTGCCGTACGTCTTGCGCGCGGCGATCGCGAAGTCGCCGGGCAGCACCGCGCCCGGCAGGACCACGACGACCTTGTCGCCGACGGAGAAGTTCCGGGCGCCGCAGACGATCTCCTGCGGGTCGCCGGTTCCGTTGGCCGTGCCGACGTCGACGGTGCAGAAGCGGATGGGCTTCTTGAAGCCCTCCAGCTCCTCGATGGTGAGGACCTTGCCCACGACCAGGGGGCCCTTGAGGCCGGCGCCGAGCTGTTCGACGGCCTCCACCTCCAGGCCGGCCGACACGAGCCGGGCCTGCACGTCGCGGCCGGTCTCCGTCGCCGGCAGGTCGACGTACTCCCGCAGCCAGGAAAGCGGGACGCGCATCAGATCTCCATCCCGAACGGCCGGGTGAACCGGACGTCCGACTCGACCATGTCTCGCATGTCTTCGACGTGGTGGCGGAACATCAGCATCCGTTCGATGCCGAACCCGAAGGCGAATCCGCTGTACTTCTCGGGGTCGACGCCACAGGCGACGAGCACCTTCGGGTTGACCATGCCGCAGCCGCCGAGCTCGATCCAGCCCTCGCTGCCGCAGGTGCGGCAGGGCCGGTCGGGGTTGCCGACGGACGCGCCGCGGCAGACGTAGCAGAGCATGTCCATCTCGGCGGACGGCTCGGTGAAGGGGAAGTAGTTCGGCCGCAGCCGGGTCTTCATGTCCGAGCCGAAGAGCGCCTGGACCATGTGGTCGAGGGTGCCCTTGAGGTCGGCCATGGTGAGGCCCTCGTCCACGGCGAGCAGCTCGATCTGGTGGAAGACCGGGGTGTGCGTGGCGTCCAGCTCGTCCGTGCGGTAGACCCGCCCCGGGCAGACCACGTACACGGGCGGCTCGCGGTCGAGCAGGGTGCGGGCCTGGACGGGTGAGGTGTGCGTACGGAGCAGCACACCGGACTCGTCGCCCGTCACGTCGCCGGGCCCCTGCACGAAGAAGGTGTCCTGCGTCTGGCGGGCCGGGTGGTCGGGCAGGAAGTTCAGGGCGTCGAAGTTGAACCACTCCGCCTCGACCTCGGGGCCCTCGGCGATCTCGTAGCCCATGGCCACGAAGACGTCCGCGACCCGCTCCATGAGCGTGGTCAGCGGGTGCCGGGCGCCGGGCGGTACCCGGTCGTACGGCAGCGTGACGTCGACCGCCTCCTCGACCAGGACCCGGCTGTCGCGCTCGGCCTCCAGCTCGGTCTGGCGGGCGGCGAGGGCCTTGCTCACGGCGCCGCGGGCCTGGCCGACGCGCTTGCCCGCCTCGGCCTTGGCCTGGGGCGGCAGCGCGCCGATCTCGCGGTTGGCGAGGGCGAGCGGCGAGGTCCCGGAGGTGTGCGCGGTCTTCGCGTGAGCGAGCGCGTCGAGATCCGTCGCGGCGGCGAAGGCGGCGAGCGCCTCGTCCCGCATGCGCTCGATCTGTTCCGGTTTCAGCGCCTCGACCTCGACTGGGTCGTACGACTTGTTGGGTGCCGACATCTCTTCCCGTACTTCCGTTTGGCTGGCGAAACGACCCTGCTCGATCGCTGAAGGCGCCGAAGGTGCCAGTGGTCGAGTCTAAAGGGCGTGTGGAGGTCGCGGATCCCTCAGGCCCGCCCGTCCGCTCCCCCGGGGCCCGTCTGTCCGCTCAGGTGGGGCCCGTCCGTCCGCTCAGGTCAGGTAGGCCGGAGCGGCGACGGGCAGGACGAATCGGAACTGGGCGCCGCCGCCGGGGCCGCGGCCGACCGTGATCGTCCCGCCGTGCGCCTCGACGATGCCCTTGACGATGTAGAGGCCGAGGCCCGTACCGCCGCGTTTGCTGCCCCGCCAGAAGCGGGTGAAGACGCGGCCCATCGACTCCTCGGGGATACCGGGGCCCTCGTCGCAGACGGTGACGGCGGTGCCCTTCACGGTGCCCCTCCCGTCCTCGATGTGCCCGATCTCCGCGGCTGCCACCTCGATGGTGACGGTTCCCTCGCCGTGGCGCACCGCGTTTTCCAGCAGGTTGCCGAGGATCTGGTCGATCTTGTCGGGGTCGGCCCACAGATCGGGCAGGGGCCGCTGTATCCGTACGAGGAAACGGTCCGGGGACTGGCCCGCGGCGGTGTGCGACTGGACGTGACGGCCGACGGCCGCGCCGATGTCGACCGGCTGGCGGCGGACCTCCAGGCGTCCCGAGTCGATCCGCGAGATGTCGAGGAGTTCGGCGATGAGCCGGGTGACCCGGTTGGCGTCGGCGTCGACCGTCTCCAGCATCAGCCGCTTCTGGTCGTCGGTGAAGCGTTCCCATTTGGCGAGCAGCGTCGCCGTGAAGCCTTTGACGGACGTGAGGGGCGAGCGCAGTTCATGGGCGACGGTGGCGATCAGCTCCGCGTGGCTGCGTTCGGTACGGCGGCGGGCCTCGGTGCCCCGGATGCAGATGACGAGCTTCTGGACCGGGCCGAGCGGGCGGACGCGTACGTACCGCGCGGAGACGAGGACCTCCCGCCCGCCCGGGAGCAGTAAATTCCGCTCGGGCTGCCCGACCCGGGTGGCCAGTCCGCCGTACGGATCGGTCAGCGTCCACCAGCGGCGGCCCTCCAGGTCCTCCAGCGGCAGCGCGCGCTCCAGCGGCTGCCCGAGGGCTTCGGCGAGCGGTACGGCGGTGATCCGCGCGGCGGCGGCGTTGAAGCAGGTCACGCGGCCGTGCTCGTCGGCGACGACAAGCCCGTCGGGGAGGTCGTCGGGGTCGATGTGCCGCGCGAGGTCGTCGGGGTCGACCGGCTGCGCGCCGGTGTCGGCAGCGGTGTCCGGCCCGTCGTCACCGGCTCCGGGGTCCGGGCCGCTCAGGACAGGTCCCCGGACCGTGACAGGTCTGCTGGTCCCGGCCGTCATCCCCGTAATCCCGCCTCTTCCACATAGCTCAGTGGGTCTGCGAAGGCGCAACAGTACTAGCCATACGTGACGGAGCGGACCCCCTCAGCGCCTGTTCCCGGCGCTGTTCCCGGACCGTTGCGCCCGCGCCGACGCGTAGAGACATACGGCCGCCGCGGTCGCGAGGTTCAGGCTCTCGGCCTTTCCGTGGATCGGGACCCGTACGACGGCGTCCGCGAGGGCGCGCGTGCCGGCCGGCAGGCCCCAGGCCTCGTTGCCGAAGACCCAGGCGGTGGGCCCGCCCATGGTGCCCGCGTCCAGCTCGTCGTCCAGGTCGTCGTCGCCCGCGCCGTCGGCCGCCAGGATCCGTACCCCGGCGTCCTTGAGCCCCCGTACGGCCTCCTCGACGGGCACGCCGACCGCCACCGGCAGATGGAACAGCGAGCCGACGGACGCGCGGACGGACTTGGGGTTGTAGAGGTCGACGGAGGCGTCGGTGAGGACCACGGCGTCGGCGCCCGCGGCGTCCGCGCAGCGCAGCACCGTACCGGCGTTCCCGGGGTCGCGGACGTGCGCGAGCACGGCGACGAGGCGGGGCCGGGCGCGCAGGACGTCCTCGAACGGCGAGTCGAGGAAGCGGCAGACGCCGAGCAGCCCCTGGGGGGTGACGGTCTGCGACACCTCGGCGAGCACGGTGTCGGGCGCGAGGTGCACCCGGGCGCCGGTCTCCCTGGCTCCGTCGACGATGTCCGCGTACCGCTCGGCTGCCTCCACGGTGGCGAACAGCTCCAGGAGCGTCGGCTCCCCGTCGGGCCCCCGGTGGGCGACCGCTTCCCGTACGGCCTGCGGCCCCTCGGCGATGAACCGGCGCTCCTTGATCCGGAAGGCACGCCGGGCGAGCCGCTTCGCGGCCAGGACGCGCGGGGATCGCGGGGAGATCAGCTCGGGGGTGCCCATGGGCGGCGGCTCACTCACTTGTGGGGGCCCGGGACGTGTCGTACCGGACCGGCTGGGACCCGGCGGATCGGTCGCGTACCGGACCGGGCGGGGAGAAACACCGGACCCGCAGGCGCGCTGCCTGCGGGTCCGGTGGGAAGTACATGCGGCCTGAGGGAGATCAGGCGGCGGCCTTCGGGGCGTTGACGTCGCTCGGGAGGGCCTTCTGGGCAACCTCGACGAGCGTGGCGAACGCGTTGGCGTCGTTGACCGCGAGCTCGGCGAGGATCTTGCGGTCCACCTCGACGTTGGCGGCCTTCAGACCCTGGATGAAGCGGTTGTACGTGATGCCGTTGGCGCGGGCCGCGGCGTTGATCCGCTGGATCCACAGCTGGCGGAAGTCACCCTTGCGCTTCTTGCGGTCGTTGTAGTTGTAGACGAGGGAGTGGGTGACCTGCTCCTTGGCCTTGCGGTACAGGCGCGAGCGCTGGCCGCGGTAACCGCTGGCCGCCTCGAGGATTGCCCGGCGCTTCTTGTGGGCGTTGACTGCCCGCTTGACGCGTGCCACGTGTTAACTCCTTGTAGCGGGGCCGTGGTTCGGTGTCACACGGCCCGGAAACGAATGGGTCCCGGTCCTGAGGTCGCACCCCCGGTCACCGGGGGTCGCGACGTCACTTGCCGAGAAGCTTCTTGATCTTCTTGGCGTCGCCCGGGGCCAGCTCGACGATGCCGGTGAGGCGCCGCGTCACCCGCGAGGACTTGTGCTCGAGCAGGTGGCGCTTGCCGGCGCGCTCGCGCATGACCTTGCCGGATCCGGTGATCTTGAAGCGCTTGCTGGCACCGCTGTGCGTCTTGTTCTTCGGCATGGCGCCGTTCTCTCCTCGTCAGTGGCGCCCCCTGCCGGCTGGATTCTCAGCCGGCGCGCGGGAGCGTCAGATCTCTGGTGTGTGGTTCCTGAACGGAGCCGTGGGCCGCCTGGATGGCAGCCCGTGGATCACGCCTCGGAAGATGCCTGGGCCGGGGCTTCGGCTTCGGCGGCAGCTGCTTCGGCGCGAGCGTCGGCGGCGTCCGGGGACTCGTCGACGTGCTCGTCGGGTGCGTAACCCGCGCGCTCCGCCTTGCGGGCGGCCTGGGCCTCGCGCGCCTCGGCCATGGCCTCGGTCTTCTTCTTGTGCGGGCCGAGAACCATGATCATGTTCCGGCCGTCCTGCTTCGGGTTCGACTCGATGAAGCCGAGCTCCTCCACGTCCGACGCGAGCCGCTGGAGCAGTCGGAAGCCCAGTTCGGGGCGGGACTGCTCACGACCACGGAACATGATCGTGATCTTGACCTTGTCGCCCTGCTTCAGGAACCTGACGACGTGACCCTTTTTGGTGTCATAGTCATGCGGGTCGATCTTCGGGCGGAGCTTCATCTCCTTGATGACCGTGTGCGCCTGGTTCTTGCGCGCCTCACGGGCCTTCATGGCCGACTCGTACTTGAACTTCCCGTAGTCCATGAGCTTGCACACGGGCGGACGTGCGGTCGCCGCGACCTCAACCAGGTCGAGGTCGTACTCCTGTGCCAACTCCAGGGCCTTGGCAAGCGGCACAATGCCCACCTGCTCGCCGCTGGGGCCGACAAGTCGGACCTCGGGAACGCGAATCCGGTCGTTAATGCGGGGCTCGGCGCTGATGGATCCTCCTCGGTAGCACCACACGACTGTCTGGCAGACAGCCGCGTAAGGTCTTGTTGACTCTTACCTGAGACCAACCGTGGCGGAACGCGAAAAATGCCCCGGACGGGACACAGGCGGGAGCTCCTCGCACTACCGGAGCACCGCCGCGTCTACCGCGGGGCGCGCATCGGGCGGCTCCATCGTCCGTACGGAACGATGGGCACCACCTGACCGGTGACCCGCCGCCCGAGAGGGGCAGCCAGGTGGGAGATCGGAGCCTCCACTTGTGGGCCGGGCATGTGAATGTCCGGCCGGTCGTCACATCAGGTTAGCACCTTCCTGTGGAGGGGAGCCAACCGTGGGGGTGGGGCGGTCGGGGCCTGCCGTGGCGGGCCTATCGTGTGGGGCATGAGCGACGCGCCCTCCCCCCAGCAGTCCCCGACCTCCTCGCAGGAGTCCCCCGACTTCGACGCCATGACCCGCGACATCGCGGAAGTCCCCGCCGTCGAGGTGATCGTCACGGTCGCGGTGAACCTGATGAGCGCGGCGGCCGTGAAGCTCGGCCTCACCGAGGACGGCGACGACCACAAGGACCTGGACGAGGCGCGCAAGCTGGTCCACGCGCTGGCCGGTCTGCTGGACGCGAGCACGACGGAGATCAGCTCGTTCCACGCGGCGCCGCTGCGGGACGGGCTCAAGTCGCTCCAGCTGGCATTCCGCGAGGCGTCGGTGGTACGGGACGAGCCGGGGCAGGGTCCCGGGGAGAAGTACACGGGCCCGGTCTACGGCTGAGGGCCGCGCGGCGCCCGGACGACCGCACGGCCGTCCGGCGACTCACCGCGCACGAGGCTCTTCGCGTACGAACAGGGGCTCGCCCGGCGGCGTGGCCTCGGCCGGCAGAAGTGCCAGGTCGAGTCCGCGTACCAGGCGGGCCCTCAGTACGTCGTCGGCGGCGAGTGCCCCGGCGACGCGGCGGGCGATGCCGGCGGGGGACACGGCTTCCGGCTCCAGGACGAGGGCCAGCGTGCCGTCCGCCGTACCCGGCCCGAGGTGGGCCCGGAGCACGGCGGGCTCGGCGGCGACCACACCTCGTACCGCCGCCGTGACGGCGGGGTCGTCGAGAGGGTCGGTGCTGGTACGGCCCTCGGCGGCGGCGAGGAGCGCGGCCCCGGTGAGCTGGTACGGCACGGGCCCCGCGAGATCGAGCACCACGGTGTCGGCCCGCTCGTGGGCGGCCGCTTGGAGCGCCTGGTGGAGGGGTACGGCGACGGGGCGGGCCGCCGGGTCCCAGCGGGCCAGCGCCGCGACGGAGGTGAAGGCCGGCAGCGCGCGGCGGTCGCCCGCCCGGAGCGTCGGCACGGCCATGTCGCTGGTCTTCTCGCGGCGCAGCCCGTTCTCGTCCTCCTCGGTCTCGCCGAGGACGGCGACGATCGGGACGAGCAGCCGGGCGGTCCTGAGCGCCGCCAGCACACCCCCTTCGGCGGACCGGTCCGCCGACCAGGCGGCGAGGGCGGAGGCCAGCGCGGGGTCGGCGGTGCCGTCGTCGTCGGAGAAGCCGGGGTCGGGGATGTTCTTGAGCGCCACGGGTCGAGCGTAGTGCCCGGGCGGAGCCGCTCGGAACGTACGTCGGAACGTACGGTCGTCGGATGAATCTCTCGGTGGCGGTGTACGACATGGCGAACGGCCGCGAGGCGACGACCGACGCGGACCGCGCGTATGTCAGTGCCAGCGTCGTGAAGGTGGGCGTGCTGGCGGCGCTGCTGCTGCGGGCGCAGGACGCGGACCGTTGGCTGACGCCGGAGGAGGAGGGGTTGGCCGCCGCGATGATCGAACGCAGCGACAACGACGCGGCGACGGCGCTGCGCGCGGCGGCCGGAGGCGTGGCGGCCCTGGACGAGGCGCACGCGCGTCTGGGCCTGACGCGGACGGAGGGGGCGGCGGCGTGGGGTCTGACGCGCACGACCGCGCGCGACCAGCTGACGCTGCTGAGGGCGGTGTTCGACGACGGAACCGCGTCACCCCTGGACGCGCGGTCCCGGCGGTATGTGGCGGACCTGATGGAGCGGGTGGTCCCGGGCCAGGACTGGGGGGTGTCGGCGGCGGCCGGGGGCAGCGGTGACCGGGCCCTGAAGAACGGCTGGCTGCCGAGAACAGACTCCGGCCTGTGGGTCGTCCACTCGGTGGGCCGGGCGGGCGGCTGCCTGATGGCGGTCCTGTCGGACGGCCATCCCACGCTGGAGGCGGGGATCGCGCTGGTGGAGGAGGCGGCGGTGCGGAGGGTGGGGAGGGTGGCCTGAGCGTCGTCGCTGCGGCGGACGCGTCGCCGCCCGGCGCGGTCGCCCGGCGGGGTCGTCCGGCCCACTGGCCCCCGGACAGCGGGGCGGGTCGGGGCGGCGACGCGGCGCTCAAACGCGGAGGGCCCGCTCGGCGCGCTACGGCAGGTGGCGTGGCCGTGCGCTCGGCGCGGTGGACCGGGGTCGTACGAGGCCGCCCAGCGGGGTCAACGGGGTCCGCCGGGGCGTCTCGTACCGGCGCCTCGCCACAGCACCACCGCGCCCGCCAGCAGCAGCGCGCCCACTCCCCCGGCCACCGGGGCGAGGCCCACGCCCTCGCCCGGGTCCTCACGGGGGACGTCCGGGCCGGCGCCGAAGTACTGCTTCTGGTAGCCGTCGGCCGCGCCGCCCCTCGTTTCCGTACCGGACAGCTTCGCGCCGGCCTCGACGGCGGCGGCGGGATCGACGAAGCCGTATCCCTTCGCGTCGTCGCGGCCGTTCGCGGGGGCGTCGCGGGCGGTGTCGGCGAGGAGCTTCTTGATCTGCGCGGGGGTGAGGTCGGGGTGTGCGGAGCGTACGAGCGCGACGGCGCCGGAGACGAACGCGGCGGCGGCGCTGGTGCCCCAGCCTTCGTAGTACTTGCGGTCGGGGTCCGCGATGACGATGTCGACGCCGGGGGCGCTGACGGTGGCGTACCAGCGGCGGGTGGAGAAGGCCGCGTGGGTGCCGAAGCGGTCGACGGCGGCGACGGCGATGACGCCGGGGTAGGCCGCCGGGTACGAGATGTGGTCACCCTTCTCGCCCCCGTTGCCGGCCGAGGCGACGACAACCGCCCCCTTGCTCAGGGCGTACTGGACGGCCGCGTCCTCCGCCGCTTCGGGGTGGGCGGACTTGCTGTCGTCGCCGAGGGAGAGGTTGATGACGTCCGCCCCGTTGTCGGCGGCCCAGCGGATGCCCTCGGCGAGGGCGCCGCCCTTGGACTTACGGGCCTTCTCGCGGGCCGGGTCGCTGCCTTCGAGGATGACCCGGACGGGCAGGATCCTGGCCTGCGGCGCGATGCCGAGGACGCCCTCGGAGCCGTCGGGGCCGTGGCCGTGACCGGCGATGATTCCCGCCATGGCGGTGCCGTGCCGGGCCCAGGAGGGGTCGCCCTCGGCCGCGCCGAAGCCGACGAGGTCACGGCCGGGCAGTACCTGTCCGGACAGGTCGGGGTGACCGCCGTCGACCCCGGTGTCGAGCACGGCAACAGTGACGCCGTTCCCCTGGGAGGTGCGCCAGGCCTGATCGGTGTGCAGCGCTTCGAGGGCCCACTGCTGCTCCCGGAGCGAGTCGGCGTGGGCGGGGGTGGCGGGGAGAACGACGAAGGAGGCGGCGGCGAGGACGACGAGGAGCCGGCGGCGGAGGGGGGACGGTGTGGGGGTGGGGAGCGCCGGGGCGGTGTCCCGGTCCGCGGGGCGGGTCATCGGGGGGCCGCCGTCGCGGTGGTGGTGGCTGCCGTCCGCAGTCCCTCTTCGATGCGGGTCGCGATCCCCTTCGCCTCGAATCCGAGGCCGGCCTCCGCGGCGGCGGTCTTCGCGCCGGTGACCGTCGCCGCCCCGGCCGGCTGGGGGTCGGTGACCGTACGTCCGTCGGCGAAGCCGGAGACGGCGTAGCCGACGACCGGCACCCCGTCCACGACCTCCAGTGTCCAGGAGGCGCGCTGCCTCTCGCCGAAGCCGGCGGTGGGCGTGCCTTCTACGGAGAAGGTGTGCGGGATGTGATCGGTCCGTTCGGCGAGCCGCCCGGTGGTGAGGCGGGTTTTGAGGGCGGTCATGGCGGGGCGGTCGCCCTCGGTGAAGACCAGCCCGACGGTGGTGAGACTGCTGCCGGTGGAGTCGGCGTACGTGGCACGCAGCACGCGTGTGCAGCCCACCGGGCGCAGCGTCCTGACGAGAGGTGCGGGCAGCGCGTCGGCGCAGGCGCTGTCGGGTGCGACGGCGACGCGCGTCCAGGTACGGTCCGCGCGGCCGGGCCCGGCGCCGTCGCCCTTGAGGGTCCGGGGGAAGAGGGTGTCGACGGGAACGCTGTGCCACAGGGAGCGCGCGGTGGTGTAGGCGTCCGGTACAACGGGTTCGGCGGCGGAGTCCCCGGTCAGCCAACTGCCGGTGACGGCGCCGCCGATGAGCCCGAGGCCGAGGACCACACAGGCGACGGCGGCGGCCGCCCTGACGGGCGGACGGGACGGTACGGGCCGCAGACGGGTGGCCGTCCCGCTCAGCGATTCGGGCGGGGACGGGGGCGGCCAGGCGTGGTGGTGATGGCGCGTGGCGAAGCCGGGGTCCGGGGGTACGGGCCGCAGCCGGACGGTGGTCTCGACAGGCGCCGGGGGCGTTCCGAGAGCCGCCCCGGAAGGGCTGTGACGCTCACCGGGGAACGCGGTCCGCCCCTCGACGGCAGACGCGTCCTCGGCCCGGCCGGGGTGGGGCGCGGCGCCCGGCGCATGGGTGGGCCGAGGTGGAATGCGCCCCGGTGCGGGCGGCCGCACCGGCGCTACGGAGCCACTCGCGCGACGATCGGCCCCGGTCGCGGGGGTGGGGCCCGAACCGGTCGCGGCGGGGCCAGAACCGGTGGTAGCGGGGCCAGAACCGGTTGTGGTGGGGCCGAAACCGGTCGCGGTGGAGGCGGAACCAGCCGCGGCGGGGGCGGAACCGGTTGCGGTCGGGGCGGAATCGGCCCCGGGCGGACCACCGCCGAGACCGTCACTAAAACCCGGGTCCTCGGCCCGTCCCGCCCCATGGCCACCGCCGACCGGTGAAGAGCCGGCCCCCTGCCGCCGGTCACCAGGAAACGGAGGCGGCCCGCCCACCCGGGACCGCTCGGGCCGCGAAAGCCGGCTGTCCATCCCCCCGGAAGCCACACCGGACACGGCCCCGTACGCGCCCTGGGCACCGGGTACACCACCCAGTCCCGATCCCTGCCCCCCGGCCGGCCGGGGGTCGGCCGAGGACGGAGGCGGCCCGGACGGCCGTACGGGCACGGACCCGGAAGGACGGCCACCCACACCACCGGGAGCCGCACCGGACACCGCCCCGTACCCGGCCCGGGGACCAGCAGCGTCAGCAGGTCCCGACCCCGGAACCTGGCCGGAGGGCGGGGGCGGCCCGGCAGGACGGAGGCGTTCCGGCCGGGCAGAACCAGTGTCCGCGACGGCGCCGGGCCCGGGACCCGCGGTCGGCCTGGGCCCCTGGCCCGAGCCGGGCTGCGGGCCGGACGGCCGCATGCCGTCCGAGCCCGGAGGGCGGCCGACCGGGCCCGTCGGCGGTATGGGCCCTTGGCCCGTGCCCGGCCGCGAGGCGGGCGGCCCCGCGCCGTCGGGGCGATCGTCGCGCTGCGCGTCGGACAGGTGCGCCCCGTTGGGGGCCGGCCTGCCGCCGTCCCCCCTCGACCGGGGGGCAAGGCCCTCGGGGGCACTCGGGGCCTGGGCCGTGGTCGGAGGCGCGGCAGCGGCCTCTGCCGCGGCGGCGGGCGAATCGCCCGCCCGGGGGGCCGGGACCTTTGTCGTCGGCTCGTCGCCCGGTCGCGGCGGCGGTGGTGGTATCCGGGGTGGGTTCGCAGGCGGTGGGGTGTGGGGTGGGCGGGGTGGTACGGGGGCGCGTTGTGCCTCGGTGCTCATCCGGCCCCCATGTCCTCTTCCGGTGCGCGGCTGGTCGCATGCCGATCGGCCTTGCGGGGCAGGCCCGTTCATCGCCGCGTGGGCGTCACTCTACGGGCTGGCGCGGGCCCGGCGGGAACAGGAACGCGGGCCGGGGGGACGTCGGGGAGGTTCTGCCCAGAACATCCCCCCTACCGATCGGTAATCCGGTCTGGCAAGCTCGGCGCATGAATCCGCGCGCCACTGACCGGGCCCGGTACGACCGGGCCACCGCCCCTCTCGACGCGCCGCTCGCGCTCGTCGATCTCGCCGCGTTCGACGCCAACGCCGACGACCTCCTGCGCCGCGCCGGCGGCAAACCCGTCAGGGTCGCGAGCAAGTCGGTACGCTGCCGGGCACTGCTCGAACGGGTGCTGGCCCGGGACGGCTTCGCGGGGATCATGTCGTTCACACTCGCCGAGTCGCTGTGGCTGGCCCGCGCCGGGTTCGAGGACGTCCTCCTCGCCTACCCGTCCGCCGACCGCGCCGCGTACGCGCAACTCGCCGCCGACCCGAAGCTCGCCGCCGCCGTCACCGTCATGATCGACGACCCGGCCCACCTGGAACTCATCGACGCGGCCCGCGACGGCGGCGCCGAGGAGATCAGGGTCTGCCTCGAACTGGACACCTCCCTGCGGATGCTGGGCGGCCGCGTCCGCGTCGGCGCCCTCCGCTCGCCCCTCCGCGAGCCCGCCCAGCTGGCCGAGCTGGCCAGGTCCGTCGTGCGCCGGCCGGGCTTCCGGCTGGTCGGCCTGATGGCGTACGAAGGCCATGTGGCCGGCGTCGGCGACTCCGTGGCCGGCCGGCCGTTCCGCTCCCGGGCCGTACGGCTCATGCAGTCCGCCGCCCGCAAGGAACTGGCCGAACGCCGCGCCGCCGTGGTGCGCGCGGTACGGACCGTGGCGCCCGACCTGGAGTTCGTCAACGGCGGCGGCACCGGCAGTGTGCAGCACACCGCCGCCGAGGACGCGGTCACCGAGATCGCCGCGGGGTCGGGCCTCTACCAGCCGCGGCTCTTCGACAACTACACCTCGTTCAGCGGCCGTCCGGCCGCCCTGTTCGCCCTGCCGGTCGTCCGCAGGCCCGGCGTCGGCGTGGTGACCGTGCTCGGCGGCGGCTACCCCGCGTCCGGCGCGGCGGGCCGGGACCGGCTGCCCGTCCCGTACCTGCCGGAAGGCCTGCGGTACGACGCGCAGGAAGGCCCCGGCGAGGTGCAGACCCCGCTCCTCGGCTCGGCCGCCGACGATCTGCTGATCGGCGACAAGGTGTGGTTCCGGCATGCCAAGGCCGGCGAACTCTGCGAACGCTTCGACACGTTGCACCTCGTGGAGGACGACCGCGTGGTGGCGAGCGTGCCCACGTACCGGGGCGAGGGCCTCACCTTCCTCTGACACGAAGGCGGGCCGGTCCCGGGGGGCGGGGCCGGCCCTCCCCCGCTACACCGGTGTCACGTACGCCCCCGAAATCCCCCCGTCCACCAGGAAGTCCGACGCGTTCACGAACGACGAGTCGTCGCTCGCCAGGAACGCGACCGCCGCCGCGATCTCGTCCGCCTCCGCGAACCGGCCCAGCGGGATGTGCACCAGCCGGCGCGCCGCCCGCTCGGGGTCCTTCGCGAACAGCTCCTGGAGCAAGGGGGTGTTGACGGGCCCCGGGCACAGCGCGTTGACGCGGATGCCCTCGCGGGCGAACTGCACGCCCAGTTCACGGGACATCGCCAGCACGCCTCCCTTGGACGCGGTGTACGAGATCTGCGAGGTCGCCGCGCCCATCCGGGCCACGAACGACGCGGTGTTGATGATCGAGCCCTTCCCCTGGCGTCGCATGTAGGGGATCGCGGCCTTGCAGCACAGGTACACGGACGTCAGGTTGACCTCCTGGACCCGACGCCACGCGTCGAGGCCCGTGGTGAGGATCGAGTCGTCCTCCGGCGGCGAGATGCCCGCGTTGTTGAACGCGATGTCGACGCTGCCGTACGTCTCGTACGCCGTCCTGAACAGCGCCTCGACCTCGTCGGCGTCGGTGACGTCGACCCGTACGAAAGTGCCGCCGGACTGCTCGGCGGCGGCTTTGCCCGCTGTCTCGTCGATGTCGCCGCAGACGATGTGCGCGCCCTCGGAGGCGAGGCGGCGCGCGGTGGCGAGGCCGATGCCGCTGCCGGCTCCGGTGATGACGGCGGTACGGCCGATCAGGCGCCGGCAGACGGGCGCTTCGCTCGGGGCGCTCAGGGCGGCGCTCTGGGGGTCGGTCATGGTGGGCTCAGGCCTCCGTGCTGATGAAGACGTTCTTGGTTTCCGTGAAGGCCGCGAGGGCGTCGGGGCCCAGTTCGCGGCCGAGTCCGGACTGCTTGTAGCCGCCGAACGGCGTCCCGTAACGGACGCTGCTGTGGGAGTTGACCGACAGGTTGCCCGCCGCGACGGCCCGCGAGACGCGCAGGGCGCGGCCCACGTCCCGGGTCCAGATGGACCCGGCGAGGCCGTAGTCCGTGGCGTTGGCCAGCCGGACGGCGTCCTCCTCGTCGTCGAAGGGCAGGACGACGGCGACCGGTCCGAAGACCTCGTCCGTCGCGACCGGGGAGCCGGCGTCCTGGTCGGTGAGGACGGTCGGCGGGAACCAGAAGCCGGGCCCTTCCGGCGCGCCGCCCCGGATGCCCGCGGCGCCTTCGGGGACGTACGACCGTACGCGCTCCAGCTGGACCGCCGAGATCAGCGGGCCCATCTGCGTCTTCTCGTCGGAGGGGTCGCCGACGACGACCGACTCGACGGCGGGGGCGAGCAGTTCGAGGAACCGCTCGTGGACCTCCCGCTGGACGAGGATGCGGGTACGGGCGCAGCAGTCCTGGCCGCTGTTGTCGAGGAACGCCATCGGGGCGGTGGCGGCGGCGAGGGCGAGATCGGAGTCGGCGAAGACGATGTTCGGGCTCTTGCCGCCGAGTTCGAGGGTCACGCGCTTCACCAGGCCGGCGCTCCTGGCCATGATCTGCTTGCCGATCCGGGTGGATCCGGTGAACACGATCTTGGCGACGCCCGGGTGTTCGACCAGCGCGTTGCCCGCGACGGGGCCGGCGCCGGGCAGGACCTGGAAGAGGTGCTCGGGAAGGCCTGCTTCCAGGGCGAGTTCGGCCAGGCGCAGCGCGGTGAGCGGCGTGGTCTCGGCGGGTTTGAGCAGGACGGCGTTGCCGGCCGCGAGGGCGGGGGCGGTGCCCCAGGCGGCGATCGGCATCGGGAAGTTCCAGGGGGCGATGACGCCGACCACGCCGAGGGGTTCGAGCAGGGTGATGTCGAGGCCGCCGGCGACCGGGATCTGACGACCCGTCAGTCGTTCGACTCCCCCGGCGGAGTAGTCGAGGAGGTCGCGGACGTTGCCGGCCTCCCAGCGGGCGTTGCCGATGGTGTGGCCGGCCTCGGTGACCTCCAGGAGGGCCAGTTCCTCGGTGTGGGCGTCGACCGCGGCGGCGAAGCGGCGCAGCAGCCGCGCGCGGTCGGCGGGGGCCGCGGCGGCCCAGCGGGCCTGCGCGACGGTGGCCCGTACGACCGCGGTGTCGACCTGCTCCAGGGTGGTCGCCGCCACCGTGGTCACGACCTCGCCGGTGGCGGGATTGAGGATCTGGTGTTCGGTGGGATGCTGCGGGTGTTCGGCGGGGTGGGGCCGGTGGTCGCCGGAGTGCTGCCGGTCCTCGGTGGGGTGTAGCTCGGGCACGTCGTTCCTCACAGGCGTTCGAAGGAGCGGCGCAGCTCCCAGTCGGTCACCGCGGCGTCGTAGGCCTCGACCTCGACCCGCGCCATGTTGCGGTAGTGGGCCACGACCTCGTCGCCGAAGGCCGCCCGGGCGATGGGGCTGTTCTCCCACAGCTCGGCCGCCTCGCGCAGGGAGGTCGGGACGTGCGCGTAGTCGCCGGTGTAGGCGTTGCCGGTGCACGCCTCGGGGAGGTCCAGCTCGTGCTCGATGCCGTACAGCCCGGCGGCGACGAGCCCGGCGACGGCGAGGTGCGGGTTGACGTCCCCGCCCGGCAGCCGGTTCTCGAAGCGCAGGGAGCGGCCGTGGCCGACGACGCGCAGCGCGCAGGTGCGGTTGTCGGGGCCCCAGGCGACGGCGGTGGGGGCGAAGGATCCGGGCTGGAAGCGTTTGTACGAGTTGATGTTCGGCGCGTACAGCAGGGAGAAGTCACGCAGCGCGGCGAGCTGGCCCGCGAGGAAGTGCCGCATGACGTCCGACATCCCGCCGGGGCCGTCCCCGGCCATGGCGTTGGCGCCGTGCTCGTCCTGGAGCGAGAGGTGGATGTGGCAGGAGTTGCCCTCGCGCTCGTTGTACTTGGCCATGAACGTCAGTGAGACGCCCTCCTGCGAGGCGATCTCCTTGGCGCCGGTCTTGTAGACGGCGTGCTGGTCACAGGTGACGAGCGCTTCGTCGTACTTGAAGACGATCTCGTGCTGCCCGGGGTTGCACTCGCCCTTGGCCGACTCCACGACCAGTCCGGCGGCCGTCATGTCGTTGCGGATACGGCGCAGCAGCGGCTCGATCCGGCCGGTGCCGAGGACGGAGTAGTCGATGTTGTACTGGTTGGCGGGGGTCAGGCCCTTGTACCCGCTGTCCCAGGCCTGCTCGTAGGTGTCCTTGAAGACGATGAACTCCAGCTCCGTGCCGGCGTGCGCCGTGAAGCCGCGCTCGGCCAGGCGCTCCAGCTGGCGGCGGAGGATCTGGCGGGGCGCGGCGACGACGGGGGAGCCGTCGTTCCAGGCGAGGTCGGCGAGGAGCATCGCCGTACCCTCGTTCCAGGGGACGCGGCGCAGGGTGGAGAAGTCGGGACGCATCGCGAAGTCGCCGTAGCCGCGGTCCCAGGAGGACATCGCGTAGCCGTCGACCGTGTTCATCTCCGTGTCGACGGCGAGGAGGTAGTTGCAGCCCTCGGTGCCGTGCTCCAGGACCTCTTCGAGGAAGAAGGGCGCGGCGAACCGCTTGCCCTGGAGCCGCCCCTGCATGTCGGGGAAGGCCAGGACGACCGTGTCGATCTCGCCGCTCTCGACCAGGATGCGCAGTTCCTCGACGCTGAGCGGGGGTGTGCGGTCTGCCACGGGATGGAGCCTCCTTCGGTCAGCCGGAAGCCATAAGGTATTCCTGGAGACCATTGATTGGGAAGGGGAAACGGCGACGTGGCGAAGAAGAACGAGCCGATGGACCCGTTGGAGCCACGGTCCGAACCGGCGTCCGAACCGGAGTCCGGGCCGGCGTCCGGCCCGCCGGCCCCCGATTCCGATCGCGCGATCCGGGACTCGCCGACCCCGGACTCACCGGCCCCCGACTCGCTGACCCCGGTCCTGCGGCCCGTGCGGGCCGGCAACGGTTTCGAGGAGGCCCTGGAGCAGATCCTCCAGGTCGTCCGGCTCGGTCTGGTGGCGGCCGGTGAACGGCTGCCCGCCGAGCGGGAGTTGGCGGACCGGTTGCGGATCAGCCGGGTCACGCTGCGCGAGGTGCTCAAGGTGCTCCAGGACCAGGGGCTGGTGGAGAGCCGCCGCGGCCGGTACGGCGGTACGTTCGTACGCCCCCGGCCCGACACCCCGGCGGGCGGCGCCGAGGAGGAGCTGCGGCGGCGGGTGTCCGGGGTGGACATCGAGGACGTCCTGCGCTTCCGCGAGGTGCTGGAGGTGGGCGCGGCGGGGCTCTGCGCGGCGCATGGGCTGGACGGCGAGCGGGCGGAGCGGCTGCGCGCGGCGCTCGCCGCGACGCACGACGCCCCGCTGGCGGAGTACCGCAGGCTGGACACCCTGCTCCACCTGACCCTGGCCGAGCTGTCCGGGTCGGCGACGCTGACCGCCCAGTACGCGGCCGTCCGGGCGACGGTCAACGACCTGCTGGACTGCATCCCGCTGCTCGTACGGAACTTGGAGCACTCGCAGCGGCAGCACACCGCGCTGGTGGGGGCGGTGCTCGACGGGGACGCGGACGGCGCGCGCGAGATGACGCGCGAGCACTGCGCGGGGACGGCGGCGCTGCTGCGGGGGTTCCTGGCGTGAGGGGTGGGCGGAGGCGGCATCACCGGCTGCCATTACCCGTCACCACCAAGAAGTAACAGCCTGTTGACGCGGGGGTCTTGCGCGGGACCGCACGGCCCGCAAAGGTGTGGCCTCACACCTTTGCACCACCGAGGCAGGAGCTGCTCATGAGCGACGGCACCGACTCGCGCGTCCCCACCACCCCGGCCGATTCCGTCCCCGGCGCGGGTCAGGGTCCCGGCCACGGTCAGGCCCCCGGCACCGAAGACGCCGACTACCTGCGCCGCCGTACGCTGCGCCGGGGCAGCGCCGGCTGGCTGCTCCTCACCGGCCTCGGAGTCGCGTACGTCGTCTCCGGGGACTTCTCCGGCTGGAACCTCGGCCTCGCCGAGGGCGGCTTCGGCGGTCTCGCCCTCGCCACCCTCCTGATGGGCGTGATGTACGCCTGTCTCGTCTTCTCCCTCGCCGAACTCTCCGCCATCCTGCCCACGGCGGGCGGCGGTTACGGCTTCGCCCGGCGCGCGCTCGGCACCTGGGGCGGCTTCCTGACCGGTACGGCGATCCTCATCGAGTACATCCTGGCGCCCGCCGCGATCGCCCTCTTCATCGGCGACTACGTCGAATCGCTCGGCCTCTTCGGGCTGACGTCCGACTGGCCGGTCTACCTCGCCTGCTTCCTGATCTTCATCGGCATCCACCTGTGGGGCGTCGGCGAGGCCCTGCGGTTCAGCCTGGTGGTGACGGCCGTCGCCGTCGCGGCGCTGCTGATCTTCGCCGTCGGCGCGTTCACCGAGTTCGACACCGGGGGCCTGAACGACATCCCCGTCGACCAGGACGCCTTCGGCTCGGGCTCCTGGCTGCCGTTCGGCCTCCTGGGGATCTGGTCGGCGTTCCCGTTCGGCATGTGGTTCTTCCTGGGGGTGGAAGGGGTGCCGCTGGCCGCCGAGGAGGCCAAGGACCCGGTGCGCTCGATGCCGAAGGCCCTGTCCATCTCCATGGCGGTGCTGGCGCTGCTGGCCCTGATCACCTTCTTCGCCGCGACCGGCGCGCGCGGCTCGGCCGCCGTGGCGGACGCGGGCAATCCGCTGGTGGTGGCGCTCCAGGGCGACGGGAAGCCGACCGCGCTCAGCCGGTTCGTGAACTACGCGGGGCTGGCCGGTCTGGTGGCCTCGTTCTTCTCGCTCATCTACGCCGGTTCCCGGCAGCTGTTCGCGCTCTCCCGGGCGGGCTACCTGCCCCGGTTCCTGTCGCTCACCAGCCGCCGCAAGGCGCCGTACCTCGGTCTGCTCATCCCCGGCGCGATCGGCTTCGCGCTCGCGGCGGGCAGCGGGGACGGCGGGCGGATGCTGAACGTGGCGGTGTTCGGCGCGACCATCTCGTACGCCCTGATGGCGCTCTCGCACCTCGTGCTGCGCCGCCGCGAGCCGGGCCTGCCCCGCCCGTACCGCACTCCCGGCGGGACGCTCACCTCCGGCACGGCCTTCGTGCTGGCCCTGTCGGCGCTGGTCGCGACATTCCTGGTGGACAAGGACGCGGCCTTCATCGCCCTGGGCGTGTACGCGGTCGCCCTCGCCTACTTCACCTTCTACAGTCGGCACCGGCTGGTCGCGGCGGCGCCCGAGGAGGAGTTCGCGGCGCTGGCCGAGGCGGAGGCGGAACTGGAACGGGGCTGACGGGGCCCATCGGCGGCGCCGGCGACTACCTGGATCAAGAGCGAACCAGCACACAGACCCACGGAGGACCGACCCCCCATGAAGCCGCTCATCGGCGTCAGCACCTACCTGGAGGACTCCGCGCGGTGGGGCGTCTGGGACCTGCCCGCCGCCCTGCTGCCCGTCGGCTACCCGAGGCTCGTCCAGCGCGCGGGCGGCCTCGCCGCGATGCTGCCGCCCGACGACCCGGCCTCGGCGGCCTCCGTGGTGGCCCGGCTGGACGGGCTGGTGATCGCGGGCGGGCCCGACGTGGAGCCCGTACGGTACGGCGCCGAGCCGCACCCGCTCACCGGGCCGCCGGCCCGGGACAGGGACGCGTGGGAACTGGCCCTGATCGAGGCGGCGTTGGCGTCCGGGACGCCGCTGCTGGGCATCTGCCGGGGCATGCAACTGCTGAACGTCGCCGTCGGCGGCACTCTCGTCCAGCACCTGGAGGGACACACCTCGGCGGTCGTCGGCTCGTTCGGCGCGCACGCGGTGACGCCGGTGCCGGGCACGCTGTACGAGTCCCTCGTCCAGGAGGAGATGACCGTGCCCGCTCAGCACCACCAGTCGGTCGACCGGCTCGGGGACGGCCTGACGGTCTCCGCGTTCGCGCCCGACGGCACGGTCGAGGCGGTCGAACTGGCCCCGCCCCACTGGGTGCTGGGGGTGCAGTGGCATCCGGAGATGGCGGAGGACACCCGGGTGATGGCGGCCCTGGTACGGGCGGCGGCGGGCGGAGACGGCGCCTGAGCGCACCGGGCGTACCTCGTCATGGGCGTCCTGCGCGTTCGCGCGGGACAGCACGCCGCCGCGCGTCGGCCGCCCCGGCCGCACCCGCCGTGCCCAGCCGGCCCGCGCCCCTGAACGACCCGTCAGGGCGACAGGTCCATCACGGCGCACGGCCCGTCAAGGCGCAGGGCGCGTCAAGGCGCAAGGCCCGTCACGGCGCCCGGCACCTCAGGGCTCACGGCACGTCAGGACGCCCGGTCCGTCAGGGCTCACAGCACCTGACGGCACGCGACCCTTCACGGCTCCCGCCGCGTCAGCGCCAGCAGGTCGCGGGCCGGGCCCGTGGGCCGAGGGCCCGCCGGCCAGACGGCCCGCAGTTCGCGGCGCAGCCCGATCCCGGTCACCGGCACGGCGACCAGGCGGCGGGCCGCCAGTTCCTCCACCACCGCGAGTTCGCTCAGGACGCACGGCCCCACGCCGCCCATCACGGCGGCCTTGAGCGCGGTGGTGGACGCCAGTTCCAGCAGGGGCGCGGCGGGACCTCCGTACGGGGCGAGGGCGGCGTCCAGCACCTGGCGGTTGCCGGAGCCCGGTTCCCGCAGGATCAGGCCGGTGGCGGCGAGTTCGGCGGGGTCGAGCGGAGCGCGGCGGCGGGCCCAGGGGTGGCCGGGCGCCGCGACCACGACCAGCCGGTCGTGCCAGATGACGGTGGCGTCGAGCCCCGCCGGTACGGTCGGGCCCTCCACGAAGCCGAGATCCGCCTCGTGGGCGAGGACGCGTGCCCCGACGCTGTCCGAGTTGCCCGCGTACAAGGAGACGGCCGTGCCGGGACGGGCCCGGTGGAGCGCGATCAGCCAGCCCGGCAGCAGGTACTCGGCGATGGTCATGCTGGCGGCGATCCGCAGCCGCGAGTCCTGGCGGGCCCGCAGCGCCTGCGCGCCCGCGTCGAAGGCCTCCGCCGACTCCACGACGCGCCGGGCCCACTCCGTGACGAGGATCCCCGCGTCGGTGAGCCGGGAGCCGCGCGGCGAGCGGTCCAGCAGGGCCACCCCGAGCTGCCGTTCCATGGCCTGGACACGGCCGCTGGCGGCGGGCTGGCTGATGCCCGTCTCCCGGGCCGCGCGGCCGAGGCTGCCCAGCCGGGCGACGGCGAGCAGCAGCTCCAGCGCGCCGAGGTCGGGCACGCGGTGTGCGAGAGACTGCCGGGAATTCCGGGAATGCCCTTCCACGTCGGTCATAGGTTCAGCTTATGACCTCATAGGGACAAAGGGGCTGGTGGGGCCGCCACCCCGGCCGCAGGGTGAGGACATGGTCAGCCTCGCCCACCCGCGCGTACGCCTCCCTGCCTCTGCCGGGCTCCCCGCGCTGCGGCACCTCGGACCCGCCTGGTACGCGACCGTCATGGGCACGGCCGTCGTGGCGAGCGCCGGGGCCGCCCTCCCCCTGCGGATACCGGGCCTGCGGACCACCGCCACGGCGGTGTGGGCGCTGTCGGCGGTGCTGCTCGCCGCCGTACTGGCCGCCCGTGCCACGCGCTGGGCGCGCCACCGCGACGCGGCCCGCGCCGATCTCCTGGACCCGGCGGTCGCGCCCTTCTACGGATGCCTGCCGATGGCGCTGCTGGCCGTGGGCGGCGCGACCCTCGCCGTGGGGGGTGACGTGCTCGGGCAGCGGGCCGCCGTGCTCGTGGACGGGGTCCTGTTCGGCGTGGGGACGGTCCTCGGGCTGGTGGTCGCCGTGACGATCCCGTACCTGATGGTCGTACGACACCGGCCGACCCTCGCGGACGTGTCGCCGGCCTGGCTGCTGCCGGTGGTCCCGCCCCTGGTCGCGGCGGGGGCCGGGGCCGGGCTGGTGCCGCACCTGCCGGCCGGGCAGGGCCGGGAGGCGCTGCTGCTGGGCTGTTACGCGATGTTCGGGCTGAGCCTGCTCGCCACGCTCGCGCTGCTGCCCCTGATCGTCGGCCGGCTGACGCTGCACGGCCCGCTGCCGCTCGCGCTGACGCCCGCGATGTTCCTGGTGCTCGGCCCGCTCGGACAGTCGGCCACGGCGGTGGGGCGGCTCGCGGACGTGGCGCCGACGGCGGTAGGCGGCTCCCTTCCGTCCGCCCTCGGCGCGTTCGCCGTGGTGTACGGCGTGCCGGTGATGGGGTTCGCGCTGCTGTGGCTGGCGCTGTCCGCCGCGCTGGTGGTACGGGCGCTGCGGCGCGGGATGCCGTTCTCGCTGGGCTGGTGGGCCTTCACCTTCCCGGTCGGCACCTGTGTGACCGGCGCGGAGGCGCTGGCGCACCGGACCGGTCTGATGGCCTTCCAGTGGCTCGCGGTGGGCCTGTTCGCCCTGCTGGTGTCGGCCTGGGTCATGGCCTGCGCGGGAACGGTACGGGGTCTGCTCAGCGGAGCGCTGCCCGCAGGGCCGCCGGTGCTTCGGCCAGGGACGGCCCGTACCAGGTGAGGAAACGCCCGTCGACCAGCTTGGCGGGCAGCCCGGGGAAGGCCTCGGGGCCGTCGTCGGCGGTGAAGCGGTACGGCTCGCCGGGCAGGACCACCAGGTCGGCGCCGCACGCGCGCAGCACGTCCAGAGGGATGCGCGGGTAGCGCTCGGGGTGGTCCGCGTACACGTTCCGTACGCCGAGCCGGGCCAGCAGATCCCCGGCGAAGGTGTCGCGGCCGAGCACCATCCACGGACGGCGCCAGATCGGTACGACAGTGGTGCGCGGCCGGTACGGGTACGGGGGCGGCACGGCCCACGCGGCCCGCGCGTCGTCCAGCCAGCGGGGCGGCGCGGCGAGCCCGCACCCGGTCAGCAGGACCCGTTCCAGCTCGGCGAAGGCCTGGTCCAGGGTCCTGACCTCGGTGACCATGACGTCGAGCCCGGCGGCGCGCAGGGCGGCCAGGTCGGGGGCCCGGTTCTCCTCCTCGTTGGCGACGACCAGGTCGGGGCGGAGCGCCACGACGGCCGCGACGTCGGGGTTCTTGGTGCCGCCGATCCGTACGACGTCGAGGCCGGCCGGGCGCTCGCACCAGTCCGTGGCGCCCACCAGCAGACCGGGGGCACTGACCGCGACCGCCTCGGTGAGGGAGGGGACGAGCGAGACGATGCGGCGTGTGGGCCGGCGTACGGGCCGGGGAGAGGTCGCCGGCGACCGCACCGGCCGGGAGGACGTCATGGTCGGTGTCAGCGCGGCGGGTCGACGGTCGCGTCGATGTGTTCCGCGACGGCGACGACGAGGATGCGGGTGCCCGGCTCCGTGGCGCGCCAGCGGTGCCGTACCCCACCGGACAGATAAAGCGTGTCGCCGCGCTCCAGGCGGTACGCGCGCCCCTCGGCCTCGACCTCCGCCGCGCCGTCCGCGATGTACATCACCTCGTCGTTGCGGTGCTGGTACTCCCGCCCGGTGTCCTGCTCGCCCGTGTACTCCTTGGCGTGCAGCTGATGCCCGCCGCGCGCCACCCGGCGGACCCCCGGGCCGCCGTCCCCGGCCCGGACGACGTCGACCGTCCGCGCGGAGTCGGCCGCCGCGTGCAGCTTGGGGATCGTCGTCTCCAGGGCGTCGGCCACCCGCTCCAGGGAGCGGGTGCTCGGCCTGGCGCGTTCGTTCTCGATCTGGCTCAGGAAGGGCACGGACAACCCGCTGCGGGCCGCGACCGCCGCCAGCGTCAGGCCCAGCGACCTGCGCCTCCTGCGGACGGCGGCGCCCACCCTGAGGGCTTCCTTGTCGTCCATAGTCTGGGCTCCCTCCCGACCGGACCGTCATCCTCTCAGAGTTGACGCCGGTACAAGGGCTGTCCCCGGAGGTTCCCCCTCTCGCTCCATCATGCGCGCGTCGGGCGGAAGGCGGTACCGGTACGGCGCGGCACGGGTCCGTGAACGTTCTGCCAGGAGCCCGGACACCGACGCGCGGGACCATCACTGTCAGTGCCGTGCGGCATCATCGGGGACGTGACGCGACGCCTGATGCTCCTCGACACCGCCTCCCTCTACTACCGCGCCTACTTCGGGGTCCCCGACTCCGTACGGGCCCCGGACGGCACCCCGGTCAACGCGGTGAAGGGGCTGCTGGACTTCATCGCCCGCCTGGTCCAGGACCACCACCCCGACGACCTGGTGGCGTGCATGGACGCGGACTGGCGGCCCCAGTGGCGGGTCGACCTGATCCCCTCGTACAAGGCGCACCGCGTGGCCGAACCGCACGCGGAGGGCCCCGACGAGGAGGAGACCCCGGACGCCCTGGCACCGCAGGTGCCGGTGATCGAGGAGGTGCTCGACGCGCTGGGCATCGCCCGGGTCGGCGTGGCGGGGTACGAGGCGGACGACGTGATCGGCACCCTGGCGACCCGGGCCACCGGTCCCGTGGACATCGTCACCGGGGACCGCGACCTCTACCAGCTGATCGACGACGCCCGGGGGGTGCGCGTGCTGTACCCCCTCAAGGGCGTCGGTTCGCTGCACCTCACGGACGAGGCGGCGCTGCGCGAGAAGTACGGGGTGGACGGGGCGGGTTATGTGGATCTCGCCCTCCTGCGCGGCGACCCGAGCGACGGGCTGCCGGGCGTGCCGGGCATCGGTGAGAAGACGGCGGCCAAACTGATCGACGCGTACGGGGACCTGGCGGGCATCATGGCGGCCGTCGCCGACCCCCGGTCGAAGCTGACCCCGTCGCAGCGCAAGCGGCTCGACGAGGCCCGGGAGTACGTGGCGGTGGCGCCGGTCGTCGTACGGGTCGCGCGGGACGTCCCCCTGCCGGACTTCGACCCCGTCCTCCCCTCCGAGCCGCTGCATGCGGAGGCCCTGGACGAGCTGGCCGGGCGGTGGGGCCTGGGCGGCGCGCTCCGGCGTCTTCTCCTGGCGCTCCAGCGCTGAGGTGTTAGCTTAGGTAAGCCTAAGCAACGCAACAGTTGGGGAGACCGCCGTGGCAGCACAGCCCGCCCGCAGGACACCGAAGGCACGTGAGGCACAGGTGGTGCGCACCGAGTGGATCACTCCACACATGGTGCGCCTCGTCCTGGGCGGTGACGGGCTGGACGGCCTGGACATCGGGGAGTTCACCGACCACTACATCAAGGTGCTGTTCGCCCCGGCGGGGGTGGCGTACCCGGAACCGTTCGACGTGGAGCGCATCCGGGAGGAGTTCCCGCGCGAGCAGTGGCCGACGACCCGTACGTACACCGTCCGCGCCTGGGACCCGGCCGCCCGGGAGCTGAGCGTCGACTTCGTGGTGCACGGCGACGAGGGGCTGGCCGGGCCGTGGGCGGCGCGGGCCCGGGTGGGCGAGACGATGCGCTTCCTCGGCCCCGGCGGCGGGTACGCGCCGGACCCTTCGGCGGACTGGCACCTGCTGGCCGGTGACGAGAGCGCTCTGCCGGCGATCGCCGCGGCGCTGGAGCGGGCCCCGGCGGGTGCGACGGTGCACGCCTTCGTGGAGATCTCGGGTCCCGGGGAGGAGCAGAAGATCGCCACGCCGGACGGGTTCGAGATCCGCTGGCTGCACCGCGGGGACCGGCCGGTGGGCGAGGCGCTGGTGGCCGCCGTACGGGCGCTGGACTTTCCCGCGGGCGACGTCCAGGCCTTCGTCCACGGCGAGGCGGGCTTCGTGAAGGAGCTGCGCCGCCATCTGCGGCTGGAGCGGGAGATCCCGCGCGAGCGGCTGTCCATCTCGGGGTACTGGCGGCTCGGCCAGAGCGACGAGGCGTGGCGCGCGGCCAAGCGGGAGTGGAACGAGCAGGTGGAGCGGGAGCAGGAAAGCGCGTCCTGAGCCGACCTGGCGCCGCACGCCGTCAACTCGGCGCCGCACGCCGCCTCCGCCTCCGCGTCACGCGGGAAAAGAAATTCGACGAAAGTGGCCCCCGGACCAATCCGCCGGGGCCACCGCTCCGAACCCTCGTCGAACCCCGGCCCGGACGCATCGTGGAGGACGCCGCGTGAAGGAAGCAGTACACATCGGCGGACCCGCTTCGGCGGGTCCCGACCTTCAGGAGTTGCTGGGGCAGGTCGCCCGGGGCGACCAGGAGGCGTTCTCCCGCGTGTACGACCAGGTCTGCGGACCCGTCCTCGGCCTCGTGCGCTCGGTCCTGCGCGATCCGGCCCAGTCCGAGGAGGTCGCGCAGGAAGTGCTCCTGGAGGTCTGGCGTACCGCCCCGCGCTTCCGCCCCGCCCGGGGCTCCGCCATGACCTGGGTCCTGACCCTCGCCCACCGCAGGGCGGTGGACCGGGTGCGCTCCGCCCAGGCGTCCAGCGACCGCGAGCACCGGGCCGCGCTGCTGGACAGGACCCCCGCCTACGACGAGGTCGTCGAGCAGGTCGAGGCCGGTCTCGAACGGGAACAGGTACGCCGCTGCCTGCGTACCCTCACCGAACTCCAGCGCCAGTCCGTGACGCTGGCGTACTACCAGGGGCTCGCCTACCGCGAGGTGGCCGAACTGCTGTCCGTACCGCTGGGCACGGTCAAGACCCGGCTGCGCGACGGACTGATCCGTCTGCGCGACTGCTTGGGGGTGAGCGCATGACCACCGCGGATCTGCACACGCTGACCGGCGCCTACGCGCTGCACGCGCTGGCGGGCGACGAGGAGGCCGCGTTCGAACGGCATCTGGAGGTCTGCCCGGCGTGTGCCCAGGAGGTACGTGAACTGGCCGCCACGGCCGCCCGGTTGGGCAGGGCCGTGACGGTGGTCCCGCCCCCGGCGCTCAAGGAGCAGGTGCTGCGCCGGATCGCCACCGAACGCCAGGACCCGCCCAAGCTCGCCCCCCACACCCGGGGCGGCGGGGGCGGCGGCGCGGCCCGCGGGCGCGCGCTGTCCCGCTTCGTCCTGGCCGCGTGCCTGGCCGCCGCCGTCGGGTTCGGCGGGATCGCGGTGTGGCAGCACCAGGAGGTGCGGGACGCCCGGCAGCGGGCCGAAGCGGCCGACGACCGGGGCCAGCAGCGGTCCGAGGCGCTGGCCGCCGTGCTCGCCGCGCCGGACGCCAAGATCAGCACGGGAAAGCTGGCGGACGGCGCGACCGGCACCGTCGTGGTCTCCCGGGACCGGGACCGGGCCGCGTTCATCGCGTCGGGGCTGCCGAGGACGCCCGCCGGGAAGGTCTACCAGCTCTGGTACGACGACGGCGGAAAGATGCGCGCCGCGGGCCTGTTGCACCCGTCGGCGGGCTCCGATGCGGTACTGATGGCCGGGTCCGTCGGCTCGGCCTCCGGGATGGGGATCACGGTGGAACCGGCCGGCGGATCGGTGGCACCCACCACCGACCCCCTGGCCGTGATGGCCTTCCCGAGCGCGTAAGGACGCACGTCCATGAGTGTTGCGGTGGTGCTCTTCACCTCCGACCTGCGAGTGCACGACCAGCCGGTGCTCCGCGCCGCCCTGCGCGGCGCGGACCAGGTGGTGCCCCTGTTCGTACGGGACGAGGGGGTACGGGCGGCGGGCTTCGACGCGCCCAACCGGCTGGCCTTCCTCGCCGACTGCCTGGGCTCGCTGGACGCCGGCCTGCGTCAACGCGGCGGCCGGCTGGTCGTCCGTACGGGGGACGCCGTCGACCAGGTCTGCCGGGTGGTCCGGGAGTCCGGCGCCCGGCGGGTCCATGTCGCGGCGGGGGTGAGCCGGTACGCGACCGCCCGCGAGGAGCGGTTGCGTACGGCGCTGCGGGGCATCGGCTGCGCGCTGGACGTGCAGGACGCCGTTGTCACGGCCCTGCCGCCCGGCCAGATCACCCCGGCGGGCGGCGACGCCTTCGCCGTCTTCACCCCGTACTTCCGCCGCTGGTCGGAGACGCGGCTGCGCGAGGTGCTCGCCGCGCCCCGGACCGTACGGGTCCCGGACGTCGCGAGCGATCCGCTGCCGGAACGCGCGGACGCCGGCCAGATCTCCCCCGGTCTCCCCGAGGGCGGCGAGACCGTGGCACGCAAGCGGCTCACGGCGTGGCTGGCCGACGGCATCGAGTCGTACGAGGACCGCCACGACGACCTGCCGGGCGACGCCACGTCCCGGCTCTCGCCCTACCTGCACTTCGGCTGCCTCTCCCCGGTCGAGGCCGTCCACCGGGCGCGGGAGAAGCGGGGCGCGGGCGCCGAGGCGTTCGTACGGCAGCTGGCCTGGCGGGACTTCCACCACCAGGTGCTCGCGGCCCGCCCCGAGGTGTCGTGGTCGGACTACCGCCCGCGCGGCGACCGCTGGCGCTCGGACCGGCAGGAGATCGCCGCCTGGCGGGAGGGCCGTACGGGATACCCGGTCGTGGACGCGGCGATGCGCCAGCTGACGCACGAGGGCTGGATGCACAACCGGGGGCGCCTGCTGGTGGCGAGCTTCCTGACCAAGACCCTGTACGTGGACTGGCGCGTGGGCGCCCGGCACTTCCTGGACCTGCTGGTGGACGGGGACGTGGCGAACAACCAGCTCAACTGGCAGTGGGCGGCGGGCACGGGAACGGACACCAGACCGGGCCGGGTCCTCAACCCCGTGACGCAGGCACTCCGGTTCGACCCGAAGGGCGACTATGTCCGCCGCTGGGTCCCGGAGTTGGCGGACCTGCCGGGCAGCGCGGTACACCGCCCCTGGCTCCTCCCACCCCCGGACCGCGCCCAACTCGCCTACCCGGCCCCGATCGTGGACCTCGCCGAGGGCCGCGACCGCTTCGCCCGCGCACGGGGGTAGCGGGCGGAGGCGCGGGGGCGCCCGGCGGGGCCGAGAGGCCGCGCCGGACGCCCCGCCCACCACGTCAGCCCCGCTCCGCGCCCCCGCGGGGTGGGCGGGGGAAGAAGCCGCTTGTTCTGGCGCGGTATTCGGCGTAGCCCGGGCGGTCCGCCATGTGGCGTTCCAGGAGGCGTTTTCCGCTGCCGTTGATCAGCAGGTAGCTCATCACCAGGGGGCCGACCGCCGTCGCCGCGGCCACCGCCGGGTTGTCGCAGACGAAGAGGAACAGGCCCCACCAGACGCAGAAGTCGCCGAAGTAGTTGGGGTGGCGGGTCCAGCTCCACAGGCCGCGGTCCATGAGGCGGCCCCGGTGGGCGGGGTCGGACTTGAAGCGGGCCAGCTGGTGGTCCCCCACCGCCTCGAACAACAGGCCGGTCAGCCAGAGGACGGCTCCCGCGTACGCGACCGGGCCGACCGGGCCCCGGACGTACTGCGCGGCCTGCACCGGCAGCGAGACCAGCACGACGAGGGCGCCCTGGAGGAGGTAGACCATGCGCAGGGCGTAGAGGTTCCGGTGGCCGGGGGCCTTGGCCAGCATCTTCTCGTACCGCTCGTCCTCCCCGTGGCCCCGGCCGCGCGCCGCGATGTGGGCCGCCAGCCGCAGCCCCCAGACCACGGTCAGCACGGTCACCGCCAGCCGCCGCGCGTCGTCCCCCTCCCCCGCCGACGCGGCGTACGAGACGACCGCGACGGCGGCGAAGGCGAGGCCCCAGGCGACGTCGACGATCCGGTGCAAGCCCTTGACCACGGCGACCGCGAAGGTCAGCAGCATGACGGCGAGGGCGGCCGCCGCCGCGTACCCGATGCCCTGGCCGAACTCCGCCCACGGGTAGCCGTCGTTCATCGGGTGTCCCCCTCCCCGGGCCTCGTCAGCACCATCTGCTGCACATCCAGGTAGCCGGACCGGAAGCCCGCCTCACAGTAGGCCAGGTAGAACGTCCACATGCGCCGGAACGTCTCGTCGAAGCCCAACGCCTCGACCTGCGCGGCCTGTTCGGTGAAGCGTTCGCGCCAGAGCCGGAGCGTCTGCTCGTAGTGCGGTCCAAAGCCGTCCCGGTCGGTCACCCGGAGAGTGGTGTGTTCCGCGGTGATCCCCTCGACCGCCTCGACCGACGGCAGGAAACCGCCGGGGAAGATGTACTTCTGGATCCAGGTGAAGGTGTCCCGGGTCGCGAGCATGCGGTCGTGCGGCATGGTGATCGCCTGGAGGGCGATCCGCCCGCCGGGCGCCAGAAGCCGGTCCAGCGTCCGGAAGTACTCGGGCCAGAATTCGGCGCCGACCGCCTCGATCATCTCCACGCTGACCACGGCGTCGAACGTGCCCATCACCCGCCGGTAGTCACGCAGGAGGACGGTGACGTTCTCCTCGTACCCCGCCGCCCTGATCCGCGCCTGGGCCAGGTCCCGCTGCTCCTCCGAGAGGGTCACGGTGATCACACGGGCGCCGCGCTCGGCCGCCCGGATCGCCAACTCGCCCCAGCCGGTGCCGATCTCCAGCAGCTGCGTGCCCAGCCCGACGCCGGCCCGGTCCAGCAGCCGGTCGATCTTGCGGCGCTGCGCGGCGGCCAGCAGGGACCGGTCGGCGGGGAAGCTGCGGAACAGGGCGGAGGAATACGACAGGGTCTCGTCCAGGAACAGCGTGAAGAGGTCGTTCGACAGGTCGTAGTGGCGGCTGATGTTGTCGCGCGAGCCCTCGGGGGTGTTGCGCTGGGCGTCCGGCTGCTTCGACGCCCATACGGAGCGCAGCCGTTGGAGCGGCGCGGGGATCAAGTACGCGGCACGCTCCGCCAGTACGGTGAGCGCCCCGACCAGGTCCGGTGCCTCCCACTCCCCCGCCATGTACGACTCGCCGAAGCCGATCAGCCCGTGGGCGCCGATCCGGCGGAAGAACGCCGCCGGATCCCGTACCTCCACCAGCGGGCCGCCAAGACCGAGCGTCTCCGTGGCGCCGAGCCGTACGCGCAGGGGCAGTTGGCCGAGGGTGCGGCGCAGGATCCGTTCCGCGACGGCGGTACGGATCCGTGACGAACGCGGCGCACGGGCCACGTCGGGCCAGCGGTGCGCGTCGACGGCGTGTGCCGCCCGGTCCGGCGCGGCGGTGGCCGACGGCGAAGACGAAGACGACGCTGACGAAGATGACGAGGTCATTGAGGACAGACTCACTTCACGCCCTCCTGGGCACGGTGATGGGGACGGGGACGCACGGGCAGCCCGCGCAGGTAGAGCCGGATGCCGTGCAGACGGATCGCGGCGGAGACGACGGCGGTGGACCACGGGTGGCGCACCGCGAGGCGCAGCAGGGCCGGGACGGTGGCCGGGCGGCGCTCGCCGTGCACGGTCGCGGTGAACGGCCGTCCGCCGGAGCGGTTCAGATGGACCGTCAGGCTGAGCCGGTCGTCCGGCTCCGGCAGCCGCATGGAGTAGCCGCCGTCGACCGGGAAGAACGGCGAGACGTACAGCTCCTTGGCGACCTCGGCGCGCCCGTCGGCATCAGGACGCAGGAGGTAGCAGTGGCGTTCGCCGTACGTGTTGTGCACCTCGGCCACCACACACCGCAGCTCGCCGCCGGGGCCGTGGCACCAGTAGAGGCTCAGCGGGTTGAAGACGTACCCGAGGACCCGGGCGTGGGCGAGCATCGTCACGCGCCCGCCGGCCAGTTCGACCCCCTGGGCGGCGAGGAACGCCTCCAGGCCGGCGCGGATCGTCGGGCCGCTGCCGCCGAAGTGGTCGCGGCTGTCGAAGCGGGCGAGCGGGCGCAACACCCGTGGCAGGCGCGGCGGGTGGTCCGGGTCGATCAGCCACATGTACGTCCGGTGGCGCAGCGCGTAGCGGCGGGGCGCGGTCCGTACATGGCTGATCCGGCAGGCGTAGAGCGCGGGCGGGGCGACGGGCGGGACAACGGGCGCGCTGCCGCCGGGCGCCGGAGCCGCGCTCACCACGCCACCCCCAGCGCGGCGGCGGCCAGGACCCCGGAGCGGCAGCCGTCCTCGTGGAACCCCCAGCCGTGGTAAGCCCCGGCGAAGGCGGTGACCGGGCCGCTCAGCGCGGGCAGCCTGCCCTGCGCGGTCACCGACTCCGGTGTGTAGACGGGGTGTTCGTACACCATGCGGGCGATCACCCGTTCCTGGTCCACGTGGTCGGCGCCGTTCAGGGTGACGACGTACGTCTCGGGCGCGTCGAGGCGCTGGAGTCGGCTCATGTCGTAGCTGACCCGTACGGCTCCGGAGTCCGTGTCGCAGGACGGCATCAGGTAGTTCCAGGAGGCGCGGGCGCCCCGGGCACGCGGCAGCACACTGGTGTCGGTGTGCAGTTGGGTGGGGTTGCGGGAGTACCGGAACGCGCCGAGGACCTGCCGCTCGTCCTCGGTGGCGTCGGCCAGCAGCCGCAGTGCCTGGTCGGGGTGGACGGCGACGACGACGGAGTCGTACCGCTGTACGTCCCCGTCCTCGGCGGTGATCTCGACCCCGTCCGCGAGGCGCCGCACGGCCCGTACCGGAGTGGTGGTGCGGGCGGCGGCGAGCTGCTTGGCCAGCCGGTCCACGTACGCCCGCGAACCGCCCGTCACGGTCCGCCACTTGGGCGAGCCGCCGACCGACAGCAGACCGTGGTGCGCCAGGAAGCGGAACAGGTAGCGGGCGGGGTAGCGCATCGCCGTCTCCGCGTCGCAGGACCAGACGCAGGAGACGAGCGGGGTCATGAAGTGCGAGACGAAGTACGGCGAGAAGCGTCCCTCGGCGAGGAACTCCCCCAGGGTCGGGGTGGCTTCGGTGCCGTCCGGCGCGTCGAGCAGCCGGCGGGCCCGCCGGTGGAAGACCGGGACCTCGGTGAGCAGGCGCACATAGCGGGGGCTGAGGGCGTTGCGCGGCTGGGCGAACACCCCGGCGGGGCCGCGGGCGCCCGCGTATTCGAGCCCGCACCCGTCGCACCGTACGGACATGCTCATCTCCGACTCCTGTGTGGCGACGCCCAGTTCGACGAAGAGCCGCAGGAGGTACGGGTAGGTCCGCTCGTTGTGCACGATGAAGCCGGAGTCGACGTGGTGCAGGCGGCCGTCGGCGGACGGGACGTCGTGGGTGTGGGCGTGGCCGCCGAGCCGGTCGTCCGCCTCGTACACCACCACGTCGTGCGCGCGCCGCAGGACGTACGCGGCCGTCAGCCCCGCGATCCCGCCGCCGATCACCGCCGTACGCCGGCGCTGGTCACCGCTCATGTCGCTCCTTGCCTCGGGGGTCGTCCGGGGTGCTCGGGCACAGCCCCTCACTGAGCATTCGAGGCAGGTGGTGCCGGGGATTGGTGGGGGACGGGATCTTTCTTGCCGTCTCCCCGACTTTTAATTCTTTGGAGTGACGGACCAATCCGCCTTGCTTCCCGTGCCGAATAGCCGCCGTGAGCAAAGATCGGAAAGTCCTCTTCGGCCGGGGCGGTCGCCCCGGCCGGCCGGCGCGTCTGCTGCGGTACGCGGCGGCCGCGTCGAGCGGGCTGGTCGCGGGGCTCGCCGCGCTGTGTGTGGCGGAGCTGGTCTCGGTGGCGGTTCGCCCCGAGGCGAGCCCGGTCACGGCGGTCGGCGGGGCCTTCATCGACCGCACCCCGCCGTGGCTCAAGGAGTTCGCGGTACGGAACTTCGGGACCGACGACAAGCTCGTGCTCCAGCTCGGCATCCTCGCCGTGCTGGGGCTGTTCGCCCTGGCGGCCGGGGTGTTCGCGGCGGGCCGCCGGGTGGCCGGTTCGGCGCTGGTGCTGGTGTTCGGCGCGGTCGGGGCCTGGGCGGCGGTGGAGCGTCCTGACGGGCATCTGCCGGACGCCTGGCCATCGGTCGTGGGGGCGGTGGTGGCGGCCGGGGTCCTGTACCTGCTGGCCGGCACGCTGGCCCCGCGACCGGCGCCGGGGGCAACGGCGGCACCGGGGGACGGCGAACCGGCCGAGGGGTCCGGGCCCGACGGCGGGCCCGGACCCGGGCGGGCCGCCGGAGCCACGGCCGCCGCGTCCGAGCCCTCCGGCGGAGCCACGGCCGTCCTGGCCGAGCCCTCCCCCGGAGCCACGGCGGTCCCGCCAGGGACGCCCCCCGGAGCCATGCCCGTCCCGCCCGAGCCGGCCCCCGGCGCCTTCGACCGGCGCGGCTTCGTGATCGCCGCGAGCGCCGCCGTCGCCGCCTCGGCCGTCGCGGGCGGGGCCGGCCGCCGTCTCAACACGTCGGAGCTGGCGAAGGCCGCCGCCACCCGCGAGGACATCGTGCTCCCCCGGCCCGCGTCACCGGCCCGTCCGGTGCCGGCCGGGGCGGATCTCCGTATCCCGGGCCTGAGCTCGTTCACGACGCCGAACAAGGACTTCTACCGGGTGGACACCGCCCTCGTGGTCCCGCGCGTCGACGCCTCGGCCTGGCGCCTGCGGATCCACGGCACCGGCGTCACCCGCCCCCTGACGGTCGGCTTCGACGATCTGCTGCGCAGGGAGCTGATCGAACGGGACATCACCCTGACCTGCGTGTCCAACGAGGTCGGCGGCCCGTACGTCGGCAACGCCCGCTGGATCGGCGTCCGGCTCGCGGACCTGCTGCGCGAGGCCGGCGTCCGGCCGCCGTCCGACGGCGGCCCCGCCGACCAGCTCGTGGCCCGCTCGGTGGACGGCATGACCATCGGATCACCGGTCGAGACCGTCATGGACGGCCGCGACGCGATGCTCGCGCTGGGCATGAACGGCGAGCCGCTCCCCTTCGCCCACGGCTTCCCCGTCCGGATGCTGGTGCCGGGACTGTACGGCTATGTCTCGGCCTGCAAATGGATCCAGGACCTGGAACTCACCACGTTCGACGCCTACGACGCGTACTGGGTGAAGCGGACCTGGTCCCGCGAGGCCCCCATCAAGACCCAGTCGCGGATCGACACCCCGAGGCCGTTCGCGAGCCCCAAGGCGGGCCGGGTGCCGGTCGCCGGGGTGGCGTGGGCGCAGCACCGGGGCATCGCCCGCGTCGAGGTCCGGGTGGACGGCGGCGCCTGGCAGACGGCCCGGCTGGCGGAGGAGAGCGGCCGGGACACCTGGCGGCAGTGGATGTGGGAGTGGCCGGCCACGTCCGGCAGCCACACCCTCGAAGTCCGCGCGACCGACCGGGACGGCTCCACGCAGACGGACCGGCGCGCCGGGACCGTACCGAACGGCGCGACCGGCAGGCACTCGGTGGTGGTCGCGGTGACCTGACGCGCCCCACCCCCCACAGACCAGCTCACTCACCACCTCTCGACCCACTTGAGAAAATCAACAAGGAGACATTCCATGACCGCCACCCGTATTCAGCGTGCCGCCCTCGCCGCCGTCGGCGTTTTTGTCCTGCCCCTCGCCCTGAGCGCCTGTTCGAGCGACGACAGCAGTGACAACGCCAAGGCGAAGGACTCGGCCGCCGCCGCGCCCGAGGAGTCGCAGAGCGCGACGGACGACGCGGCGGGCATGACGGACAAGCCGTTCGGTCCCGGCTGCGCGTCGGTCCCCGCGACCGGCGCGGGCAGCTTCGACGGCATGTCGACGGCGCCGGTCGCGACCGCCGCGTCCAACAACCCCGACCTCTCCACCCTGGTCACCGCGGTGAAGAAGGCCGGTCTGGTCGACACGCTCAACAACGCCCAGAACATCACCGTGTTCGCGCCGACCAACGAGGCCTTCGCCAAGATCCCCAAGGCCGACCTGGACAAGGTCCTGGCCGACAAGGCCACACTGACCAAGATCCTCACGTACCACGTCGTGGGCGAGAAGCTGGCGCCCGCGCAGCTGGCGAGCGGTACGTACCCGACGCTGGAGAAGTCGACCCTCGCGACGGCGGGTTCGGGCGAGTCGTACAAGGTCAACGACTCGGCGAGTGTGGTCTGCGGGAACGTGCCGACCTCCAACGCCACGGTCTACATCATCGACACGGTGCTGATGCCGAAGATGTGAGCGGTACGGCCACGCGGTCGGCGGGCAGCCCCCCGTGAGGAGATGTGCCCCGGGCGGACACGGTCGCGTGACGCCGGTGAAACAGCCCCTCCCTAATTTCTGTCAATCGACAGGAATCAGCGACAGGGGCCGCCATGACCGCCACCGCACCCACGGACGTACAGCCTGACCCGGCCGGGACCGGCCGGCTCGACTCGGTCGAGCTGGCCGGTTTCGGCTATCGGCAGGAGCTGCACCGCAGCATGGGGCGGTACGCCTCGTTCGCCGCCGGATTCTCGTTCATCTCGGTCCTCACCACGGTGTTCCAGTTCTTCGCGTTCGGCTTCTCGTTCGGCGGGGCGGCCTTCTTCTGGACCTGGCCGGTGGTGCTCGTGGGCCAGTTGCTGGTGGCGGCCTGTTTCGGCGAACTCGCCGCGCGTTACCCGCTGTCGGGGGCCATCTACCAGTGGTCGACCCGGCTCGGTACGCCGGTGTTCGGCTGGTTCGCGGGCTGGATCATGGTGATCGGCCAGATGGTGGTGGTAGCGGCCGCGGCGCTCGCGCTCCAGGTGGTGCTGCCCGCGATCTGGTCGGGGTTCCAGCTGGTCGGCAGCGATCCGTCGCCGGCGTCGGCGAGCGGCGCGGCGAACGCGGCGCTGCTGGCGGTGGTGCTGCTGGTCCTGACGACGGCGGTGAATCTGCTGGACAACCGGGTGATGTCGGCCGTCAACCGTATCGGGGTGACCGCCGAGATCATCGGGGCCGTACTGATCGTGGTGCTCCTGTTCACCCACGCGGACCGGGGTCCCGGCGTCACCCTGCACACCGGCGGGCAGGGCGGTGCGATCGGCGCGCTGCTGGTGGGGTCGTTCACGGCGGCGTACGTCCTGATCGGCTTCGACAGCGCGGGCGAGCTGAGCGAGGAGACGCGCGCGCCACGCCGTACGGCCCCGCGCACGATCCTGCTCGCCCTCGCCTCGGCGGGGGTCCTGGGCGGACTGCTGCTGCTGGGCGGGCTGTTGGCCGCGCCCAGCCTGACCGACGGCCGGCTCGGCACGGAGGGTCTCTCGTACGTCCTGACGAGCACGCTGGGCGACGGGGTCGGCCGGGCCCTGCTCGCCGATGTGGTGGTCGCGATCGCGGTCGCGACGCTCGCGATCCAGACGTCGGGCTCGCGGATGCTGTTCTCCATGGCCCGCGACGGCGTCCTGCCCGCCTCGGGTCCACTGTCGAAGGTCTCGCCCCGCACGGGCATGCCGACCGGCCCGGCCCTGGTGGTGGGCGCGGCGGCAGCGGCGCTGTGCCTGCTCAACCTGGCGTCGCCGGAGGCGTTTCTGGCCATCGGCACGACGTGCATCGCGATGCTCTACCTCGCGTACGTCATGGTCACGGGCCCGATGCTGCTGCGCCGCCTGCGCGGCACGTACACACCGCCCGCCCCCGGCCTCGACGAGACGGGCAAACCCCTGTTCTCCCTGGGCCGTTGGGGCGTCCCGGTGAACATCCTCGCGGTGCTGTACGGCGCGGCGATGACGATCAACCTGGCGTGGCCCCGGGGCCCGGTCTACGACCCGGCGGGCGGCCACTGGTACTTCCAGTGGTTCACGGTCCTGTTCCTCGCCGCCACGATCGGCGCGGGCGCGCTCTGGCTGGCGGTACGAGCACGGCGCGGCTCAAAACTGCCTACGCTGGCCCGATGACAGAGTCGGCCACCCGGATGACACCACAGGACCACCCCACCCGAACGGACCGCGCGGCGGGGGCCGTTGTCGGTTCCGCCGTCGGGGACGCGCTCGGTGCGCCCTTCGAGTTCGGGCCCGCCGGGGTCTACTCGGCACGGTTTCCCGACGGGGTGGGCGCGATGTGCGGAGGCGGCGGGTGGGACCCGGGCGAGGCCACCGACGACACGCAGATGGCGGTGCTCGTCGGCGAGTCGCTGCTGGAGCGCGGCGGTCCGGACCTGGCCGACATCTTCGACCGGTTCCGGCGCTGGGCGGCCGCCGACCCGAAGGACATCGGCCTCCAGACCGAGGACGTACTGACGTCCGGCGACCCCTGGGATCTGGCCGCGCCCCTCCACTTCCAGCGGACCGGCCGGGCGGCGGGCAACGGTTCACTGATGCGAGCCGCCACCTCCGCCGTTCACTTCGCCGGAGCCGGCCAGGAGGCCACGATGGCCGCCGCCCGGCGGATCGCCGCGCTCACCCACGGCGACGGGGCCGCCTGGGAAGGTACGGCCGTCCTGCACGAACTGGTACGGGTCGCGCTGGACGGCGGCGATCCGGTGGCCGCCGTCCCGGCCACCCTCGCCCAGGTGACCGAGGACCACCGCCCGCGCTGGGCCACCGCCCTGGCTCCCGACTGGCACCCCGGCCTGGCCACGGAGTTCAACGGCGCCGTCTGGCCGTGCCTGGGCTCCGCGCTCTGGGCGCTGCGCACGACGGATTCGTACGAGACGGCCGTGGCCGCCGCGATCGACCTGGGCGGAGACACGGACACGGTGGCTGCGGTGACCGGAACCCTGGCGGGCGCGATCCACGGCCTGTCGGCGATCCCGCCCCGCTGGACCGAACCGCTGCACGTCCCCCTCCCCGGCTTCGGGAACCGGGTGCTGGACGCGGCGGATCTGGTGACACTGGCGAAGGCACTGGTACGGGGCCCGGCGCGGCCCCACCTCTGAGCCAAGGTCGGACCTGCCCCGGACCTGGGTCGGACCTGAGCCGGCTCCGAGCGGGGCCGGGCCGGAGCGGGGCCGGGCCGGAGCGGGGCCGGAGCGGGCCCCCGGGCCAGGCCCGAGCCGGGGCCGGGCGAGGGGCCGAGCCGGGCCGAAGGCGGGGCCGTGGCCCGTGCCGGGCCGGGGGCAGGTGCCGGGGCAGGCCGGGGGCCGACGCCCGTGCCGGGGACGGGGCGCAGGCCGGGGGCCGGGGCGCGAGCCGGGGGCTGGAGCGCGAGCCGGCCTCGACCGAGCACCGCGCGCACCGCCGGAGCGCCCGCGCCCGCCCCCTCACGCCCCCTCCGCCGTCACCCCCACGATCCGCAGCGCCGCGTCCGCCGTCGCCGCCGCGAATGCTTCCACCGGGCGGTCGGGGTCCGAGCGGTGGACCAGGATCACACCCTCGATCAGGCCGAACACCAGGTCCGTGCGGACCGCCAACTCGCCCTTGTCCAGGAGGGATCCGGGGCCCGTCGCGGCGAGCAGCTGGCCGTACGCGTCCTTGAGGTCGGCCCGTACCCGGTGGAAGCCGGCGAAGCGCTCCGCCCTCACCTCCGGCAGCAGGTACAGGCCGCCCAGGTTGTGCGGGCCGCCGCACAGCAGCTCCACGTCCGAGCGGCACAGGTCCCACAGCCTGGTCTCCGGCGACCGCCCCTCCTCGGCGAGCAGCCCGCGCGCGAGCGCCAGCGAGGGCGTCACGGTCGACTCCAGCAGCTCGGCCAGGAGGTCCTCCTTGCCGTCGAAGTAGTGGTACATCGTGGCCTGCCGCAGGCCCGCGCGCTCGGCGACCGTCCGCGTCGTGGTCGCCGCGTACCCGAGCGTCGTGAACAGCTCGGCCGCCGCCCCGAGCAGCTCGTCCCGCACCGCCAGCCCGCTGTCCGGCCGCTGCGCGGCGCGCGGCCTTCCGACCCGTCGTCCCGTCGTGCCCATGGCACCGATCGTCGCACACAGGTGTTTCCGCGGATCTTGGCCGCTCACGGTGAGCGTCCCGTAACTCCCGTGCAACAGACGGGCAATCGCTCCGAATCCCCCCACCCCTCTAATTTCTGTCGGACGACAGAAACCGGAGGTCACGCCATGGCGAAAGCGGCAGCGAAGGCGACATCCACGACGTACGGCGCCAGGGACCACGCCCGCGCCCAGGCCGGGACCAGGACCGACGCCATGCCGGTGGTGCCCGCCACCGACTGGCCCGCGCCCCCCTGCGAGGCGGGCCACCTGGTGTGGGCGGAGACCGTCGCCGGCGGCGGCTACACCCACCGGGCCGTGGCGCGCGGCACCGAGATCCGGCTCACGGACCTGTGCGGCGACGCCTGCGCGCACCTCCTGCTCCATGTGGACGGCCGCCCCTGGGAGCGGCTCAACACGGCGGACACCGTCAAGGTCCAGTGGAACGCCTACCTGGGCGCGGGCCGGCTGCTCCTCTCCGACCAGGGCCGCGTCCTCGCCTCGCTCGTCACCGACACGACCGGCGGCAGGCACGACGCCCTCTGCGGCACCTCGACCCTGCGGCGGAACACCGAGCGGTACGGGGACGGCGCCCCGCACTCCGCCACCCCCGCCGGCCGTGAACTCCTCAAACTGGCCGCCCTCAAGCACGGTCTCGAACCCCGCGACCTGCCGCCGTCGGTCTCCTTCTTCCAGGGCGTGGAGGTACGGGAGGACGGCACGCTCGCCTTCACCGGTTCGTACGGGCCCGGCGGATCGGTCACCCTGCGCGCCGAGCAGGACCTGACCGTACTGATCGCGAACGTGCCGCACCCGCTCGACCCGCGCCCCGCGTACACCAGCACCCCGCTGGAGGTGCTGGCCTGGGCCGCCGGTCCGACACCGCCCGGCGACCCGATCCGGGAGGCGACCCCCGAGGGGCGTCGCGCGTTCCTCAACACCGAAGAGGCGCTGGCCTCCAGGGGGATCCGATGAGCGCCGACGTGACACCCGCGACGCGCTCCGTCGTCGTCCCGGCCCGCGCCGCCTGGTCCGCCGTCGTCCGCCGGGGCGACCACCTCACCCTCACCGACCTGGGCGGCAACCAGGCCGTCGACTTCCTGGTGTACGACGCCCACGACACCGCCGTCCGCTACAGCGCCCCCGACACCCTCCACGCGCAGGGCACCATCTTCCTCACCACGGGAAGTGTGCTGCTGTCCAACGAACACACCCCGCTGATGACGGTCACCGAGGACACCTGCGGCCGCCACGACACCCTCGGCGGCGCCTGCTCGAAGGAGTCCAACACCCTGCGCTACGGCCACCACACGTGGTCACAGCACGCCTGCGTGGACAACTTCCTCTCCGAGGGGGCCCGTTACGGCCTCGGCAAGCGCGACCTGGTCTCCAACATCAACTGGTACATGAACGTGCCGGTGGAGAAGGACGGCACGCTCGGCATCGTGGACGGCCTGTCGGCGCCCGGCCTGCGCGTCACCCTCCGCGCCGAGACCGACGTCCTGGTCCTCGTCTCCAACTGCCCCCAGATCAACAACCCGTGCAACGGCTTCGACCCGACGCCGGTGGAGATGACGATCACGGCGGCCATCTCATGACCACCACCCTCACCCCCGCCTTCGACACCCTCCTCGTCGCCAACCGGGGCGAGATCGCCGTACGGATCATCCGCACGGCCCGCCGCCTCGGCCTCCGTACCGTCGCGGTCTTCTCCGACCCCGACCGCCCCGCACCCCACGTCCGGCTCGCGGACCACGCCGTACGGATCGGTCCCGCCGCGCCCAAGGAGTCCTATCTCCATGGGGAGTTGATCCTGCGGGCCGCGAAGGACACCGGAGCGGGCGCCATCCACCCCGGCTACGGGTTCCTCTCCGAGGACGCCGGATTCGCCCGGCGCTGCGAGGACGCCGGCATCGTCTTCGTCGGACCGACCCCGGAGCAACTGGAGCTGTTCGGCGCCAAACACACCGCACGCGCCGCCGCCCGGACGGCCGGCGTACCGCTCGCCCCCGGTACGGACCTGCTGCCCGACCTCGGAACGGCACTGGCCGCGGCCGAGTCGATCGGCTACCCCGTGATGCTCAAGGCCACCGGCGGGGGCGGCGGGATCGGGATGCGCGCGGTCCGCGACCCGGCCGGACTCACGGATGCCTGGGAGGGGGTACGACGGGTGGCGTCGGCGTCCTTCTCCTCCGCCGGACTCTTCCTGGAACGGCTGGTGGAGGACGCCCGACACGTCGAAGTACAGGTCTTCGGCGACGGCCTGGGACAGGTCGTCAGCCTCGGCGACCGCGACTGCTCCCTCCAGCGCCGCAACCAGAAAGTCCTCGAAGAAGCCCCCGCGCCGGACCTCCCGCCCGCCGTCCGCGAGCGACTCGCCACATCGGCGCGGGACTTGTGCGCCTCCATCGGCTACCGCTCGGCGGGGACGGTCGAGTTCGTCTACGACGCCGCCCGCGCCGAGGCGTACTTCCTGGAGGTCAACACCCGCCTCCAGGTCGAACACCCCGTCACCGAGGCCGTCCACGGCATCGACCTCGTCGAGTGGATGCTGCGCCTCGCGCAGGGCGAGACGTCGGTCGTACGGGAACCGGACGCGCCGCACGGCCACGCCGTCGAGGCCCGCCTCTACGCGGAGGACCCCTCCCGCGACCACCGCCCCGGCGCCGGACTGCTCACCCGCGTCTCCTTCCCGGCGGACGTCCGCGTCGACTCCTGGATCGAGACGGGGACGGAGGTGACCACGGCGTACGACCCGCTGCTCGCCAAGGTCGTCGCGCACGGCGCCGACCGGACCGAGGCCCTGGCCGCCCTGGACAGGGCCCTGGCCGCGACCCGGATCGACGGCATCGAGACCAACCTCGGGCTGGTACGGGCGGCCCTGGCCGACCCGGCCGTGCGCGCCGCCACCCACTCCACGGCGACCCTGGCCACGATCACCGACCCGACCCCGCGCATCGAGGTGACCTCCGGCGGGACCCTGACCACCGTGCAGGACTGGCCGGGCCGCACCGGCTACTGGCAGGTCGGCGTGCCGCCCTCGGGGCCGATGGACAGCCTGTCGTTCCGGCTGGGCAACCGCGCCCTCGGCAACGAGGAGGGCGCTCCGGGCCTGGAGTGCACCCTCCAGGGCCCGACCCTGCGCTTCACCCACACCACCACCGTCTGTGTGACGGGCGCGCCCGCCCCTGTCACCGTCGACGGCGAACCCGCCCCGCTGTGGGAGCCGTTCACGGTCCCCGCCGGCGGCTCACTGGCCGTCGGCGCACCCACCGAACGGGGTTTGCGTACGTACGTCCTCGTCGCGGGCGGCGGCCTGGACGTCCCGGCCTTCCTCGGCAGCGCCGCCACCTTCACCCTCGGCGGACTCGGCGGCCACGGCGGGCGGGCCCTGCGCACGGGCGACGTCCTGCACCCCACGCACACCGGAGATACGGCCCCCGGCGCCCCTGTCCCCCGTACCGAACGGCCCGACATCCCCACCGCCTGGCGGATCGGCGTGGTCGAAGGCCCCCACGCGGCCCCGGAGTTCTTCACCGAGGACGACATGCGGACGTTCTACGACGCCGAGTGGAAGGTCCACTTCAACTCCGCCCGCACCGGTGTCCGGTTGGTCGGCCCCAAGCCCCGCTGGGCTCGAACGGACGGTGGAGAGGCGGGACTTCACCCCTCCAACATCCACGACACCCCCTACTCCGTCGGAGCGGTCGACTACACCGGGGACATGCCGGTGCTCCTCGGCCCCGACGGACCCTCGCTCGGCGGCTTCGTCTGCCCGGCGACCGTGGTGGTGGGCCAGCGCTGGAAGCTCGGCCAGCTGCGCCCCGGCGACACGGTCCGCTTCGTCCCCGTGACGGCCCGCGCGGCGGCGGTCCTGCGCCGCGCGCCCGCCACCCCTCCGGCCGCCGACCGCCCCGCCGTGGTCGACGGCGGCATCCTGGGACGCGGCCCCTCGGTCACGTACCGCCGCAGCGGCGACGACAACGTCCTCGTCGAGTACGGCGAGATGCAACTCGACCTCGCCCTGAGGATGCGGGTGCACGCGCTGGCGGAGGCGGTACGGGCGGAGGCGCTGCCGGGAATCACGGACCTCACGCCCGGCATCCGCTCGCTCCAGATCCAACTCGATCCGGACGTCCTGCCCCAGGACACCCTCCTCCCCGCCCTCGCCCGGATCGAGGCCGAACTCCCGCCCACGGACGCCCTGGTGGTCCCGTCGCGCACCGTCCACCTCCCGCTGTCCTGGGACGACCCGGCGACCCGCGAGGCCATCGAGCGCTACATGACGGGGGTACGGGACGACGCGCCCTGGTGCCCGTGGAACATCGAGTTCATCCGCCGGATCAACGGCCTCGACTCGCCCGACGACGTGTACCGCACGGTGTTCGGCGCCGAGTACCTCGTCCTGGGCCTGGGGGACGTCTACCTGGGCGCCCCGGTGGCCACCCCCCTGGATCCCCGCCACCGCCTGGTCACCACCAAGTACAACCCCGCGCGCACCTGGACGGCCGAGAACTCCGTCGGCATCGGCGGCGCCTACCTCTGCGTGTACGGCATGGAGGGGCCGGGCGGCTACCAGTTCGTCGGCCGTACGACCCAGGTGTGGTCGGGCCGTCAGCAGCGCGGCGCGTTCGAGGAGGGCAAGCCGTGGCTGCTGCGCTTCTTCGACCGGATCACGTGGTACCCGGTCGAGGCGGACGAACTGCTGGCGCTGCGTGCCGACATGGCGGCGGGCCGGTTCGTCCCCCGCATCGAGGAGGGCACGTTCGCCCTCGCCGACCACGAACGCTTCCTGGCGGAGAACGCCGACTCGATCGCGGCCTTCCGGACCCGCCAGGCGACCGCGTTCCGCGCGGAGCGCGACGCCTGGGAGGTCTCGGGCGAGTTCGCCCGCGCGGAGTCGGTGGCCGCGCCGCCACTCCCCCGTACGGACTTCACCGTCCCCCCGGGATCCCATCTGCTGGAGGCCGAGTTCGCCGCGTCGGTCTGGCAGTTGAACGTCTCGCCCGGCGACCGGGTGAGAGCGGGCCAGCCGCTGCTGGCGCTGGAGGCGATGAAGATGGAGTCACGGGTCAACGCGCCGGTCGACGGGGTGGTCACCCACATCCTGACCGCCCCCGGAGCCCAGGTGGAGGCGGGCACGCCGCTGCTGGTGCTGTCGCCGCCCGTCCCCGACCCGAGGAACTCGTGATGACCTTCCCCTCAGCCCCCTCAACCCCCTCAGCGCCCTCAGTCCCCTCAACTCCCTCCGCGCTCGGCCGTGTCCGCGCCGCCTACACCCGGATCGCCCACGTCGACCGCCCCGAGATCTGGATCTCGCTCCGCCCGCAGGCCGACGTGGAGGCCGAGGCCCATGCCCTCGACGCCCGGCGCGGCGCCGGCGACCCGCTCCCCCTCGCGGGCCAACTCCTCGCGGTCAAGGGCAACATCGACGTCGCCGGCCTCCCCACCACCGCCGGCTGCCCCTCCTACGCCTACCTCCCCGACCGGGACGCCCCGGTCGTGGCCCGCCTCAAGGACGCGGGCGCCCTCGTCCTCGGCACCACCAACCTGGACCAGTTCGCCACCGGCCTGGTCGGCACCCGCTCGCCGTACGGCGCGGTGCGCAACGCCCGCGACCCCCTGCGCGTCTCCGGCGGGTCCAGCTCGGGATCAGCCGTCGCCGTCGCCCTCGGCCTCGTGGATCTCGCGCTCGGCACGGACACAGCGGGATCGAACCGGGTCCCCGCCGCCTTCAACGGCATCGTCGGCCTCAAGCCCACCCGGGGCCTGGTCTCCGCCGAAGGGGTGGTCCCGGCCTGCGCGAGCCTCGACTGCGTCGGCGTGTTCGCCCGTACGCTCCCCGAGGCGCGGCTCGCCCTCGCCCTGATGTCCGAGCCGGACGGCGCCCGCGCCACCCCGCCCCGTACCCCGGGACCCTGGCGGGTCGCCGTACCGCCGCTCGCGCAGCTCGGCGAGCTGGACGACGGCTGGGCGCGGGCGTACGAAGCGGCGGCGGCCCGGCTCGCCGCCGCCGGGGCCCGGTTGACGACCGTCGACCTGACGGCCTTCACCGCGGCCGCCGCGATGCTCTACGAAGGGGCCTTTGTCGCCGAGCGGTACACCGCCGTCGGCGCGTTTGTCGACAAGGGCTCCCCCGACCTCGACCCGACCGTCGCCGCGATCGTCCGCCGGGCCCGCGACATCCCCGCGCACCAGCTGTACGCGGACCAGGCCGCCCTCGCCGCGCTGCGGGCGACCGCGCTGACCGCCCTCGGCGACGCCGACGCGCTCCTGCTGCCCACCACCCCCGGCCACCCCACGCTCGCCGAGGTGGCGGCCGACCCGCTGGGCGCCAACGCCCGCCTCGGCCGGTTCACCAACTCCACCAACCTCTTCGACCTGGCCGCCGTGGCGGTCCCGGCCGACGAGGTGGACGGCCGCCCGTTCGGCGTGATGCTCGTGGGCCCGGCGGGCACGGACGAGAACCTGGCCACCGTCGCGGCCCTGCTCACCCCGCCCACGCAGGTGGCGGTGGTGGGCGCCCACCTGACGGGCCAGCCCCTCAACCCCCAACTCCTGGCCCTGGGCGCCCGCTTGATCCGTACCACCACCACGGCCCCGTCCTACCGCCTGCACGCCCTGCGCACCGACCCGCCCAAGCCGGGCCTGGTCCACACCGGCTCCCGGGAGGGCCACTCGATCGAGGTCGAGATCTGGCAGCTGCCGCCCGAAGGCCTCGGCGCCCTGACGGCCGCACTCCCCCGCCCGATGACCCTGGGCCGCGTCGAACTGTCCGACACCACCACCGTGCCCGGCTTCCTCTGCGAACCTTCCGCACTCGGAAACAGCGAAGGCGGCGAAGGCGGCGAAGGCGGCGAAGGCACCGAGGACATCACCCGGTACGGCGGCTGGCGCGCCTACCTCGACCGGTGAACACACTCCCCCCGGACCGCTTCGTACCGGTCCGGGGGTTGACGGCCCCTCACCCCACCGAGCTGTACGCCACCACCCCGCGCAGCACCGCGTCCACCGCCTTGCGCGCGTTCTTCGCGACCGTGCTGTTCTCCCGGGGCGCCGCCGCCGCGACCTGCCCCAGCACGTCGATGACCTGCTTGCACCAGCGGACGAAGTCACCCGCCGGCATCTCCGCGTCCCGCAGCACCTCGTCCAGGCCCTTGCCGGAGGCCCACCGGTGGACCGCCCAGGCGAAGCCGAGGTCGGGCTCGCGCTGTCCGACCCCCTCCGCCTGGTTGATCTTGAAGTCCTCCTCCAGGGCGTCGAGACGGCCCCAGATACGGACCATCTCGCCGAGCGCCACCTTCGCGTTGCCCGCCGGGACCTTGGGCGGCCCCGCGTCGTCCGCCTGCCGCGACTCGTACACCAGCGCCGAGACACACGCCGCCAGCTCGGCCGGGCCCAGCCCCTCCCAGACGCCTTCCCGCAGGCATTCGCTCGCCAGGAGGTCCAGCTCACCGTAGAGCCGGGCCAGCCGCTTGCCGTGCTGGGTGACGTCGTCGCCGCGCAGATAGTCCAGCTCGGTGAGGAGCGCCACAATCCGGTCGAACGTACGGGCGATGGTGTTCGTACGCCCCTCGATCCGGTTCTCCAGCTGACGCGTGTCCCGCTGGAGCCGGTGGTACCGCTCGGCCCAGCGCGCGTGATCCTCCCGCTCGTCGCAGCCGTGGCACGGGTGGGCCCGCAGCTCCGTGCGGAGCCGGGCGATCTCCCGGTCGTCCGCGGCGGCGGCCCGCTCCCTGCGATGCCGCTCGGGCACGATGTGGCCGGCCTTCGAGCGCAGCGCGGACGCGAGGTCACGCCGGGACTGCGGCGCGCGCGCGTTGAACGACTTCGGGATCCGCATCCGCTCCAGCACCTCCACGGGCACCGGGAAGTCCATCGACGCCAGCCGCTTGACCTGCCGCTCGGCGGTGAGGACCAGCGGGCGGGGACCGTCCTGGTACTCCATCCCCCGGTGGCCGTTGGCCCGCCCCGCCGGCACGCCGGGGTCGAGCACCAGCGCGAGGCCGGCGAACTTCCCCGTCGGTACGTGGATGACGTCGCCGGGCTTGAGCCGCTCCAGCGAGGACGCGGCGGCGGCCCTGCGCTGGGCCGCGCCCTGCTTGGCCAGGTCCGTCTCGCGGTCCTTGAGGTCGCGGCGCAGCCGCGCGTACTCCTCGAAATCCCCGAGGTGGCAGGTCATGCCCGCCTTGTAGCCGTCGAGACCCTCCTCGTTCTTCTGCACCTGCCGGGAGATCCCGACGACCGACCTGTCGGCCTGGAACTGCGCGAAGGACGTCTCCAGCAGCTCGCGCGAGCGGTGCCGCCCGAACTGCTGGGTGAGGTTGACCGCCATGTTGTACGAGGGACGGAAGCTGGAGCGCAGCGGGTACGTCCTGGTCCCGGCCAGGCCGGCCAGCGCGCCCGGGTCCATGCCGCGCTGCCAGAGCACCACGGCGTGCCCCTCGACGTCGATGCCCCGCCGCCCGGCGCGGCCGGTCAGCTGGGTGTACTCGCCGGGGGTGATGTCCGCGTGCTGCTCGCCGTTCCACTTGACGAGCTTCTCCAGGACCACGGACCGCGCGGGCATGTTGATGCCCAGGGCCAGGGTCTCGGTGGCGAAGACCGCCTTGACCAGGCCCTTGACGAACAGCTCCTCCACGACCTCCTTGAAGGTCGGCAGCATGCCCGCGTGGTGCGCGGCGATGCCCCGCTCCAGACCCTCCAGCCATTCGTAGTACCCGAGGACGTGGAGGTCCTCGCCCGGGATGGAGGCCGTGCGCTCCTCGACGATCTCGCGGACCTGCTGCCGCTGCTCGTCGTTGTTGAGCCGCAGCCCGGCGAACATGCACTGCTGTACGGCGGCCTCGCACGCGGCCCGGCTGAAGATGAAGGTGATCGCGGGCAGCAGGCCCTCGGCCGCCAGCCGCTCGATGACCTCGGGCCGCGAGGGGGTCCAGATCCGGCTGCGCTGTCTGCGCTCGCGCTCCCGGTCCGCCTCGCGGACCATCTTGCCGCGGCGGCGGTCGCGCGGGTTGTACGTCCGCTGGTTCTCCATCCGGGCCAGCCGGACGAGGTCGGGGTTGGTCTCCCGCTTGCCCACGCCCCGGCCGCCGTGGTCGCTCTCCTCCTCGAACAGGTCGTACATCCGCCGGCCCGCCATCACGTGCTGCCACAGCGGCACGGGGCGGTGCTCGGAGACGATCACCTGGGTGTCCCCGCGGACGGTGTCCAGCCAGTCGCCGAACTCCTCCGCGTTCGACACCGTCGCCGACAGCGAGACCAGCGTGACCGACTCGGGGAGGTGGATGATCACCTCTTCCCAGACGGCACCCCGGAAGCGGTCGGAGAGGTAGTGCACCTCGTCCATCACCACATAGCCGAGGCCGAGCAGCGCCCGCGAGCCCGCGTACAGCATGTTCCGCAGGACTTCCGTGGTCATGACGACCACCGGCGCGTCCGAATTGACACTGTTGTCCCCGGTCAGCAGGCCCACCTTGTCGGCGCCGTAGCGCTTGCACAGGTCGGCGTACTTCTGGTTGGACAGCGCCTTGATCGGCGTGGTGTAGAAACACTTGCGGCCCTCGGCCAGGGCCAGGTGCACGGCGAACTCGCCGACGATGGTCTTGCCCGACCCGGTGGGCGCCGCGACGAGCACGCCCTTTCCGGCTTCCAGTGCCTCGCAGGCCTCGATCTGGAACGGGTCCAGCCCGAAGTCGTACATCTCACGGAAGGGGGCGAGCGCCGTGGCCTGCTCGGCGGCGCGGATCCGGGAAGCGGCGTACCGCTCGGCTGGGGAGAGGTCCTCTGTCATCTTGCTGTCGAGCCTACCCGTCACCTCTGACAGTCAGCCCGATCTTTATCCGTCCTTGGAAAGCGCCTCCGAAGCCCTCTCCGCGCGCAGGACCCGTACCGCGCCCGGGACACAGACGGCGGTGAGCGGCAGCGGGCCGAGCGGTTCCCCGTCCGCGTAGCCCGTGAGCCCGGGCGCGGCCAGCGTCACCCGGGCGGCGCGGTGGACGGTGACGGCGGGGTGGCTGAGGTGGGTGCCCCGGTAGACACGCGGGAAGACGGTGAGCAGGGTCGTACGGGAACAGCTTCCGACGACCGTCACGTCGAAGAGCCCGTCGTCGGTGCGCGCGCCGGCGCAGATGCGCATGCCGCCGCCGTACGAGGAGCCGTTGCCGACGGCGACGAGTGTGGCCTCGATCTCCCGCTCGGCGCCGTCGTCCAGGGTGAGGCGGTACGGCACGGGCCGGAAGGCGGCCAGTTCGGCGAGCATCGCGAGGTCGTACTTGGCACGGCCGCGCGGCCACCGCATCCGGTTGCCCCGGTCGTTGACCCGGGAGTCGAAGCCGGTGGCCAGGACCGTGCCGAACCAGGTCCCGCCGGCCCGTCCCCCTCCGCCCCGTCCCCCTTCCCCGGCGGACCCGCCGGCCCTCCCCAGGTCCACGGCGGAGCCGCCGTCCCGCTTGAGGGCGTCGGCGGCGAGACGGCCCGCGGCGGCGGGGTCGCGGACGGGCAGTCCGAGGGTCCTGGCGAAATCGTTGCCGGTGCCGACGGCGATCACGCCGAGCGGGGTGGCCGTACCGGCGACGGCCTGGAGCGCGAGGGAGACCATCCCGTCGCCGCCGACGGCGACAAGCGCGCCGGTCCCGCCGGCGACGGCGTCACGCGCGCGCCGCAGGGCGTCGGCGGAGTCCACGCCCGCGACGGTGGTGACGGAGAGGCCGGCGTCCCGCAACGCCGCAGCGGCCGGCCGCGCGGCGTGCGCGCCCCGGCCGCGTCCCGCGGTGGGATTGACGAGGAGGGTGATCTCCCCGGTCACGGCCGCCCCCACGGTCCGGACCGCCGGTGGAGCCCGTGGAGCCGGTGGAGCCCGTGGAGAGTGACGGCCGGTCTCACGTCACGTCGTCGTATCCGTTGACCCGGTGGTTCCGGCCGCCGTCGGACTGCTCGGGCAGCATCGGTACGGACCCGACGGGCTCGATCCCGCCGACCGACTCGGGGGTCAGATCGAGGTCGGACGCCTCGTCGTCGTCCAGACCCGCGTCCGGGTTGTTGCGCCGCCTGCGCCGGTCGTTGAGCAGGCAGATGCCCAGCGCGATGAAGTACAGCAGCACGATGGGCGCCGCCAGCGACAGCATCGTGAGCGGGTCGCCGGTCGGGGTGGCGAACGCCGCGAAGAGGGTGATCCCCACGATCATGATCCGCCACCAGGAGGCGAGCCGCTTCGCGGTCAGCACCCCGGTGAAGTTGAGCAGGACCAGCAGCAGGGGCAGCTCGAAGGCGAGCCCGAAGACGATCACCATCCGGACGACGAGATCGAGGTACTCGTCGACGGGCAGCAGGTTGCGCGCGTCGTCCGGAGTGAACTCCAGCAGGATCTGCGCGGTCTGGGGAAGGATCTTGTACGCGAGGACGGCACCGGCCAGGAAGAGGGGCACCCCGGCTCCGACGAAGGAGAGGGCGTACCGCTTCTCGTGGCGGTGCAGACCGGGCGCCAGGAAGGCCCAGAGCTGGTAGAGCCAGACCGGGGTGGAGAGCACCACACCCGCTACGAGCGAGACCTTCAGCGCGATGGAGAAGGGCGCGATCAGACCGTTCACGGTCATGTCCGCGCACGGCCTGCCGTTCACCTGCCTGCGCGCGCCGTCGACACAGCCGACCGAGTCGAGGATCGGCTTCAGCATGAAGTCGATCAGGTCCTTGTAGTAGAACGCGGCGACGACGGTGATGACCATGATCGCCAACACCGCCTTCAGCAGGCGGTTTCGCAGCTCACGCAGGTGCTCATTGAGGGGCATGCGCCCCTCGGCGTCCTTCTCCTGCTTGCGGGCAGACTTGAGCAACCCACGTTCCTCGTCTCGTAACAGCAGCCGTCGGTGGGGAGGTTCAGCCCTGGGTGGTGCGGTTCGGCTCGGTGACCGGACGGGAGCTGGTGACATCACCGGGAGCGGCTTGGATCGTCCGTGCGACGGGCTGCTGCTGGGCGGTCGGGTCGACCACCGTGTCGGCCACGGGCGGCACCGGCACGTCGTCGTCCTTCTTCATCGCCTTGGCCTCGCTCTTGAGGATGCGGGCGGACTTGCCGAGCGAACGCGCCATGTCGGGAAGCTTCTTGGCACCGAACAGCAACAGGATGACAACGATGATCAGAACGATCTCGAGCGGCTTCAGATTGCCGATCATGTGCGACTTCCTTCTCACTGAGGCGGCTGGGAGGGTGCTGCCCTTACCACCGGACCGAGGTCACGTCATGGTGCTGTCAGCGATCGTAACCCGAGTGGGTAAACGCGGGGCAATGCCCGCGCATACTCCCCGTGGGGGCCCATGCCTCGTCGGGGCCACGGTCAGAGCGTACCGTCCGGTCCTGTGAAGCAGGAGGGGTCGGTCACCACCACCTGCCTCAGCGCAACGCGTCGCCGGTCGCCGCGAGGCGGGTCGCGGCGCGTTCCAGGTCCTCCGCCGCGCGGTTGATCCGGTCCGTCGTGATCGCGACCTGACGGCCCAGGCGCCGCACTTCGAGGAAGACACGGATCGCCAGAACGCCGAGCACGGCGATCCCGCAGAAACCCAGGGCGATGGCGAGCATGGGCCAGAACATGCCCCAGAGCCTAGCTCGTCGGGGCAGGCCCGGCGGGTACGGCCGGGGCGGCGGGCACGGCGGCCGCCAGCCGGAGCGTGCGCACCCCGCCGCGCGTGAGCAGTTCGACTATCCGCTCCCCCGCGGGCTTGCGCACCGCCGCGTCGCACTCGGGGCACACGAACGAGTAGAACGTGGTGCGCCGGCTCGCCCCTATCGCCAGGCGCAGCGCGCCCGCGGAGAGTTCGAAGCTGGCACGGCACTCCGGGCAGGCCGCCTTGAAAAGGACCGGGCCCACCATGGAGAGTTCGGACATCTCAGACATTGCCGACATCTTTCATTCTCTCGCCAACTCGACCAACTCCGACCTTCACCGACTCCGGCCTTCACCGACTCCGCCGGCCTTCACGGGTCTACGCGTCGTCCTCATAAGCCGCCAGCGCCTCGCGCGCCGCCGACCGCGCGCTGTCCGCCAGCTCCGGCGGCGAGACGATCCGGCCGTCCCCGCCCAGCCGCAGCGCGAGACGCCTCAGCGACGCGGGCGCAGGGGTCCGCAGGGTGATGCGCAGCCCGCCGTCGGGCAACTCCTCGGCACTGTCGTGCGGGTAGTACTCCGCCACCCACCGGCCGCCGGGCCCGACCTCGACCACCACCTCGGGATCGTCCGCCGACGGCTGCACCAGCCCCGCCGACAGATCACGCAGTTCCAGCTCCGGAGGCGCCGCCGGGGCGTCCAGCAGCTTGATCTCGGCGACCCGGTCGAGGCGGAACGTACGCCGGGCCTCCGAGAGCCGGCACCACGCCTCCATGTACGTGTGCCCGACCGCGAACAGCCGGATCGGATCGACCTCACGCTCCGTCAACTCGTCGCGCGCCGGGGAGTAGTAGCGCAGCCACAGCCGGCGCCGCTCGGAGATCGCCCGGTCGACCTCGGCGAACACCCCGCCCTCCGACTCGAACGTGACGGACAGCCGGGAACTGGCCCCCGCCACCTCCCCCGCCGCGGTCTCCAGCTTGGCGGTGGCCCGCAGCAGCGCCTGCCGGTCGCCCTCCCGCAGCCCCGGGAGCGTGGCGACCGCGCGGGCCGCGACCAGCAACGCCGTCGCCTCGTCCGCCGCGAGGCGCAGCGGCTCCGCCACGTCGTCCGGGTTGTGCCACCAGATCCGGTCGCCGTCGGTGTCGATGTCCAGCAGATCGCCGCCGCGGAAGCTCGTCCCGCACATCGGCAGCACGTCGAGGTCGGAGATCAGCTCGTCCTCGGTGATGCCGAAGGCGCGGGCGACATCGCTGACGTGCGCGCCGGGACGCTCCCGCAGGTAGGTCACCAGCGAGAGCATCCGCCGGGTCTGGTCGATGGCGTTGGCTGCCATGGTGTACGCGTTCCCCTCAGGCCATGTCGATCGGATCTTGCCGGGCCCACCGGAGCCGAAGCCCCCCGCCCCCGCCCCGGGGCGCGTCCCAGGGCCTGCCGCCCCAGCCCTTGCTAGCCCTTGGCCACGGCGCGCAGCCGCTCCACCACGTCGGCCCGCAGGTCCGGGGGCTCCACCACGGCCACGTCGGGGCCGAACTCCACCAGCCAGGCGTCGAGACCGTGACCGTACGGGATCTCCAGCTCGTCCCAGCCGTCGCCCAGCTCCCGCGACGACAGCGCCCGCGACCGCAGCGGGTAGCCCGCGCCCGCCCGCAGCCGGATCAGCGCCGACCGGGTCGCCGTCTCCCCCGCCCAGCTCTCCACGGTCTCCCGTACGGTGACGACGTCCGGCACCGGCGCGCTGAACGTCCCCGACCGGGAGCGGACCCGGCCGGTGATCCGCGAGAGCCGGAAGACGCGCTCGGCGCCCCGGTCACGGTCCCAGCCGGCCAGGTACCAGTGCCCGCGCCAGCACTCCAGCGTCCACGGCTCGACCTGGCGTGTGCCGGCGGTCGCCGCGTTGCCCTTGCGGTAGTCGAAGACGACGGGCCGCCGGTCACGGCAGGCCAGCATCAGCGGCTCGAAGGCCGCCTCGTGGACGGGGATGCGCGGTTCCAGGGCACTGTGGTGCGCCTCGTACGAGTCCTCCGCCTCCGGCATCCCGGCGGCCCGCAGCTTCTGGAGCGCCCCGCTGGCCGCGCCGGCCAGCCGCGCCTGTTGCCAGACCTTGGCCGCCAGGCCCAGCGCCGCGGCCTCCTCGGCGTCCAGCGTGATCGCCGGCAGCCGGTTGCTGTCCCGCCGGGCCAGATAGCCGGTGTCCCCGTCGAGGTTCTCGACCGTCTCGATGACCAGGCCCAGCTCGCGCAGATCGTCCTTGTCGCGCTCGAACATCCGGTTGAAGGAGTCGTCGGTGCCGGCTTCCAGATACGCCTCGATGGAGCCGCGCAGTTCACGCTTGCTGAGGGGGCGGCGGGTGCCCAGCAGACACAGCGCCAGATTCATCAACCGCTCGGCCTTGGCAATGGCCATCGACGCTCTGCTCCCCTTCGGTCGTGCGGGATCACACGCTGCCCGCCCGTTGACCGTACCGCCACGGGGTGGTGCGGCAAAGCTCGGGCGTGTCCGGGACACGCCCGAGGGCCCACGCCGGTCGGCACGGGCCCTCGGGGTGTCCGGATGTGATCAGACAGCGACCAGATCGCAGACGAAGATCAGCGTCTCGCCGGGGGCGATGGCCCCGGGCGCGCCACGGTCGCCGTACGCCAGGTCCGCCGGGATGATCAGCTGGCGGCGGCCGCCGACCCTCATGCCCTGCACACCCTGGTCCCAGCCCTGGATGACCTGTCCGACACCGAGCTGGAACTTCAGCGGCGTACCGCGGTTCCAGGACGAGTCGAACTCCTCGCCCGTGGAGAAGGCCACGCCCACGTAGTGGACGGAGACGGTGTCACCCGCCTTGGCGACCTCCCCGTCACCTTCCCAGATCTCCTTGATGTCCAGCTCGGCCGGCGGCTCGCCGCCCGGGAAGTCGACCTCGGGCTTCTCGATGCTCACGTGATTACTCCTAGGAACGCAGTCTCAAACCGTGCCAGTCTCGCAGATCGCCGTCAGACCTTGCCGATGATGTCGACCACGAAGACAAGCGTGTTCTTCTGGAGCTCGTTGCCGTCGACGGCGCCGTAGCCGTCCTTCGGCGGGATCACCAGCTCGACCCGGTCGCCGACGTGCTTGCCAGTGAGGCCCTTGTCCCAGCCCGCCACCACCGAGCCCGTACCGATCTGGAAGCCGATCGCACCACCGTGGTCCCAGGACGAGTCGAACTTCTTGCCGTCCTCCCACTTCACCCCGGTGTACTGCCCGATCAGGCCCTCGCCCGCCTTGACCTCCGGGCCCGTGCCCTTGATCAGGACCTGCTGCTCCAGCTCCTTGGGGGCCTTCTCGCCCTTGGGGATGGTGATCTCCGCGGCCTTCTGGGACGGGGCCTTCACCGTGGGAAGACCCGCCTCCGGCGCGGCCTGCGTGCCCTTGGCCTCGGCCTTCGCGTCCACCGACGCGGCGTTCACCACGTCCACGACCCACACCAGGCCGTCGGTCGCCTTGATGCCCGACTCCGGGTTGAGGCCGGCGCCGATGAGCGCCTGCGCCGTACCCTCCACCTCGACGCGGCTGCCCGTCTTCTGGCCGATGACCGCCTCCAGGACCTTGGCGGGGATCCGCTGGCTGCTCTGCTGGATGCCCAGCTCGTTCAGCTGCGACACCAGCTGGGGCCGCGGCCCCTTCGTCTGGGCCTGCGCCTGCGCGGACCAGCTGCCGCCGAGGCTCTGGCCGTCCTTCATCGTCTGGCCCTCGAAGTCCAGGCGGACGAAGTTGTCCTTCGTGACCTTCGCGCCCTTGCCCTGGATGACCGTCGTGGCGATCAGCTTGTCCGAGGGCTTGGCGTCCTTCGGGGTCGTGATCTTCGGCTGGGCCCCGAACGCCCCCTCCACCTTGACCACGGGCTTCGACCCGCCCTCGTCGTCACCGCCACCACCGCTCTTGTCGTCCGAACCGCACGCCACGGCGGACAGCAGCAGGGCGGGCACGGCCAGTGCCACAGCGAGACGGCGCTTGTTCTTCGTGTGGTTCATGAGTCCAACTCGGGCTAGGGGGGTGAGGGCAACCCCGCCACTCTACGGCTTGTGCCTTTGCTATCAACCTCATCCGGCACGCCCGACACAGCGGCACGCCAGGACCACGGAGGTCCTGGCGCGCCGCCGCACCCGTGACGAGTGCCCCGGAGGACACCCGTACGGGCGGGGATCACATCCCCGCGATGAGCTTCTCCACCCGGTCGTCCACCGACCGGAAGGGGTCCTTGCACAGCACCGTGCGCTGCGCCTGGTCGTTGAGCTTGAGATGGACCCAGTCGACGGTGAAGTCCCGCCGCTGCTCCTGCGCCCGGCGGATGAAGTCGCCGCGCAACCGGGCCCTGGTGGTCTGCGGGGGCACGGACTTGCCCTCGAAGATCTTCATGTCGTTGCAGATCCTGGCGGCCTGCCCGCGCTTCTCCAGGAGGTAGTAGAGACCCCGGCGACGGTGGATGTCGTGGTAGGCGAGGTCTATCTGCGCGACCCGCGGATTGGACATGGTCATGTTGTGCTTGGCGCGGTAGCGCTCGATCAGCTTGTACTTCATGACCCAGTCGATCTCCGTGCCGATACGGTCGAGGTCCTCCGCCTCGATCGCGTCCAGCGTCCGGCCCCACAGCTCCAGGACCTGCGCGACCACACCGGTGCGGATGCCCCGGCGGTCCACGAAGTCCACGGCCTTCTCGTAGTACTCCCGCTGGACCTCGATGGCGGAGGCCTCCCGGCCGCTCGCCAGGCGCACCTTGCGCTGGCCCGTGATGTCGTGGCTGACCTCTCGGATCGCCCGGATCGGGTTCTCCAGGGTCAGGTCGCGCATCACCGTGCCCGCCTCGATCATGCGCAGCACCAGGTCGGTGGCCCCGACCTTGAGCAGCATGGTCGTCTCGGACATGTTCGAGTCGCCGACGATCACATGCAGACGGCGGTAGCGCTCCGCGTCGGCGTGCGGCTCGTCACGGGTGTTGATGATCGGCCGGGAGCGGGTCGTCGCGGAGCTGACCCCCTCCCAGATGTGCTCGGCACGCTGACTGACGCAGTAGACCGCCCCGCGCGGCGTCTGGAGCACCTTGCCGGCGCCGCAGAGGAGCTGGCGGGTGACGAGGAAGGGAATGAGGATGTCCGCGAGCCGGGAGAACTCTCCGTGCCGGGCGACGAGATAGTTCTCGTGGCACCCGTACGAGTTTCCCGCCGAGTCGGTGTTGTTCTTGAAGAGATAGACGTCGCCCGCGATTCCCTCCTCGTGCAGGCGGCGTTCGGCGTCGACGAGCAGGCCTTCGAGAATGCGCTCGCCGGCCTTGTCGTGGGTGACCAGCTCGGTCACGTTGTCGCATTCGGGAGTGGCGTATTCCGGATGCGAACCGACATCGAGGTAGAGGCGGGCGCCGTTCCGCAGAAAGACATTGCTGCTGCGGCCCCATGAGACAACACGGCGGAAGAGGTAGCGCGCCACTTCGTCAGGTGACAGTCGGCGCTGTCCCCTGAACGTGCACGTGACGCCGTACTCGTTCTCCAGCCCGAAAATGCGGCGGTCCATGTCTGAACATTACGCCTGATGGCCTGAGCCCAAACCGGGTTCGGCCGCCCCGCTTCGATCATTTTCGATCAGGGGTACGGCATTCGAAGGACGCGCGGGAGCCGAGAGGACCCGCTGAGTGGCCAGCAGGACCACCAGCGCGGCCGTCCCGCCCGCCCCCGCCACGGCGAAACTCGCCGACGTCCCGGACAGCTCCACCACCGGTCCCGCGACGGCCGTTCCCAGGGACGCGCCCACCCCGAAGGTCGTCACCAGCCATGAGAACGCCTCCGTGACCGTGCCCCGCGGAGCGTGCCGGTCCACCACCAGGAAGGCACACGCGATGGCCGGCGCGAGGAACACCCCGGCGACGGTGGCGAACGCCGTCATCGCCAGGACACCGGGGGTGAGGATCAGCGGCAGATAGCCGAGTGCCAGCAGCGCCACGATCACCCGCAGCCGCCGCTCGGGCGTCCCCGACCACTCCCGCGCCCCGTACACCGAGCCGCCCACCAGCGCCCCCAGGCCCAGCGCCGCCATCAGCCACGTGTACACCGCCTCCCGGCCGTGGTCGTCCGCGTACGCCACCCCCGCGACCGTGATCGAACCCAGCGCGATGCCCACGAACAGGAACGCGCCCAGCAGCGCCAGCAGCCCCGGCGAGCGCAGCGCGCCCAGCCAGTGCGCCTCCCGGGGCGCCGAGCGCCAGGCACGCGACGGCTCCGACAGCACCACCGACAGCGCGCCGAGCACCCCGACCGCGTTCAGGACCAGCAGGGCCGCGCCCGGCGACCAGAGCGAGACCAGCAGCGTCACCAGCAGCGGGCCGACCGTGAACATCACCTCCTGCGCCACCGCGTCCACGGCGTACGCCCGGTGCACCCGGTCCTCGGCGCCCAGGACCCTGGGCCACAGGGCCCGCAGTCCGCCCTCCAGCGGTGGCGTGGCCAGACCCGCGACCACCACGGCCGCGTACGCGACCGGCAGCGACCCGATGCCGGCGGTCACCAGCAGGACCGCGCCCAGCGCCGAGACGACGGCGGCGGGCAGCTGGACGCGCGGCTGGCCGTAGAGGTCCACCGCCCGGCCCAGCAGCGGCTGGCCGACCGCGTTGGCGATGCCGTACACCGCCGCGAGCCCGCCGGCCAGGCTGTAACTCCCGCCCGCCGCGCGGACCAGAAGCACGATGGCGATGGGGGCCGTGGCGTTCGGCAGCCGCCCCACCAGCGTGCCCGTGAGCAGTCGCGCCGCGTGCGGCGCCTTGAGTATGTCTCCGTACCCCGCGGCCATGTCCCGTCCCCTCGTGCCCGGCGTGGCCGGATCCCTTCCGGCGTGCCGAGTTTTACGTATAACGTGCGGACGTCATACGTACCATGAGCGCAGTCCGCAGGTCCACACCACCGAGATCGGCAGCCATGACAGCACAACCCCCGAGGCCCACCAGCCGGGACGTGGCCCGCGCCGCCGGCGTCTCCCAGGCCACGGTGTCGCTCGTCCTCGGCGACAAATGGCGCGGCAGGGTCTCCGAACCCACCGCCGCCCAGGTGCGCGAGACCGCGCGGACCCTCGGCTACACACCCAACCTCGCCGCCCGCAGCCTGCGCCTCGGCCGCACCAGGACCGCCCTGCTCGTCGTCCCCGCCCTCACCAACGAATTCTTCGCCCGCGTCTACACCGGCGCCGCCGCCGTCGCCGCCGAACACGGCTTCGGCGTCGTCATCTACCCCTCACCCGCCGGCATCGGACCCGCCAGGGACCCCTTCGGCTCCGCCCGCACCGCACTCGACGGCGTCATCGCCTCCTCCATGGCCACCGACGCCCTCGCCGCGATCCGCGACGCCGGACTCCCCCTCGTCATGCTCGACAGCGACCCGGCCGCCCCCGGGGCCGCCGCACAGGTCAACCTCGACATCGCCGACGGCTTCCGGCAGGTCACCGACCACCTCCTCGGCCTCGGCCACCGCCGCCTCGTCCACCTCGCCTCCGCCGTCGACTCGTGGACCTTCGGCGTACGGGCCCACGCCCTCGCCGACGCCGTACGGGACGTCCCCGACGCCGGCGTCACCACCGTGACCGCGCCCTTCGACATCGGCGCCGCCAAAGAAGCCACCCTGCGCGCCCTCACCGCCCCCGGCCCCCGGCCCACCGCCGTCGTCTGCGACGGCGACATCTTCGCCGCCGGCGCCTGCAAAGCCGTACGCCACCTCGGCCTGCGCGTCCCCCACGACGTGTCCGTCACCGGGTTCGACGACCTCGCCCTCGCCACCGCCGTCGAACCGGAACTCACCACCGTCCGACTGCCCGCCGAACAGGTGGGCGAGCGCGGCATGACGGCGCTCCTGGCCGTCCTCGAAGGCCGCCGGCCCGAGCCGGGCGACCTCCCCGTGTCCCTGGTCGTACGAGGCTCCACCGCACCCGCACCGGACAACACAACGCCGGGCAGGCCGCTGCTCGGCCTGCCCGGCGTGTAAAACCGTCCGGTACGTACGGGGCCCACAACGCCCCGCGCGCTACCTCACCTACTTGTCGTCGGAGTCCGCCGACGTCCCACCCGAACCCGAACCGGAGCCGGGCTCCGCGTCCTCCGTGTCCGACGGCGCGTCCGTCGGGGTCGACGCCGCACCGTCCGCCTCCAGGAGACGCGCCAGCTGACGCCCCACCACCCGCTTGAACTTCCGCGCCTGCGGACGCTCACGGTCCAGGACCGCCACCTCCAGCCGCTCGGCCGGAATCTCCCGCTCACCACCGTTGGTGTCCCGCGACAGCGCCTGCACCGCCAGCTTCAACGCCTCCGCGAGCGACATGCCCTCACGGTGCTGCTGATCCAGGAACGTACTGATCTGCTCCGCGTTCCCGCCCACCGCGACCGAGCCGTGCTCGTCCACGATCGAGCCGTCGTGCGGCAGCCGGTAGATCTGGTCACCGTCCGGCGTGGACCCCACCTCGGCCACCACCAGCTCCACCTCGTACGGCTTCTCACCGGCACTGGAGAAGATCGTGCCCAGCGTCTGCGCGTACACGTTGGCGAGGCCACGGGCCGTCACATCGTCGCGGTCGTAGGTGTATCCGCGCAGATCCGCGTAGCGCACACCACCGATCCGCAGATTCTCGTACTCGTTGTACTTGCCGGCGGCCGCGAAGCCGATCCGGTCGTAGATCTCGCTGAACTTGTGCAGCGCCCGGGACGGGTTCTCGCCGACGAAGACGATGCCGTCGGCGTACTGGAGCACAACCAGACTGCGACCGCGGGCGATGCCCTTCCTGGCGTATTCCGCCCGGTCGGCCATCGCCTGCTGGGGTGAGACATAGAACGGCGTCGACACCGGCTATCCGTCCCTTTCTGTCAGTGGCATGGTGTTCAGAAGAGGGGTGGCGGTCAGAGCAGCGCGGCGCGCGGACCGTCGGGCTGTTGCAGGCGCCGCTCCAGGATCGAGCGGGCGATCTCGGCGGAATCCGTGTCGTTCAACCGCCGGAAACCGTCCTCCGTGATCACCGTGACGATCGGATAGATCCGGCGGGCCACATCCGGGCCGCCCGTCGCCGAGTCGTCGTCCGCCGCGTCGTACAGCGCCTGGATCACCAGCATCGTGGCCTGCTGCTCCGTCAGCTCGTCGTGGTAGAGCTTCTTCATCGCGCCCCGGGCGAAGATGGAACCGGACCCGGTGGACGCGTAACCCGTCTCCTCGGAGCGGCCGCCCGTCACGTCGTACGAGAAGATGCGGCCCTTGCCGCGGTCCACGTCGTAGCCGGCGAAGAGCGGGACGACGGCCAGGCCCTGCATGGCCATCGCCAGATTGCTGCGGATCATCGTGGAGAGCCGGTTGGCCTTGCCCTCCAGGGAGAGCGTGGCCCCCTCGACCTTCTCGAAGTGCTCCAGCTCCAGCTGGAAGAGCTTCACCATCTCCACGGCCAGACCCGCCGTGCCCGCGATGCCCACGGCCGAGTACTCGTCGGCCGGGAAGACCTTCTCGATGTCGCGCTGGGCGATCATGTTCCCCATGGTCGCCCGCCGGTCACCGGCCAGCACCACACCACCGGGGAACGTCACCGCGACGATCGTCGTGCCGTGCGGCGCCTCGATCGCACCCTGGAGAGGCGGCAGCGACCGCTTGCCCGGCAGCATGTCCGGCGACTGCGCCGACAGGAAATCCATGAACGAGGACGACCCGGGCGTCAGGAAGGCAGCTGGTAGACGCCCGGTGCTACGAGTGTTGGCTTCCACGCGTTTCCCTCCAGATAAGCGATGGCGCGACGCAAGGTGTCGGGATCGTCTCCCAACTTACCGATGGCCGAATTGCAGTTGAAGCACAGTACGCCACGGACCCTACCCGTCTCGTGACAGTGATCCACATGAACTGCCGGAGCAGCTAGGCAGATCGTGCAGATCCCCATCTGGGAGGAGATCATCTCGTCGCGCTGGGCCTCGGTGATGCCGTATTGCCGTTTCAGGTGACCAGCACGGCCCTGGATGGCACGGCACGCCTTGCACCGCGTGGACAGGCCGTCCGAGGCACTGGAGTTGCGATGCCATTCCTCGTGCGGCTTCACTTCCCCGCAGACCCTGCACAGCTTGTGACCCTCGGGAACGTCGACATGTTCCCGCACGGTCTTGCCTTCGGCCGCCCGGCGGCGCCGGTAGTACTGAGCGCTATATTCCGCTACGCACTGCCGACACCGCACCTGGAGACCATCGCGTGTGCTCCTGTTTGCCGCGAAAGATTCAAGCGGCAACGTCCGCCGACAACGTGAGCACCGCTTGAATTCCGGCAAATCAGACAATGCTCACTCTCCACCCTTTTGCACGAAACTCCGCACGAAGTCCTCGGCATTTTCCTCGAGTACATCGTCAATTTCGTCAAGAACGGAGTCCACGTCGTCCGACAGCTTTTCCTGGCGCTCCTTGAGGTCCTCGGTCGTGGCCGCGTCCTGGGACTGCTCCTCGACCTCCTCCGTGGAACGCGTCGCCTTCTGCTGTCCGCCGCCTGTGTCCTTGGTCGCCATATCCCTCACACCCCGCTCGGTTCGCCCCGCTCGATGTGACTTCTTGATCAGACCCTACAAGCCGGGTCCGACATCGGCCCCGCAGTTGCTACAACGTCCGGGGGCCACCCGCATGATTCCCTTCCGGGGGCCTTTTCAGCCGCCGGACAGCACTCGGACCAGCTCTTCCGCCGTACGGCAGCGGTCCAGGAGCTCCTTGACGTGGTTGCGTGTACCGCGCAGCGGTTCCAGCGTCGGCACCCGTTGCAGTGAGTCACGGCCCGGGAGGTCGAAGATGACCGAATCCCACGAGGCGGCCGCCACGTCGTCCGCGTACTGCTCCAGGCAGCGCCCGCGGAAGTAGGCCCTGGTGTCCTCGGGAGGCTTGGTCCTGGCGCGTTCGACGTCCTGGTCGTCCAGGAGCCTGGACATCTTGCCGCGGGCGACCAGGCGGTTGTAGAGGCCCTTCTCGGGGCGTACGTCCGCGTACTGGAGGTCCACGAGGTGCAGCCGCGCCGCGTCCCAGTCCAGGTTGTCCCGGCGGCGGTAGCCCTCCAGGATCTCGCGCTTGGTGATCCAGTCGAGTTCCCCCGACAGGCTCATCGGGTCGTTCTCCAGCCGGTTGAGCGTGTCCTCCCAGCGGACCAGGATGTCCTTGGTCTGCTCGTCGGCGTCGGCGCCGTACCGCTCCTCGGTGTACTTCCTGGCCAGCTCGAAGTACTCCATCTGGAGCTGTACGGCGGTGAGTGTCCGGCCGCTGCGCAGCGTGATCAGCCGGGCCAGGGTCGGGTCGTGCGAGACCTGGTGCAGTGTGCGGACCGGCTGGTCGACGGCCAGGTCGACGTTGATGAAGCCGTCCTCGATCATCGAGAGGACGAGCGAGGTCGTGCCGAGCTTGAGGTAGGTGGAGATCTCCGAGAGGTTCGCGTCGCCGATGATCACGTGGAGCCTGCGGTACTTCTCGGCGTCCGAGTGCGGTTCGTCGCGGGTGTTGATGATGGGCCGCTTGAGTGTGGTCTCCAGCCCGACCTCGACCTCGAAGTAGTCGGCGCGCTGGCTGATCTGGAAGCCGTGTTCGTGGCCGTCCTGGCCGATGCCGACCCGGCCGGCGCCGGTGACGACCTGCCGGGAGACGAAGAAGGGCGTCAGGTGGCGCACGATGTCCGAGAAGGGGGTCTCCCGCTTCATCAGGTAGTTCTCGTGCGTTCCGTAGGACGCGCCCTTGTTGTCGGTGTTGTTCTTGTAGAGGTGGATGGGCTGGGCGCCGGGGAGCTGCGCTGCCCGTTCGGCGGCCTCGGCCATGATGCGTTCGCCGGCCTTGTCCCAGAGGACGGCGTCGCGGGGGTTGGTGATCTCCGGGGAGCTGTATTCGGGGTGGGCGTGGTCGACGTAGAGCCGTGCTCCGTTGGTGAGGATCACGTTCGCCAGGCCGATGTCCTCGTCGGTGAGCTGGCTGGAGTCGGCCGTCTCCCGTGCGAGGTCGAAGCCCCGTGCGTCCCGCAGCGGGTTCTCCTCCTCGAAGTCCCAGCGGGCGCGGCGCGCCCGGTGCATCGCCGCCGCGTAGGCGTTGACGATCTGGGACGAGGTGAGCATGGCATTGGCGTTCGGGTGGCCCGGGACGGAAATGCCGTATTCCGTCTCGATGCCCATTACTCGCCGTACGGTCATGCGGCCCTCCTTGCCCGGCGTCGCTCCCGTCCGGGAGCGGCGCTCAAGTACCGCTGGTGCTCCGGTGCGCGTGCGGTGCCCGTCCCCGCACTGCGCGACTCGGCGGTATCACTGAGCCTAGAACGCCTGAGCGCTGGTGGGGAGATCATTTCCGTCATTGGCCTGGTGTGGTGGATGGTGCGGTCGGAACAGGTGGCGGAAAGCAACCGGCTGCGGATGCCCTCGCGGACATCCGCAGCCGGTCCGCGCTTCTACAGGTATTGACCGGTGTTCGCGACCGTGTCGATGGAGCGTCCGGTGTCCGCGCCCTGTTTTCCGGTGACGAGGGTGCGGATGAATACGATCCGCTCGCCCTTCTTTCCGGAGATCCTGGCCCAGTCGTCGGGGTTGGTGGTGTTGGGCAGGTCCTCGTTCTCCTTGAACTCGTCCACGCAGGCCTGGAGGAGGTGGGAGACGCGGAGGCCCTTCTGGTTGTGGTCGAGGAAGTCCTTGATGGCCATCTTCTTCGACCGGTCGACGATGTTCTGGATCATGGCGCCGGAGTTGAAGTCCTTGAAATAGAGGACTTCCTTGTCTCCGTTGGCGTACGTGACTTCGAGGAAGCGGTTCTCCTCGGACTCGGTGTACATCCGTTCGACCACGGTCTGGATCATGCCGTGTACCGCGTCGTCGCGGGAATTGTGGTGCTCGGAGAGATCGTCCGCGTGGAGGGGCAGCGAGGACTTGAGGTACTTGGCGAAGATGTCCTTCGCGGCCTCCGCGTCCGGGCGCTCGATCTTGATCTTCACATCGAGGCGTCCGGGCCGCAGGATCGCGGGGTCGATCATGTCTTCCCGGTTGGAGGCGCCGATGACGATGACGTTCTCCAGGCCTTCCACTCCGTCGATCTCGGCGAGCAGCTGGGGGACGATGGTGTTCTCCACGTCCGAGCTGACGCCGGATCCGCGGGTGCGGAAGAGGGATTCCATCTCGTCGAAGAAGACGATGACGGGGGTGCCCTCGCTGGCCTTCTCACGGGCGCGCTGGAAGACCAGGCGGATGTGCCGCTCGGTCTCGCCGACGTATTTGTTGAGGAGTTCGGGGCCCTTGATGTTGAGGAAGTAGCTCTTCCCGGCGGGCCTGCCGGTGACTTCGGCGACCTTCTTGGCAAGGGAGTTGGCGACTGCCTTGGCGATGAGGGTCTTTCCGCAGCCGGGCGGGCCGTAGAGCAGGATGCCCTTCGGCGGCCGCAGCTCGTGTTCCTTGAAGAGGTCCGGGTGGAGGTACGGGAGCTCGACGGCGTCGCGGATCATTTCGATCTGGCCGCCGAGGCCGCCGATCTTGTCGTAGTCGACGTCGGGGACCTCTTCGAGGACGAGTTCCTCGACCTCGCTCTTGGGGATGACTTCGTAGACGTACCCGGAGCGGGGTTCGAGGAGCAGGGCGTCGCCGGGGCGGATGTTGATGTCGAGCAGCGGCTCGGCGAGCCGTACCACCCGTTCCTCGTCGGTGTGGCCGACCACCAGGGCGCGCTCGCCGTCCTCCAGGATCTCCTTGAGGGTGACGATGTCCCCGGCGCTCTCGTAGGCCATGGCCTCGACCACGTTGAGGGCCTCGTTGAGCATGAGTTCCTGGCCGCGTCTGAGTTCTTCGAGCTCGACGCTGGGGCTGACGTTCACCCGGAGCTTGCGGCCCCCGGTGAAGATGTCGGCCGTTCCGTCCTCGTTCGCCTGTAGAAAAACACCGAAGCCGGCCGGCGGCTGTGCGAGCCGGTCGACCTCTTCCTTGAGGGCCACGATCTGGTCGCGGGCCTCACGGAGCGTATTGGCGAGCCGCTCGTTCTGCGCGGACACACCCGCCAGGTTCGTCTGCAACTCGACGATCCGCTCTTCGAGAATCCTCGTGTGCCGCGGAGAGTCGGCGAGCTTTCGTCGCAGGACGGCGATTTCCTGCTCGAGATAGGCAACCTGGCCGGCTGGGTCTTCTGACCCCCGCCCCGGCCGGTTACCGCGGTTGATGTCGTCGTCGTGGGCTGCCACGGTCCTCACCTCCTCCAAGGGGAGCTGGACGCTTCCTGACCCTACCTGCGTGGGTGGTGATTGAAACCCCTAGATCACAAAGACTGCCGGGTGTGTCCGATCTTCACTCTTGCGCTCTCCCTCACGCTCCCTCACGCCAGTGCAATACCCACCCGGCGCCATCGGAAAGCAGCCGGTTGTATCGTCGGAGTGTTCAACACCCGTCAGGGCTGGCGCGACTTACTCCATATTGCACCACCCGGCGCAGGAAACGGCAGGAGAGATGATCGTGCAGCAGGAGGCCACCGCCGAAGGCGTCACCGAGGTCCGCGAGCCTCTGGAGGTCTGGATCGACCAGGACCTCTGCACCGGGGACGGGATCTGTGTCCAGTACGCCCCGGAGGTCTTCGAGCTCGACATCGACGGGCTGGCGTATGTGAAGAGTGCGGGGGACGAGCTGCTCCAGTCACCGGGAGCGACGACTCCGGTACCGCTGACGCTGTTGCGTGACGTCGTGGACTCCGCGAAGGAGTGCCCGGGCGACTGCATTCACGTACGGCGTGTTTCGGACAGGGTAGAGGTGTACGGCCCCGACGCGGAGTGACGCGTTCCAGCGAGCGGTCACACAGGGTGAGCGATCACCGGGAGTCGCGGGTCATATGCTCTGCGATCCCGGGCCTGTGCCCCGTACGAAGGCGCCGTTCTTCCACTGCCAGGTGATCTGTTGTTTCTCGTCCGGGCAGCAGCGGGGTACGTCGGGGCCCGAGTAGCCCAGCAGGGTCGCCGTGACGGCGCCGTCGCGGACGGCGAGGCCGGGGCTGAGGCTCTGCTTCTCCTTGGGGTCCAGGAGGGTGGCCACGATCCGTGACCGGGTGGTGTCCTTCCCGGCCCTGGTGAGGACGTAGAGGCCGCTGGGCGGGGTGCCGGATCCCGCCACGCAGCGGACGGCGGCGACGGTCTCGGGGCTGCCGTCCCCGTCGAGGTCGCCGGAGGCCTTTTCCGTGACGACGGTGCCGGCCCCCGCGCACTCCAGCGGGAAGGTCACGCCGGCCGGGTCGGGGGCGGGCAGGGAGGCGCCGGTGGCCCGGGGGGCGGAGCTGTCCTGGGAGGCCGTCGCGGGTCCGGGCTGGAGGAGTCCGGCGACCGCCACGACACCGGCCATCGCGGTCGCCGTGGCGAGCCAGTGCATCGGCCGGGGCCTGGTGTGCGCGAGGTCCGGGACGTCGGAGAGCTGCACGCGGAGGGTCTCCTGTGGGGGCGGTACCGGTGGGGAGACAGCATCGTGCCACACGTCACAGGGGCGTGGAACAGCGGGGTCCGTATCGTCAACATAAAGAAACCGCCGCCCAGTTCCCGTACATGCCGGGGGAACTGGACGGCGGTGTGGTCGTGTTGGAGACGCTGGTACGGGCCCCGGCGCCGGTCAGCGCGGGGCGCCGCCGCTGGCGCTGCCGGGGCCGTCGTAGTCGTCGCCGTACGCGCCCTTGGCGGGGCGGCGGCGGCGCAGGGGCGGTTCGACGCCGTCGGCGAGCCGGCGGGCGGTGATGAGGAAGCCGGTGTGGCCGATCATCCGGTGGTCGGGGCGGACGGCGAGGCCCTCGACGTGCCAGTTGCGGACCATGGATTCCCAGGCGGCCGGTTCGTTGAACGTGCCGAATTCCCTGATGGTCTCGACCGTGCGGGCGAGCTGGGTGGTGGTGGCGACGTAGGCGCAGAGGATGCCGCCGGGGACGAGGGCCTTGGAGACGGTCTCGATGCACTCCCAGGGGGCGAGCATGTCGAGGATGACCCGGTCGACGTCCGTGTCCGACAGGTTGTCCTGGAGGTCTCCGACGGTCAGCTGCCAGGCGGGGTGGGGTTCGCCGAAGTAGCGTTCCACGTTCTGCTGGGCGATCTCGGCGAAGTCCTCGCGGCGCTCGTAGGAGTGGAGCATGCCCTGGTCGCCGATGACCCGCAGCAGGAACGCGCTGAGTGAGCCGGAGCCCACACCGGCCTCGACGACGCGCGCGCCGGGGAAGATGTCGGCGAAGGCCAGGATCTGGCCGGCGTCCTTCGGGTAGACCACGGCGGCGCCGCGGGGCATGGACAGGACATAGTCGGGGAGCAGGGGGCGCAGCGCGAGGTAGGCGACGTTTCCCGTGGTTCGGACCACGCTGCCCTCGGGAGCACCGATCAGCTCGTCGTGCGGGAAGGACCCTTTGTGGGTGTGGAAGTTCTTCCCGGCTTCGAGCGTGAAGGTGTAGTGGCGTCCCTTGGGATCGGTGAGCTGGACCTGGTCCCCGACCTTGAAGGGCCCGCGTCGGCGGGCGGCACCGGTCGGTTCGGACATGTTGTTCAGCCTAGCTGGTTTATCCGGTGCCTCTGTCCGCCGTGCGGCCCAGCCGGGCTCTCTAGCGCGGTTCGGGGCGGGCCATGGCCGCGACGAACGCGCGTTCCACGTCGGCGGTCGAGAGGACGCCGTAGATCTCGCCCGTCTCCTCGACGACGAGGTACTCGGTGGCGGGGCTGGCCCTGAGGCGGTCCAGGAGTGCTTCGCCGGCGAGGTCGGCGGGGACCTTCATGCCGTCGTTGAGGTCCTGGGCGAGACCGCTGACGGCGACCCAGGGGCGACGGTGCTGGGGGACGCCGACGATGGCGGTCTCGCGGACGACTCCGGTGGGGTCGCCGTGGCCGTCCACGACGACGAGGGCGCGGGCTCCCGCTTCGTTGGCCCGGCGCAGGGCCTCGGAGAGGGGGGTGGCGGCTTCGACGGGGACGGCGCGGCGGGTGAGGACGCGGGCCTGGAGTTCGGGGAGGTGTTCGCGGAGGCGGGCCATGCGCAGGCTGTTGCCGGCGCCGGTCCAGATGATCGCGGCGAGGACGGCGGCGAGGAGGGCGTCGGTGACGGTCTCCAGGCCTCCGATGTCGCGGTTCGTGTTGCCGAGGGCGCCGGTCTGGGTGAGGAGCGGGAGGCCGATGAGGACGGCGACGGCGAGGGCGCGGCCGACCCAGGCGGCGGCGACGGTGCCGCTCATGGGTTTGCCGGTGATCTTCCAGACGACGGCGCGGAGCATCCGGCCGCCGTCGAGCGGGAGGCCGGGGAGGAGGTTGAAGGCGGCGACGATCAGGTTGGAGATCATCAGTCCGGCGAGGAGGACGCCGGGGACGGTGCCGGGGTCGACGGCGAGGAGGCCGAGGTAGAAGAGGCCGGAGAGGACGAGGGAGAGGAGGGGGCCGACGAAGGCGAGGATGAATTCGCGTCCGGGGGTCTCGGATTCCTTCTCGATCTCGGAGACGCCGCCGAAGAACTGGAGCTGGATGCGGCGTACGGGGAGTTTGAAGCGCAGGGCGGCGACGGTGTGGGCCAGTTCGTGGACGAGGACGGAGCCGTAGAAGGCGACCGCGAAGAAGAGGGCGATCGCGTAGCGTACGGCGCCCAGCTCGGGCAGGACGCGGCCGAGCTGGCCGCCGAAGATCCAGGTGATCAGGGCGGCGACCAGGAACCAGCTGGGGGCGACGTAGACGGGTACGCCGAAGGGGCGGCCCATGAGAATGCCGCCGCCGGGGTCCGCGGGCCGTGCCGGTTTGCCGCCGGGGGCCTGGTCCCCCTTCCGGGGCTGCGGCCGCCTGCTCTCGCCGCTCTCGTCGTCCTCTTTCACGGGTTCCCTTCGTCGGCGGCGCGGGTCACGCGCACGATCATGCTCGATCATGCAGTGCGTGCCCTCTGTGGTCGATGGTATTCCGCTCGCTGTCAGTGTCGGGCCGTAGGGTCTGCGTCATGAGTACCAGCCGACCGCCCACTTCGCTGTCGCCTTCCCGTGCGAGCGACTTCATGCAGTGTCCTTTGCTGTACCGCTTCCGGGTCATCGACAAACTGCCCGAGAAGCCCAGTGAGGCGGCGACCCGCGGGACGCTGGTGCATGCCGTGCTGGAGCGGCTCTTCGACGCGCCGGCGGCGGAGCGTACGGCTCCGCGGGCGAGGTCGCTGGTGCCCGGCCAGTGGGACCGGCTGCTGGAGTCGCGGCCCGAGCTGGCCGAGTTGTTCGCGGGGGACCCGGAGGGCGAGCGGCTGACGCGCTGGCTGGGAGAGGCCGAACAGCTGGTGGAGCGGTGGTTCTCGCTGGAGGACCCGACGCGGCTGGAGCCGGCGGAGCGTGAGCTGTTCGTGGAGACGGAGCTGGCGTCGGGGCTGCGGCTGCGCGGGGTGATCGACCGGGTGGACGTGGCGCCGACGGGTGAGGTGCGGATCGTCGACTACAAGACGGGCAAGGCCCCCCGGCCCGAGTACGCGGAGGGGGCGCTGTTCCAGATGAAGTTCTACGCGCTGGTGGTGTGGCGGTGGAAGCGGGTGGTGCCGCGCCGTCTCCAGCTGGTCTATCTGGGGAGCGGCGAGGTGGTGACGTACGACCCGGTGGAGGCGGATCTGGAGCGGGTGGAGCGCAAGCTGCTGGCGCTGTGGGAGGCGATCGAGCTGGCGACGGAGACGGGTGACTGGCGGCCGCGGCCGACGAAGCTGTGCGGGTGGTGCGACCACCAGGCGGTGTGTCCGGAATTCGGCGGTACGCCTCCGGTGTATCCGCTGCCGTTGCCGTCGGCGGCTGTGCCGGTCCCGCAGGCGGGCGACGGGACTCCGTCGGTCGTCTGACGGGGAGAGCCGGGAAAGGGCGACCGGCGGCTGCCGGGTGGGGCTGTCAGGGCAGAATGGGGCGGGTCTATCGAAGGAGATCCCGTGACTGTCCGCGTCCTACTGGTCGATGACCAGCCGCTGTTGCGCACCGGCTTCCGGATGATCCTGGAGGCGGAGGGCGACATCGCGGTCGTCGGTGAGGCCGGGGACGGTCTTCAGGCCATCGACCAGGTGCGCGCGCTCCAGCCCGACGTGGTGCTGATGGACATCCGGATGCCCCGGATGGACGGGGTGGAGGCGACCCGCCAGATCACCGGTCCGGGCCGGGACGGTCCGGCGAAGGTGCTGGTCCTGACGACGTTCGACCTCGATGAGTACGTGGTGGAGGCGCTGCGGGCGGGGGCGAGCGGTTTCCTGCTCAAGGACGCGCCGGCGAACGAGCTGGTGCAGGCGATCCGGGTGGTGGCGGCGGGCGAGGCGATGCTCGCGCCGAGCATCACGCGCCGGCTCCTGGACAAGTACGCGGACCATCTGCCGTCGGGCGAGGACACGGTGCCGGACACCCTGCACACGCTGACGGACCGTGAGGTCGAGGTGTTGAAACTGGTCGCGCGGGGGTTGTCGAACGCGGAGATCGCCGCCGACCTGTTCGTGAGCGAGACGACGGTCAAGACACATGTGGGTCATGTGCTGACGAAGCTGGGGCTGCGCGACCGGGTGCAGGCGGCGGTGTACGCGTACGAGAGCGGGCTGGTGCGCCCCGGCGCGCAGTGAGTCCCCCGGGCTCCTCGGGGGCCGGCGACGGCCGCCCGGCGCCCGGTGACGGCCGGCGCCGGGCCGCGGTCAGTCCTTGCTGATCTCCCAGAAGCGGAAGACGGTCGAGGCGTCGAGCGTCCATTCCAGCCCGGAGATGTTGTCGTAGGCGACCGCGTACTGCTTGCCCTGCCACAGGGGCAGGATCGGCAGGTCGCGGGCCACGTCGTCCTGGAGTTCGCCGAAGTCCCGCTCGGTGGCGCCCCGGTTGGCCTGGGCGGCGGTGTCGGGGATGATCCGGCCGGTGATGTCGGGGTTCTCGTAGTGGTTCTGGAGGACGTTGTCCTTGCCGAAGAACGGCTGGGTGAAGTTGTCCGGATCGGGGTAGTCCGGGACCCAGCCCTTGACGTAGACGCCGTACTTGCCGGCCGCGATGCCCTTCTCGTACTGGTCGAAGGGTACGGAGCGCACACGCGCGTCGAAGAGGCCGCTCGCGTCGAGCTGTGCGGCGATGGCCCGGAACTCCTGGTCGGTGGCGGGTCCGTAGCGGCTCGGGGTGGACCACAGGGTGAGTTTCACCTTGCCGGTGATGCCTTCGGACCGGAGGGCCCGCGCGGCCTCGGCGGGCTGCGGGCTGTCTCCGTACAGGTCGAAGAAGGCCGTGTTGTGGGCGGTGATGCCGGCCGGGACGATCGAGTAGAGGGGGGTCGCCGTGGACCGGTAGACCTTGCTGACGAGGGCGTCGCGGTCGACCAGGTAGGCGATGGCCTGGCGTACGCCGAGGCGTCCCGTGACGGGGTCGTCCATGTTGAAGACGAGGTGCTGGACCTCGGCGCTGGTGCCTTCGACGACGTCGATGCCCTGGTCGGAGGCGGCGGTGGAGTCCTGGAGTTCCGCGATGTCGGGGGCGGTCAGGCCGCGGTACGCGACATCGATGTCACCCTTCTCCAGCGCGGTCGCCAGCTTCTTCTGGTTCCCGTGGAACAGGCTCAGGGTGATGCCCGGGTTCTTGACCTGGGCGGTGCCGTCGTAGCGGGAGTTGACCCCGAAGACGGCCCTGGAGGTGTCGAGCGACGTGAGGGTGTACGGCCCTGAGCCGACGGCCTTGCCGTCCTTGCGGAGGCTGTCCGCGGGGTAGGCGCGGTGGTCCACGATCGAGCCGGCGCCCGACGCGATCTTGCTGGGGAACGTGGCGTCGGGGACCGTGAGGTGGAAGATCACGGTCCGCGCGTCCGGGGTGGCGATCGAGCCGATCGTGGAGAGCAGCGGCGCGGGCCCGGCGGGGTCGTCGATCCTGATGGCCCGCTCGAAGGAGAACTTGACGTCCTCGGAGGTGAGGGAGTCGCCGTTGCTGAAGGTGAGGCCGTCCCGCAGGGTGCAGCGGTAGGTCCTGCTTCCGTTCTCGAACGCGCAGGCCCGCGCGGCTTCCGGCTGGGGGACGGAGCCGCCCTTGGGGAAGCTCAGCAGGGACTGGAAGACGTTGTTGAACAGGAGCCACGATCCGGGGTCGTAGCCCGAGGCCGGATCGGTGGCCAGGACGTCGTCCGACATGCCGACGACGATCGCGCTGCCGGTGTCGGCCGCTCCCCCGTCGCTCTCGGTTCCGCAGCCGCCCAGCAGGGCGATCGCGAGCCCCGCTCCGAGCGGAGCGCTGGTCCATTTGCTGGTGCGTGCCTTCACAGGTCTTGCCTCGTGCTTTCTGCCGGCCGCGCGGGTGGTCCGTCCGCGCGGCCGGTGGGATCAGGATCCGGAGGTGCCACGCCCCAGTTCCCAGAGGTGCAGGTTGGCGCCCGAGTCGAGCGTCCACTCCACCCCGAAGATGTCGTCCCGCGCGGCGATGTACTGCTTGCCCTGCCACAGCGGCAGCATCGGTACGTCGGAGGAGACGATGTTCTGGAGCTCGGCGAAGGTGTTCGACGCGGCGCTGCGGTCGGCCTCACGGCGCGACTCGGGGATCAGCGTGTCGATCGCCTTCTTGTTGACGTAGGGGCTGCTGAGGATGTTGTCCTTGTCCAGGAACGGTGCGATGTAGTTGTCGGGGTCCGGGAAGTCGGGGAACCAGCCGAGCCCGAAGACCGGGAACTTGCCTTCGTTCTTCTTGGGAACGAAGGTCGCCCACGGTTCGCCCTTGAGATCCACGGAGAACAGCCCGCTGGAGTTCAGCTGATCCCGGAGTGTCTCGAATTCGCTCTTCGTCACGGCACCGTAGTGGTCGGTGGTGTAGTTCAGCGTGAACTTCACCGGGGTCGCGATGCCCGCCTCGGAGAGGAACTTCGCCGCCTCCGCCTTGTTCCCGTCGCCGTACTCGTTGAAGAACGAGTTGGTGTGGCCGGTGATGCCGGACGGGATGACGGAGTAGAGCGGGTCGGCCATCGGGCCGTAGACCTTCTTGATGAGGTCGCCGCGGTTGACGACGGACGCGATGGCCTGGCGTACGGCCTTCTCCTTGACGACCGGCGCGTTGGTGTTGAAGGCGAGGTAGCGGATCTCCTGACCGGGTATCTCGGTCAGGTTGATGGTGTCGTCCGGCTTCGCCTGCATCTCCTGGATCATCTTGGGCGTCATCGAACGGGTCATCACGTCGATGTCACCCTTCTTCAGCGCGGCGGCCATCTCTTCGGCGGTCGGGAAGTACCGGACCTCGACCTTGCTGTTCTGGAGCTTCAGCGCGCCCTTGTACTTCGGGTTCTTGGTGTAGACGGCCTTGAGCATCTTGCCGTCCTTCACCTCCGCCTTGAAGGTGTACGGACCGGAGCCCTCGAGCTTGAAGCCTTCGAGGAGCTTCTTCGGCGCGTAGACCTTGGGGTCGATGATGCCGGCGATGGGCGTCGAGAGCTTGTACGGGAACGTGGCGTCCGCCGTCTTGAGGTGGAAGACGATCCCGTTGTCGCCGCTGGTCTCGATCTTGTCGATGTTGGCCAGCAGGCCGACGGCCGCGTTGGGGTCGTTGATGTTGCTGACGCGCTCCAGGGAGTACTTGACGTCCTCGGCGGTGATCGGGTCGCCGTTGGAGAACGTGAGGCCCGAGCGCAGGGTGCAGCGGTAGCTCTCGCTGCCGGTGTCGGTGAAGCCGCACTGACTGGCGGCGTCCGGCACGGGCTCACCGCCGCCGCGCGGGATGTACAGCAGCGTCTGGAGCGTCTGCTTGAGAAGGTTCCAGCTGTTGGTGTCGTAGGTGTACGCCGGGTCGAGGGGAGCCGGGGCTTCCTTGGTCGCCACGAACGGGTCCGTGGTGCCCAGGACAATGGCATCACCGCCGCCTGAGCCGCCGTCCGAGCCGCCACAACCGGCGAGCACGGGCGCGAGCAGGCCGACCACGGCCGACAGCACCAAAGTCTTGCGGTTCATCCTGGACGTACTCCTCATCCGGCACTGGGATACAGCGGTGCAAATGGGAGCCTCCGCCGCCGCCACCCGTTCGGGGCAGTGCGATCGGGCCGGGATACAGGGCGATCGGTCCTGTCGTCGCGGCGACTTGGCGGCCGCCGGGACATGCTGCTGGTGCGGCGAAGTACTCGCGACGAGATTAGTCCGCGGCGCCGGGAGGGCCGGACGGGGGCCGAAGTGGCCCGTCATCACAAAGTGACCGGCCATAGCGGCGAGTTGATGTACCGGGTCCGGCAGGTTTCGTACACGCCTTGACCAATCGGGACACAAGGGCCCATCGAAGCCGCCGCCCATCAGGCATGTCGCCGGTGCGCCAGCCCCCGGCGGCCCGCGGGAGCGTGATAAAGCTCACTGCTTGAACCGTGAGCCGCCGTCACAGCGGCGCCATCCGGGTCACGGAAAATACACGGTCCGATGCGATGAGTTTCCGATTGTATCCAATAGCCACGCGGAGTGTGGCTCAGTCGCGGCGTGTCATCAGACCGCGCAGGAAGTCGAGGTCGATCTCTTCGAGGGAGGTGACGACCGAGCGGCCCTCGGAGGGCGCGATCGGGGCGACGGAGGGCACCGCGACGACCTTGCAGCCGGCCGCCTCCGCGGAGGCCACGCCGGTGGCCGTGTCCTCGATGACCGCGCAGCGCGCCGGGTCGGCTCCCAGGCCGCGGGCGGCGATCAGGTAGGGGTCGGGGTGCGGTTTGGTACGGGGCACCTCGTCGCCGGCGACGGTGAGGGCGAAGTACCGCGGTCCGAGGGAGAGCAGGACCCGGTCGATGATGCGCCGGTGGGAGGCGGAGACCAGGGCGGTGGGGACGTCGTGGGCGGCCAGTTCGGCCAGGAGTCTCGCCGCGCCGGGCATCATCGGCACGCCGAGGCCGATCCGTTCCTCGAACTTGTCGTTGAGCAGTACGGTCAGCTCGGCCAGGGTGAGGGCGGCGCCGGTGGCTTCGATGAGGAAGGCCGCGCTGCGGGTCATGGGGCCGCCGACGACCACGTGGCGCCAGGACTCGTCGAGGGCGTGGCCGAGGTCCTTGAAGACCTCCACCTCGGCGTCCCACCAGAACCCTTCGGTGTCGACCAGAGTGCCGTCCATGTCGAGAAGGACGGCCTGAAGGGCGGAGCCTTCGGCCGTACGGGTCAACGATGCGGGGACCGTACTGGTCATCCGGCACACCTCCGTGAGGGACGGGAAGGCCGGTCGCCTGTTCCACGGGGAAACCCCCCGGGACAGGCGACCGGCCTGCGCTGGACCGACCAGTGTACGGCCCCGCCGATCTCCGCGCGCGCCGGATACGGCGGGGCACGGGCCGGGGCGGGCCGCAGCGGGCTCGCGCCCGGTCAGCGGGCGTTGAAGTACTTCGCCTCGGGGTGGTGGATGATGATCGCGTCCGTGGACTGCTCGGGGTGGAGCTGGAACTCCTCGGAGAGCTGGACGCCGATGCGCTCGGGCCGGAGCAGCTCGGCGATCTTCGCCCGGTCCTCCAGGTCGGGGCAGGCCCCGTACCCGAGGGAGAAGCGGGCACCCCGGTACTTGAGCGCGAACATGTCCTCCACCTCGGCCGGGTCCTCGCCGGCGAAGCCCAGTTCGGAGCGGACCCGGGCGTGCCAGTACTCGGCGAGGGCCTCGGCGAGCTGGACGGAGAGCCCGTGCAGTTCGAGGTAGTCGCGGTAGGCGTTCTTCTCGAAGAGTTCGGCGGTGGTCTCGCCGATCCTGCTGCCGACGGTGACGACCTGGAGGCCGACGACGTCCGTCTCGCCGGACTCCTCGGGGCGGAAGAAGTCGGCCAGGCAGAGGCGGCGGCCGCGGCGCTGGCGGGGGAAGGTGAAGCGGGTGCGCTCCGAGCCGTCCTCGCCGAGGAGGATGAGGTCGTCGCCCTTGGAGACGCAGGGGAAGTAGCCGTAGACGACGGCCGCTTCGAGCATGCCGCCGGTGTGCAGCTGGTCGAGCCAGCCGCGCAGGTGGGGCCGGCCCTCGGTCTCGACGAGTTCCTCGTACGTGGGGCCGCCCTTGCGCGCTTCCTTGAGGCCCCACTGGCCCTTGAAGAGCGCGCCCTCGTCCAGCCAGGAGGCGTACTCCTTGAGCTGGATGCCCTTGACGACGCGGGTGCCCCAGAACGGCGGGGTGGGCAGCGGGTTGTCGGTGGAGACGTCGGAGCGGGCGGCGCCCTCCTCGGGGCGTTCCTCCACGACGGTGTTGGTGGTGGCCTTGACGCGGCGCTGCTTCAGCTCGGGGAGGGTGGCGCCGGGGACGCCCCGCTTGACGGCGATGAGGGCGTCCATCAGGCGCAGGCCCTCGAACGCGTCGCGGGCGTAGCGGACTTCGCCCTCGTAGATCTCGTGGAGGTCCTGTTCCACGTAGGCGCGGGTGAGGGCGGCTCCGCCGAGGATGACCGGGTAGTCGGCGGCCATCTGGCGCTGGTTGAGCTCCTGGAGGTTCTCCTTCATGATCACGGTCGACTTCACCAGCAGCCCCGACATGCCGATGACGTCCGCGCGGTGTTCCTCGGCGGCTTCCAGGATCGCGGAGACGGGCTGCTTGATGCCGAGGTTGACCACGTTGTAGCCGTTGTTGGAGAGGATGATGTCGACGAGGTTCTTGCCGATGTCGTGGACGTCGCCGCGGACGGTGGCGAGCACGATGGTGCCCTTGCCGTCGGCGTCACTCTTCTCCATGTGCGGTTCGAGGTACGCGACCGCGGTCTTCATGACCTCGGCGGACTGGAGGACGAAGGGGAGCTGCATCTGGCCGGAGCCGAAGAGTTCGCCGACGACCTTCATGCCGTTGAGCAGGGTGTCGTTGACGATGTCCAGGGCGGGCCGCTCCTCCAGCGCCGCGGCGAGGTCGGCCTCCAGGCCGTTCTTCTCGCCGTCGATGATGCGGCGCTCCAGGCGCTCGTTCAGCGGGAGGGCCAGCAGCTCCTCGGCGCGGCCGTCCTTCATCGACTTCATGTTGACGCCCTCGAAGAGCGCCATGAGCTTCTGCAGCGGGTCGTAGCCCTCTTCGCGCCGGTCGTAGATGAGGTCGAGGGCGACCTTGACCTGCTCCTCCTCCAGGCGGGCGATCGGCAGGATCTTCGAGGCGTGCACGATCGCCGAGTCCAGTCCTGCCTTGACGCACTCGTCGAGGAAGACGGAGTTGAGGACGACGCGGGCGGCCGGGTTGAGGCCGAAGGAGATGTTGGACAGGCCGAGGGTGGTCTGGACGTCGGGGTGGCGGCGCTTGAGTTCGCGGATGGCGTCGATGGTGGCGATGCCGTCCTTGCGGGACTCCTCCTGGCCGGTGCAGATGGTGAAGGTCAGGGTGTCGATGAGGATGTCGGACTCGTGGACGCCCCAGTTTCCGGTGAGGTCCTCGATGAGCCGTTCGGCGATGGCGACCTTGTGCTCGGGGGTACGGGCCTGGCCGTCCTCGTCGATGGTGAGCGCGATGAGGGCGGCGCCGTGCTCGACGGCCAGTTCGGTGACCTGGTGGAAGCGGGACTCGGGGCCGTCGCCGTCCTCGTAGTTCACGGAGTTGATGACGGCGCGTCCGCCGAGCTTCTCCAAACCCGCGCGCAGGACGGGAAGTTCGGTGGAGTCGAGGACGATCGGGAGGGTGGAGGCGGTGGCGAAGCGGCCGGCGAGTTCGGCCATGTCGGCGGCGCCGTCGCGGCCGACGTAGTCGACGCAGAGGTCCAGCAGGTGGGCGCCTTCGCGGATCTGGTCGCGGGCCATCTCGACGCAGTCGTCCCAGCGGCCTTCGAGCATGGCCTCGCGGAACTTCTTCGACCCGTTGGCGTTCGTCCGCTCGCCGATGGCGAGGAACGCGGCGTCCTGGCGGAACGGCACGGTCTGGTAGAGGGACGCGGCGCCCGGCTCGGGGCGCGGGTCGCGGACCGTGGGCACCGCGTCGCGGACGCGCTCCACGACCTGGCGCAGGTGCTCGGGGGTCGTACCGCAGCAGCCGCCGACGAGGGAGAGGCCGTACTCGCGGACGAAGGTCTCCTGCGCGTCGGCCAGCTCGGCGGCGGAGAGCGGGTAGTGCGCGCCGTCCTTGCCGAGGACGGGGAGGCCGGCGTTGGGCATGCAGGACAGCGGGATGCGGGAGTGCCGGGCGAGGTAGCGCAGGTGCTCGCTCATCTCGGCGGGCCCGGTGGCGCAGTTGAGGCCGATCATGTCGATGCCGAGGGGTTCCAGGGCGGTGAGGGCCGCGCCGATCTCGGAGCCGAGGAGCATCGTGCCGGTCGTCTCGACCGTCACCGAGCAGATGATCGGGAGGTTCGCGCCGGTGGCCGTCAGGGCGCGGCGGGCGCCGAGGACGGCGGCCTTGGTCTGGAGCAGGTCCTGGGTGGTCTCCACCAGGAGGGCGTCCGCCCCGCCGGCGATCATGCCTTCGGCGTTCTGCTGGTAGGCGTCGCGCAGGGTGAGGTACGGGGCGTGGCCGAGGGTCGGCAGTTTGGTGCCGGGGCCCATGGAGCCGAGAACCCAGCGCTGCTGGCCGGTGCTCGTGGTGAACTCGTCGGCGACCTCGCGGGCGATCCTGGCGCCCGCCTCGGCCAGCTCGAAGACCCGGTCGGCGATGTCGTACTCGGCGAGGGCGGCGTAGTTCGTGCCGAAGGTGTTGGTCTCGACGCAGTCGACCCCGACGGCGAAATACTCTTCGTGGACGTGCCGGACGATGTCCGGGCGGGTCACGTTGAGGATCTCGTTGCAGCCTTCCAGCTGCTCGAAGTCCTCCATGGTGGGGTCCTGCGCCTGGAGCATCGTGCCCATCGCGCCGTCGGCGACCACCACGCGCGTGGCGAGTGCCTCACGGAGGGCGTCGATCCGGCTCTTGCTGTCGGTGGAGGGTGCTGGCGACGAGGCCATGAGGATACTCCCGGGTTGCGACGGCTGTCGGCTTTGCGGCGTCTGGAGACGGCGCACCGGCCCAGCGTAGCCGGGCGGGTGCGGGAACGGGGCGCCGTTCCGGCCGCCGGACGGGCGGCGGGCCTGTGTCGGCGTGTCGTGTCCGCGCTGACAAAAGGTCGGCATCGGCCGATAGTGTTCCGCATTGTCGAACTGTGTGTAGAGAAAGCGCACGTACGGGAGGTCCGGCCGATGGCGAAGAACATCCAGTCGCTGGAACGGGCGGCGGCCATGCTGCGCCTGCTGGCGGGCGGCGAGCGGCGGCTCGGGCTCTCGGACATCGCCGCCTCCCTCGGGCTGGCGAAGGGCACGGCGCACGGCATCCTGCGCACCCTCCAGGCGGAGGGCTTCGTCGAGCAGGAGCCGGCCTCGGGCCGCTACCAGCTGGGGGCGGAGCTGCTCCGTCTGGGGAACAGCTATCTGGACGTGCACGAGCTGCGGTCCCGGGCGCTGGTCTGGACGGACGACCTGGCGCGGTCCAGCGGGGAGAGCGTCCATCTGGGGGTGGTCCACCAGCAGGGTGTGCTGATCGTCCACCACGTCTTCCGGCCGGACGACAGCAGGCAGGTCCTGGAGGTGGGGGCCATGCAGCCGCTGCACTCGACGGCGCTGGGCAAGGTGCTGTCGGCGTACGACCCGGTGGCCCACCACGAGGTCATGGAGGGGGAGCGTACGGCGCTCACGCCCCGGACCGTCACCGGTGCGGCGGAGTTCGAGGAGATCCTCGATCTGACCCGCGCGCGCGGGTGGGCGGTGGACGTCGAGGAGACCTGGGAGGGCGTCGCGGCGGTGGCCGCGCCCATCCACGACCGCAGGAAGATGCCGGTCGGAGCCATAGCCATCACCGGTGCGGTCGAACGTATCTGCAAGGACGGAGAGGTACGTCCCGAGCTGGTGGCGGCGGTGCGCGAGTGCGCCCGTTCGGTCTCCAGGGACATCGGCGCCGGGCGCTTTTGAGCGGTATGGCGGATCATGAGTAGTACGAGGTTTCGGTTCCCGGACCCTTGACTGCATGTTGGACACAGGAGAAAACTGCCGTTCAGCGGTCGGCATTGTCGAACACTTACCGGTAATGCGAGTTAGTGTGGGACAGCGCCAGAGGCCGGCAACGTTCTCGTGTGAGAGCGCGGGCCCCTGGCGTGTGCCGGAGGCCCGCCTCCCCCTGGACAAAGGAGTCTCGGGTGTCCGACTTTGACATCTTCATAGGCGAGACCACAGGTACCGCCATCCTGATCCTGCTCGGCGGAGGCGTTGTCGCCGCCGTGGTGCTCAAGCGCTCGAAGGCCCGGGACGCGGGCTGGCTCGCCATCAGCTTCGGCTGGGGCTTCGCCGTACTGACCGGCGCCTACCTGTCCGCGGGTGTCTCCGGCGCTCAGCTCAATCCGGCGGTCACCCTCGGTCTGGCGATCGAGGGCGGTACGAAGTGGAGCGACGTACCGCTCTACCTCGGCTCCCAGCTGCTGGGGGCGATCATCGGCGCGTTCCTGGTCTGGGTCACCTACATGGGTCAGTTCACGGCCCACCTCACCGACCCGGAGATCCTCGCGGCCCAGCCCGCGACGGAGGGACTGGTCGACCAGAGGACGGCCCCCCAGGCCGGTCCCGTCCTCGGCGTCTTCTCCACCGGGCCCGAGGTCAGGAATGTCCTCCAGAACGTGCTGACCGAGATCATCGCCACGTTCGTCCTGGTCATCGCGATCCTCACCCAGGGGCTCAACAACGCGGGCAACGGCCTCGGCACCATCGGCGTGCTGGTCACGGCGCTGGTCGTGGTGGGGATCGGGCTGTCGCTCGGCGGCCCCACGGGGTACGCGATCAACCCGGCCCGTGACCTGGGCCCCCGTATCGTCCACGCGCTCCTGCCGCTGCCCAACAAGGGCGGCTCCGACTGGAGCTACGCGTGGATACCGGTGGTGGCACCGCTGATCGGCGGCGCCGCGGCCGGCGGTTTCTACAACTGGGTCCTCGCCTGAGCCTGAGCCACAGCCTCATTGTCCCTTCGCACAGAGCAGGAGCGATACCGTGAGTGACGCAACCACCGGGACTTCCTCCCACGGCACCGGCCCGTTCATCGCGGCCATCGACCAGGGCACCACGTCCAGCCGCTGCATCGTCTTCGACGTCGACGGACGCATCGTCGCCGTCGACCAGAAGGAGCACGAACAGATCTTCCCCAAGCCCGGCTGGGTGGAGCACAACGCCACCGAGATCTGGGCCAACGTCCAGGAAGTCGTGGCGAACGCCATCCAGAAGGCGGGCATCACCAAGAAGGACGTCCTGGCGATCGGCATCACCAACCAGCGCGAGACCACCATGCTCTGGGACAAGAACACCGGTGAGCCCGTCCACAACGCGATCGTCTGGCAGGACACCCGTACCGGCGCGCTCATCCGCGAACTCGGGCGCAACGTAGGCCAGGACCGCTTCCGCCGCGAGACCGGCCTGCCGCTCGCGACCTACTTCGCGGGGCCGAAGGCCCGCTGGCTGCTCGACAACGTCGACGGCCTGCGCGAGCGCGCCGAGCGCGGCGACATCCTCTTCGGCACCATGGACTCCTGGGTCATCTGGAACCTGACCGGCGGAGTGAACGGCGGCGTGCACGTCACGGACGTCACCAACGCCTCCCGGACGATGCTGATGAGCCTCACCACCCTCCAGTGGGACCCGAAGCTCTGTACGTCCATCGGCGTCCCCATCGAGATGCTGCCCGAGATCCGCTCCTCCGCGGAGGTGTACGGGAAGGCCAAGGGCGGCGCCCTCGACGGCATCCCGGTCGCCTCGGCGCTCGGCGACCAGCAGGCGGCGCTGTTCGGCCAGACCTGCTTCGAGGAGGGCGAGGCCAAGTCCACGTACGGCACCGGCACGTTCATGCTGATGAACACCGCCCACAAGCCGATCAACTCCTACTCCGGCCTGCTGACGACCGTCGGCTACCGCATCGGCGACCAGCCGGCCGTGTACGCCCTGGAGGGCGCGATCGCCGTCACCGGTTCGCTGGTGCAGTGGATGCGCGACCAGATGGGCCTGATCAAGTCCGCGCCTGAGATCGAGACCCTGGCCTCCTCCGTCGAGGACAACGGCGGGGTGTACTTCGTGCCCGCCTTCTCCGGGCTCTTCGCCCCGCACTGGCGCGCGGACGCCCGCGGTGTCATCGCAGGACTGACCGGCTACGTCACCAAGGCCCACATCGCCCGCGCGGTGCTGGAGGCGACCGCCTGGCAGACCCGCGAGATCAGCGACGCCATGACGAAGGACTCGGGCGTCGAGCTGACGACCCTCAAGGTCGACGGCGGCATGACCGCCAACAACCTGCTGATGCAGACGCTCGCCGACGTCCTCGACGCACCCGTCGTGCGCCCGATGGTCGCCGAGACCACCGCGCTCGGCGCCGCCTACGCCGCCGGGCTCGCGGTCGGCTTCTGGCCGGACACCGACGCCCTCAAGGCCAACTGGCGCAGGGCCGCCGAGTGGACGCCCCAGATGGACGCGGACACCCGCGAGCGTGAGTACAAGAGCTGGCTCAAGGCGGTCGACAGGACCATGGGCTGGCTCGAAGAAGAAGACAGCTGAAAGACAGCTGACGACAGCCGACGACGGACACCGGCCGCCGAGCCAGGACGAGCTGACGAGGAGTCAACGATGAGCACCACCCTCCAGAGCGCCCCCGCACTGGGGACGCACCCGGCCGGCGGATCCCTGCCGAGCCGCGCCCAGACCCGGGAACAGCTTTCCACGGCGACGTACGACCTCCTGGTGATCGGCGGCGGCATCCTGGGCATCTCCACCGCCTGGCACGCCTCCCAGTCGGGGCTGCGGGTGGCTCTGGTGGACGGCGGCGACTTCGCCGGCGCCACCTCGTCCGCCTCCTCCAAGCTGCTCCACGGCGGACTGCGCTACCTCCAGACCGGCGCGGTGAAGCTGGTTGCGGAGAACCACTTCGAGCGGCGCGCGGTCTCCCGCCAGGTGGCACCGCACCTGGCCAACCCGCTCACCTTCTACCTGCCCGTCTACAAGGGCGGGCCGCACGGCGCCACCAAGCTCGGCGCGGGTGTCTTCGCGTACTCCGCGCTCTCCGCGTTCGGCGACGGCGTGGGCCATGTGATCAGCCCGGCCAAGGCGCGGCGCGCCGTGCCCGAGTTGCGTACGGACAACCTCAAGGCCGTCGCCGTGTACGGCGACGACCAGATGAACGACGCGCGGATGGCGCTGATGACGGTCCGCGCGGCCGTCGACTCGGGCGCCACCGTGCTCAACCACGCCGAGGTCACCGGGTTGCGCTTCACCGGCGGCCGGGTGACCGGCGCGGACCTCAAGGACGCCCTGGACGGCAGCGAGTTCGGGGTCGACGCCCGGCTGGTGCTCAACGCCACCGGACCGTGGGTGGACCGGCTGCGGACCATGGAGGACGCGGCCTCGGAGCCGTCCATCCGCCTCTCCAAGGGCGCGCACCTGGTCCTGCGGCGCACCGCGCCGTGGAACGCGGCGCTCGCCACCCCCATCGACAAGTACCGCATCACCTTCGCCCTCCCCTGGGAGGACATGCTGGTGCTCGGGACGACGGACGAGGAGTACGTGGGCGACCCCGCCGACGTCGCCGTCAACGACAAGGACATCCACCAGATCCTGGACGAGGCGTCCCTGTCCGTACGGGACCAGCAGCTCTCCCGGGACCTGATCACGTACTCGTACGCCGGTCTGCGGGTGCTGCCCGGCGGCCCCGGCGACACCTCCAAGGCCAAGCGCGAGACGGTCGTGACCGAGGGCAGCGGCGGCATGCTGTCGGTGGCGGGCGGCAAGTGGACGACCTTCCGGCACATCGGCCGCATGGTGGTCAACAAGCTGGCGGAGCTGCCGGGGCACCCGCTGAGCGACAACATGGAGCCGATCTCGGACCTGCCGAAGAAGGCTCCGCTGCCGGGGCTCGCCAACCCGCACGCGGTGGCGCACCGGCTGATGATCGACGGGGGCGGGACGGGCCCGTCGATGGCGCCCGACACCGCCCACCATCTGGCCACCCACTACGGCACGCTGGCGTTCGACATCGTCCGGCTCGCCAACGAGCACGCGGAGTTGGGCGAGCGGATCCACCCGGACGCGCCCGAGATCTGGGCGCAGGTCGTCTACGCCCGTGACCACGAGTGGGCCGAGACGGCGGACGACGTCCTGCGGCGGCGTACGACCCTGACGATCCGCGGACTGGCCACGGACGAGATCCGGGCCCGGGTGGAGGCGATCCTCGCCGAGCGGAACTGACGGCGGGCACGCCTCCGCGACCGGCGGCGGGCACGTATCGAGGGGCGCTCCTTTCACGGAGCGCCCCTCTCCGGTGTTTCCCGGCGCATAATGGGAGTCGATACATCGGATGTATGGAGGTCGCCCATGGCTGTCACCGACGAGGCCATCGAGAAGATCAAGGGAATGATCGTCTCGGGCGCGCTGCGCCCCGGCGACCGTCTCCCCAAGGAGAGCGAACTCGCCGCCGAGCTGGGCCTGTCCCGCAACTCCCTGCGGGAGGCGGTCCGCGCGCTGTCGCTCATCCGCATTCTCGACGTACGGCAGGGCGACGGCACGTACGTCACCAGCCTGGACCCCCAGCTGCTGCTGGAGGCGTTGAGCTTCGTGGTGGACTTCCACCGCGACGACACCGTGCTGGAGTTCCTCGCGGTACGGCGCATCCTGGAGCCGGCCGCCACCGCCATGGCGTGCGCGCGGATCACCGACGCCGAACTGGACGCGATGGACGCCCGGTTGGACGCGCTGGGGGCCGATCCCTCGGTCGAGGAGCTGGTCGCCTCGGACCTGGAGTTCCACCGGGGCATCGTGCATTTCTCCGGCAACTCCGTGCTCTGCTCGCTGCTGGACGGCCTCTCGGGGCCGACCACCCGGGCCCGGGTGTGGCGCGGGCTGACGCAGGAGGACGCCGTCAGCCGCACCCTGCACGAGCACCGGGCGATCCTGGCGGCGCTGCGGGACCGGGACGCGGAGGCGGCGCGCTCGTGGGCGACCGTCCATGTGGCGAGTGTGGAGATGTGGCTGCGGTCGACGCTGTGACGTAGAGCCGCGGCTGCCCCTCCGGGAAAGCCGGACGGGCGCCGGAGGGGCCGCGTGGCCTCTCCGGCGCCCGTCCGGCGTCGCGGGGTGTCAGTCCTGCTTCTCGCCGCTCGCGAAGCGCGAGATGACCAGCGCGACGATGATGATCGCGCCGTTGAGGAACTGGTTCCAGAGGGCCGGTACGCCCCCGAGGGTCATCACGTTCACGACCAGCTGGAGCGTGAGCACGCCGGTCAGCGCGCCGAACAGCGTGCCGCGCCCGCCCTTGAGGCTGATGCCGCCGATGACCGCCGCCGCGAAGACCTGGAAGATCCAGCCGTTGCCCTGGGTGGCCGCGACCGAGCCGTAGTGGCCGGTGTAGAGGATGCCCGCGAAGGCGGCCAGCAGACCGCCGATCGCCAGCACGATCCAGGTGATCCGGTCCACCCGGATCCCGGCCGCGCGGGCCGCTTCCGGGTTGCCGCCGATGGCGTACAGCGAACGGCCGTGCTTCAGCCAGGCGAGCGCCGCCCCGCCGATCGCGAAGAGCGCCAGGCAGATCCAGACGGCGGCCGGGGCGCCCAGCCAGTCGGTCTTGCCGAGGTACCGGAAGGACTCCGGGACGTCGGTGATCGACTTGCCCTCGGTGATGCCGATGTGGAGACCGCGGAGCATGGTCAGCATGCCGAGGGTGGCGATGAAGCCGTTGACCCGCAGCTTGAGCATGAGGAAGCCGTTGATCCCCCCGATGATCACGCCGACCAGCAGGCAGAGGGGGATGGCGCTCCAGGACGGCAGCACGCCGAGCCCGTTGAACCGGCCGCCCTCCGTGGGCAGGATCAGCCACATGGCCACGACCGGCGCGATGCCGATCGTCGACTCCAGGGACAGGTCCATCCGGCCGCAGATCAGGATCAGCGCCTGGCCGAGCACGAGCAGGCTCAGCTCGGAGGACTGCTGGACGACGCTGATCAGGTTGTTGGAGGTGAGGAAGACCGGCGAGACGATGAAGCCGATCACCATCAGCACCAGGATCACCGGTACGAGCGAGAAGTCGCTCCACCGGATGAGCTTGAGCCGGCTCGCCGGCCCCGCGCCCTTCGCGGTGTCCACCGTCGGCGGACTGATCGTGTCGGTCATTCCCTCTCCCCCACACCTTCCATGGCGGCGACCAGCTCTTGGTCCGTCCACCCGCTCCCGAACGTGGCCACGACGCGCCCGTGGAAGAGCGCGAGGACCCGGTCGCACACCCGCAGATCATCCAGTTCGTCGGAGATGATCACGGCCGCGCTGCCCTGGTCCGCCACCGTGCGCACCACACCGAGCAGCGAGTCCTTCGATTTGATGTCGACCCCGGCGGTCGGCCGCAGGGCGACCAGCGCGCTGGGCTTGCGGGCCAGCGCGCGGGCCACGACGACCTTCTGCTGGTTGCCGCCCGACAGGCCCGAGACCGGCTGCTCGGGGCCCTGCGTCTTGATGTCCAGCGACGCGATCATCGTCCGGGCGAACTCCCTGGTACGGGAGGGCAGTACGGTCCCCCACGGGCCGAGCTGGTCGGTGACCGTGAGCGTCGCGTTCTCCGCGACGCTGCGTTCCAGGACCAGCCCCTGGATGTGCCGGTCCTCGGGGATGTAGCCGATGCCGGCGTCCAGGGCGTGCGGGACGCTGCCCGGCCTGACCTTCGTGCCGTGCATCGAGACGCTGCCGCCGGACGGCTTGCGCATCCCGGCCAGGATCTCGCCGAGGGCGGTGGCCCCGCTGGCGGCGGCGCCCGCCACACCGAGCACCTCGCCCGGCCGTACGGCCAGGTCCAGCGGCTCGAACTCCCCTTCCAGGGTGAGCCCTTCGGTCCGCAGGACGGGCTCGGCCGTGGTGTCCTGCTCCTTCGCGCCCGCCGCGTGCCAGGCTGCCTTGCCCGTGGACTCCCCCGTCATCGCCGTGACCAGGTCCGCCTTCGAGAGGTCGGCGACCTGGGCGGTCAGCACATGGCGGGCGTCCCGGTAGACGGTGACGGCGGTGCACAGCTCGTACACCTCTTGCAGGTGGTGGGAGATGAAGAGGAACGCCACCCCCTGGCCCTGGAGTTCCCGGAGCTTGTCGAAGAGCCGCTGGATCCCCCGGGCGTCGAGCTGGGCGGTCGGCTCGTCCAGGATGATCAGCCGGGCGCCGAAGGACAGCGCCCGGGCGATCTCCACGAACTGCCGCTGCTCGACCGGGAGATCCTTGGCGCGGACGTTCGGGTCGACGTCGACCCCGTACCCCGCGAGCAGCTCCCTGGCGCGCTCGCGCAGGCCGCGCCAGCTGATGAAGCGGCCCCCGGACCCCGAGGCGTCCAGGCCGTAGTTGTTGAGGAAGAGGTTCTCGGCGACGGTCAGGTCGGGCACGACCATCGACTTCTGGTAGACGCAGGCGACCTTGGACTGCCAGGCCGTGGTGTCCCCGAAGGCGGGCGCGGGCTCGCCGCCGAAGCTGACCTGTCCTGCGTCGGGCCTGTGCAGCCCGGTGAGCACGCTCACCAGGGTGGACTTGCCCGCGCCGTTGCGCCCGACGAGCGCGTGGGACTCGCCGGGGCGGACCGTGAGCCGGACACCGTCGAGCGCCACGGTGGGACCGAAGCGCTTGACGATGCCTTCCGCGTGGACCGCGGCGGGTGCGGCCGCGTCCGGAGGTGCCTGGTCCATGGCTAGTTCTTCTTCTCCAGCTGGTTGGCCCAGAGCTTCGGGTCGTCCACGTTCGCCTTGGTCACCAGGGGCGCGGGGAGCTGGTCCTCGAAACCGTTGGGGATCTTGATGATCGTGGAGTCGTGGTCGGTCGCCCCGGCCTTCGGGGTCGTACCGGCCAGTGCCTCCTTGGCCCAGTACAGCGCGTACTTGGCGTAGAGGTCGGCGGGCTGCGAGATGGTGGCGTCGATCTTGCCCGCGCGGATGGCGTCCAGTTCCTCGGGGATGCCGTCGTTGGAGATGATCGTGATGTGCCCGGGGGTGCCGGGGGCCTTGAGGAGCTTCTTCTGCTCCAGCAGGGCCAGCGTCGGCTGGAGGAAGACACCGCCGGCCTGCATGTAGATGCCGTTGAGGTCGGGGTGGGCGGCGAGGGTGGACTGGAGCTTGGCCGAGGCCACGTCGCCCTTCCACTCGGTGGCCAGCTCGAAGACCTGGATGTCGGGGAACTTCTCCGTCATGCAGCTCTTGAACGCCTCCGAGCGGTCACGGCCGTTGATGGAGGAGAGGTCGCCCTGGAACTCCGCGACCTTGCCCTTGCCCTTGAGCTGCTCGCCCAGGTACTCGCAGGCCTTCTGGCCGTACGCGCGGTTGTCGGCCCTGACGACCATGTAGACGTCGCCCTTGTCGGGGCGGGTGTCCACGCTGACGACGGGGATCTTCTTGTCGCTCAGCGTCTGGAGCGTCTCGGCTATCGCGCCGGTGTCCTGCGGGGCCATGACGACGGCCTTGGCGCCCTGGTCGGTGAAGGCCTGGACGTTGGCGACGAGCTTGCCGATGTCGTTCTGCGAGTTGGTCGGCGGGAGGGCGTCGATGCCGTCCTCCTTGACGCCCTTGTCGATGTACTGCTGGTAGGAGTTCCAGAAGTCGCTGTCGGCGCGGGGCAGGTCGATGCCGACCTTCCCGCCGCCGGCGGCGCTGTCGGAGTCCGACTCGCGGTTGCAGCCGGCCAGGGCTGCCACGGCGAGCACCACGGCACAGGCGGAGGCGCCCGTCGTACGAAGTCTGCGGAGTGGGGAGCGGTCCGCGGTGTGACGCTTCATGGAGGTCCCGTCCTTATGAAGGTGAATGTCGGCTCAGTTGGCGGGACGCAGGCGCAGGCCTTGCATCCCGCCGTCCACCGCGAGTGCCGTCCCCGTGACGGCCGCCGCGGCGGGGCTGGCGAGGTAGGCGACCGCTGCGGCGACCTCGTCCGCGCCGACCAGTCGTCCTGACGGCTGGCGGGCGGCGAGGGCGGCGCGCTCGGCCGCGGGGTCCGGGGCCTGGTCGAGCAGGCGTCCGATCCAGGGTGTGTCGGCGGTTCCGGGGTTGACGCAGTTGACGCGGATGCCCTCCCGGACGTGATCCGCGGCCATCGCCAGGGTGAGCGAGAGGATAGCGCCCTTGCTGGCGCTGTAGAGGGCGCGCTGGGGCAGGCCCGCGGTCGCGGCGATGGAGCAGGTCTGGGTGATCGAGACGGCGCCCGGCCGGCCGGCCGCCGCGCGCCGCAGATGCGGTACGGCGTGGCGCGCGGTGCGGACCATGCCGAGGACGTTGATGTCGAGGACCCGGTGCCACTCGTCGTCGGAGTTGTCGGTGACGGCGCCGATGGCGCCGACCCCGGCGTTGGAGACGACGGTGTGCAGCGCGCCGAACTCCGCCGCCGCCGCGTCAACGGCGGCCTTGACCGCCGCGTCGTCGGTGACGTCCGCCTTGAGGGCCAGCGTCCCCTCGGGGGCTCCCGCGGTGTCCCGGTCCAGTACGGCGACCTGGGCGCCCCGTTCGAGCAGCAGCGTGGCGATGGCCGCGCCGATGCCGGAGGCACCGCCCGTCACCAGGGCGTTCAGCCCCTCGAAGTCCCGTACGGATGTCATGAGCTGATCTCCTCGGTGGTGCGGCGGGCCTGCCAGACGGGCCCGTCGGGGTAGCTGTGCTCGGCGATCGACGCGGGGAGCATCCGGGCGGAGAAGCCGGGCGCCGTCGGGGCGGAGTATCTCCCGGAGACGATGACCACGGGGTCGGCGAAGTGTTCGTGGAGGTGGTCCACGTACTCGATGACCCGGTCGTCCCAGCTGCCGGAGACGGCGACGAAGTCGAACATGGAGAGGTGCTGGACCAGTTCGCACAGTCCGACCCCGCCGGCGTGCGGGCAGACCGGCACGCCGAACTTGGCCGCGAGGAGCAGGATCGCCACGTTCTCGTTGACGCCGGCCACGCGGGCCGCGTCGATCTGGACGAAGTCGACGGCCCCGGCCTGGAGCAGCTGCTTGAACACGACCCGGTTGGCGACGTGTTCGCCGGTGGCCACCTTCACCGGCTGCCCGGCGCGGATGGCGGCGTGGCCGAGGATGTCGTCGGGGCTGGTGGGCTCCTCGATCCAGTGCGGTTCGTACGGGGCGAGCGCGGCCATCCAGCGCACCGCCTCGGCCACGTCCCAGCGCTGGTTGGCGTCGACGGCGATCCGGATGTCGGGACCGACGGCCTCACGGGCGAGCTTCATGCGCCGCACGTCGTCGTCCAGATCGCCGCCCACCTTGAGCTTGATCTGCTCGAAGCCGTCGGCGACGGCCTGCTGGGCGAGGCCGACCAGCTTGGCGTCGGCGTAACCGAGCCAGCCCGGTGAGGTCGTGTACGCGGGGTAGCCCCGCTCGCGCAGTTGTGCGGCGCGCTCGGCGCGGCCCGGTTCCGCGGCCCGCAGGATGGCGAGCGCGTCGTCCGGGGTGAGGACGTCCGTCAGATAGCGGAAGTCGACGAGCGAGACGAGTTCCTCGGGGGTCATCCCGGCGAGGAACTCCCAGACCGGCTTGCCCGCGTATCCGGCGGCCAGGTCCCAGGCGGCGTTGACGACGGCGCCCGCCGCCATGTGCATCACGCCCTTCTCCGGGCCGAGCCAGCGCAGCTGCGAGTCATGGGTGAGCTCGAAGTAGAGCGCGGCGAGATCGGCCGCGGTGCGCGGGGCCGGGCGCCCCACGACGTACGGACGCAGTGCCTCGATGGCGGCGGCCGTGACCTCGTTGCCCCGCCCGATCGTGAAGCAGAAGCCGTGCCCCTCGGCGCCGTCCGTGGTACGCAGGACGACGTAGGCCGCCGAGTAGTCGGGGTCCGGGTTCATGGCGTCGGAGCCGTCGAGCTGTTCCGAGGTGGGAAAACGGATGTCGTGAACCTCGAACCCTGTGACGGTCTGACTCATGCACGCCCCCTTGGAAGAACATCGGACCTCTTGTGGTCATCCGATGTATAGCGTCGCTGACGCCTAAACGTCCAGGGTTCGGCGAAAAATAACGGTCACAGCTCGGATGAATCGTCTGCTGGTCGGCTGTCGGTTGGCCGTGTTCCCCGACCTATGCCCCACCGCGCAGAAGTTCACCCGGGCGTGCGCGGGGCTGCGGGCGGGGACCGGGAAAGCCGTAAGGTTGGGGCGTGGACAAGGGAACTTCGGAAGGAGGCACTGGGTGATCGAGCTCGAGGCGGTTCCTGAGCTGATCGACCCGGTCATGGTGGCCGCGTTCGAGGGCTGGAACGACGCCGGCGACGCCGCCTCCACCGCGGTCGCGCATCTGGACCGGGAGTGGAAGGGCGAGGTGTTCGCGGCGCTCGACGCCGAGGACTACTACGACTTCCAGGTCAACCGGCCGACGGTGTGGCTGGACGGCGGAGTACGGAAGATCACCTGGCCGACCACCCGGCTCTCCGTGGTCCGGGTCGGCGGTGAGACGCCTCGTGACCTGGTACTGGTCCGCGGCATCGAACCGTCCATGCGCTGGCGTTCCTTCTGCAACGAGATCCTGGGCTTCGCCCATGAACTGGGTGTGGAGATGGTGGTCATCCTGGGCGCGCTGCTCGGCGACACCCCGCACACCAGGCCGGTGCCGGTCAGCGGGATCACCTCGGACGCCGATCTGGCCAGGACGATGGATCTGGAGGAGACCCGCTACGAGGGGCCGACCGGCATCGTCGGCATCCTCCAGGAGGCGTGCACACACGCGGGCGTGCCCGCGGTGAGCCTGTGGGCCGCGGTGCCGCACTACGTGTCGCAGCCGCCCAACCCGAAGGCGACGCTGGCGCTCCTCAACCGCCTGGAGGACCTGATCGGTCTGCGGATCCCGCTGGGTGAACTGGCGGAGGACGCGCGGGCGTGGCAGCTGGGCGTCGACCAACTGGCCGCCGAGGACAGCGAGGTGGCGGAGTACGTCCAGACGCTGGAGGAGGCGCGGGACACGGCGGAACTACCCGAGGCGTCCGGCGAGGCCATCGCGCGGGAGTTCGAGCGGTATCTGCGGCGCCGCGACGGGGGGCCGGGGCCGGCGGCGGGCGGGCACGCCACGGAGAGCGGTGAGGGGCCGTCGTACCGCCGCGATCCCTCCGCGGGACCGGGACGGGGCCGTCCGCAGAGACCGCCGCGACCGGGACCTGAGGCGGAGACGGACCCGGAGGCGGGTCCGGAGACGGGGCCGGGACCCGGGCCCGGACCCGACGATGACGACAAGGACAACGGCGGGACGCCGTAGGGCGTCTCCCTCCGCTCTGTCTGCCCGCTGCTCGCCGCCGACGCCGGACGGACCGTGATGCGGTCCGTCCGGCGCGGTGCGTTCCCGTGGGTGCGTCGTCAGGCCTGTGGGTGCGTCGTCAGGGACGCGCGTGAGTACGTACGCGCGCGACCGACACCACGTCGTAGTCCGTCTCCGGGGTCGGGGCGGTCACGTCGAAGCGGGCGTTGGGCAGGTAGATCCGGTCGCCGTACGCCGCCGCCGTCGTGGGGACCCGGAAGGTCCCCGGGGCGGTGATCCGGGTGAGCGCCGTGCCCTTCGTGCCCGCGCGGTCGAGCAGCAGGACGTCCATGGCGTTCTGCCGGTTCTGGACCACGTAGAGCGTACGGCCGAGGAGCAGCAGCCCGTCGCCGTTGGGCAGCCGGGCCGGCCCGAGGTCCACGGCGCGTGCCACGCCGGTGCGGGGGTCGACCCGCATCAGGCCGCCGCCCCCGGCGAAGCTGTTCACCACGAGCAGCGCCCGGCCGTCCGGGGTGGTGGTGATGCCGTTGGCGGTGAGAGCCGGCCCCTGGACCCAGTCGCCGCTGAGCGGGACGGTCTCGACGCGGTCGCCCGGCTCGCCGTGCCGGCCCAACGGCAGCTTGTAGAGCTGTGGTTCGAAGGAGTCCGTGAACCACGCGGCGCCGGGTGTCAGGATCACGTCGTTGACCATGGTGAGGTCCGTGCCCACGGTGAAGGTCTTCGTGACCTTCCCCGTCCGCAGGTCGGCGATCCGGATCTCGCCGCTGACCCCGCCGCTCAGGAACAGCCGGCCCCGGCCGTCCAACTTGATCCCGATGACAGGGTGTTCGGGGCCGAGCCCCTGGACGACGACCGTGCCGCGGCCGGTGGCGAGGCTCGCGCGGTAGACGTCGCCGCGCGCGATCGAACCTATGTAGGCGTACGGCTCCGAGCCGATGGCGATGCCCTCGGGCCGGAAGCCGTCCGGCAGGGCGAAGGCGGCGGGCCAGGTCCGTGCGGTGGGGCGCGGGGCGGCCGCGGCGGCGGAGCCGGGCGGGGCGAGGAGCGCCGCTCCGCCGAGGGCGGCCGCGGCGGCGAACAAGTCACGCCGTGCGAAGGAACGTTGCATGGTGAGCGTCCTCCCGGAAAGGGGTGTGCCGTCCCTCACACCCCATCACACGCACTGGCCCCGCAGGGAGTTTGGCCGGATCACGCACAACAGCACGGCCGGTTACGGATGTCGGTATCCGTGACCGGCCGTGCTGGGCTGGTGAGCGGCCCCGGGACGTGCCCGGGACCCTGGGGGACGGTGGTCTAGAGGGCCACTCCGAGCAGGGCGTCGACCGCGCGGGAGACCACGCCGGGCGCCCCCTCGTCCGTACCGCCCGTGGACGCCTGGAGCTCCGCCCAGCGGTCCACGGCGGCCAAGGCCGCCGGGGCGTCCAGGTCGTCCGCCAGCGCCGCGCGGATCTCCTCGACGACCGCGTCGGCCGGGGGGCCGTCGGGGCGCGAGACGGCGGCCCGCCAGCGGGCGAGGCGCTCCTGGGCGTCCTGGAGCACCTGGTCGGTCCACTCCCAGTCGGAGCGGTAGTGGTGCGCCAGCAGGGTGAGCCGGATCGCCGCCGGGTCCACGCCGTCCCGGCGGAGCGTCGAGACGAAGACCAGGTTGCCCCGGGACTTGGACATCTTCTCGCCGTCGAGGCCGACCATCCCGGCGTGTACGTACGCCTGGGCGAAGGGGTGTTCACCGGTCAGCGCCTGGGCGTGCGAGGCGCCCATCTCGTGGTGCGGGAAGGCGAGGTCGCTGCCGCCGCCCTGGACGTCGAAGCCCATGCCGAGGTGGTCGAGCGCGATGGCCACGCACTCGATGTGCCAGCCGGGCCGGCCCTGGCCGAGGCTCCCGCCGTCCCAGCTGGGCTCGCCCGGCCTGGCGGCCATCCAGAGGATCGGGTCGAGGGGGTTCTTCTTGCCGGGGCGGTCGGGGTCGCCGCCCCGCTCGGCGGAGAGCAGCCGCATCGCCTCGGCGTCGAGGCGCGAGACCTCGCCGAAGTGCGGGTCGGCCGCCACCGAGAAGTAGATGTCGCCCTGGAGTTCGTACGCGGCCCCGGCGTCCCGCAGCCGCTCCACGAGCGGCACGATGCCCGGTATGGCCTCGACGGCGCCGATGTAGTGCTGGGGCGGAAGCATCCGCAGCGCCGTCATGTCCTCCCGGAACAAGGCGGTTTCACGCTCCGCGAGCGCCACCCAGTCCTCGCCGTCGCGCTCGGCGCGCTCCAGCAGGGGATCGTCGACGTCGGTCACGTTCTGGACGTAGTGGACCTGCCGCTTCGTGTCGAGCCACACGCGCTGCACGAGGTCGAACGCGTTGTAGGTCGCCGCGTGTCCCATGTGGGTCGCGTCGTACGGGGTGATGCCGCAGACGTAGATGCGGGCGACGGGACCGGGCGCGAGGGTGACGCGGCCGTCGGTCGAGGTGTCGTGAATCCTGAGGTCGCGGCCCTTGCCAGGCAGGGCGGGGACCTCGGAAGCGGGCCAGGCATGCATGTCATGAGCGTAACCGGCCGGTAGTTCCGGAAACGAACCGGATGCGAGGTCCTGGCCCGTTGGGCGCTCTTGCGGAAAGATCAGCTCCGTGGTGGGCGGTCCCGGGCGGGCCTCGCCCACCCGGTCCCGGCGGCCCCCGGACCTGTTGCCGGACCGGCGGGCCGGCCTGTTCTCAGACGGGTGGCCAGGGGATGGCGGGCCACTGGCCCGACGGCTGCGGGTGGAGTCCCGTGTGGCGCAGCTCACGGACCCGGGCGCGGACCGCCTCGGTCTCGGCCTCCGTGATCAGCCCCGCCAGCCGGGCCGCGAGGGGCCGGCCGTCGGCGAGCGCGTCCTCCAGCCGGGCGAGCACGGACAGCGCCTCCTCGGTGAGGGGTTCACCCGCCCACCCCCAGAGCAGCGTGCGCAGTTTGTCGTCCACGTTGAACGTGACGCCGTGGTCGATGCCGTACAGCCGTCCCCCGGCGGCCGGCAGGAGATGGCCGCCCTTGCGGTCGCCGTTGTTGATGACGGCGTCGAGGACCGCGAGCCGCCGCAGCCGCTCGTCGTCGGCGTGCACGAGCAGGGCGGTCTGCCCCTCGCCGACCTCGGCGAAGCCGACGGCCTTCCAGCCCTCGCCCGGTTCCTCGTCCTCGACGAGGGCGAGCAGAGCCGCCGCCTCGTCGGCGTCCGTCTCGATCCACAGCTGGCACATGCCTTCGCCGTACGGCCCCTCGCGCAGCACGGTGGGCGGTACGAGCCCCCAGCCGGTCGCCTCGGAGATCTCGTACGCCGCCACCTCGCGCCGGGCGAGGTTCCCGTCCGGGAAGTCCCACAGGGGGCGCTCTCCGGCGACGGGCTTGTAGACGCAGTGCGCCTCGCTGCCCTCGTACGAGACGGAGCAGTACAGGACCGCGTTGGACGCCTCACGGATCCGGCCGCGCACGGTCAGCTCGCCCCGGGCGAGCAGGTCGCCCGGGCTCAGGCTCCGCGGCGGTATCCGTTCTGGCGCGGGCATACGTGTCCTTCCGGGTCGAGCGGCAGGCTGCACAGCGGGCACGGCGGGCGGCCCGCGTTGACCACGTCCAGGGCGCGTTTGGCGAAGGCGCGGGCCTGCGCCCCGCTGAGGCGCACCCGGAGCATCGGCGGACCGTTCTCCTCGTCCTGGAGGAGCCGCTCCTCGGCCTCGGCGAGGTCCTCGTCGGTCTCGGCGTCCACCTCGACGAGCGCCTGCGCCTCGACGATCATGCGCTGTTCGTCACCGTCCCACGCCAGCGCCATCGTGCCGACCCGGAACTCCTCCTCCACGGGGGCGTCCAGCGGGGCGGAGTCGGCGATCTCGGTGGGGGCGACGGCGGGCACCGGGGCGTTGCCGCCGGTACGGCGGACCACTTCGTCGAGCAGTTCGTCGATCCGCTCGGCGAGGGCGGCCACCTGGGTCTTCTCCAGGGCGACGCTGGTCACGCGCCCCGCGGCGGAGGCCTGGAGGAAGAACGTACGGCGTCCAGGCAGCCCGACCGTACCGGCCACGAAGCGGTCCGGTGGGTCGTAGAGGAACACCTGACGGGACACGTCCTGATCTCCCTTGGGAATCGGCTGGGGAAGTGCTGGGTGCTCCGGAGGTACCGCGCTGCTCCGGAAGTACTGCGTAAGGAAGGCGCGACCACCCTACTGCGCGGAGCGATCACGGTGCTCCCGCGCCGCCTCCTACAACACCCGGACCGCCGGTTGTGTTCTCACGCGGCGCCAGCCCGCTCAGATCGCCCGTGTCACCGAGCCGTACGACATATGGGCGCAACCGGGTGTAGCGGACGACGGTGACCGAGCAGGGGTCCACGTGGATCCGCTGGAAGAGGTCGAGGTGCATGCCGAGGGCGTCGGCCACGAGCGCCTTGATGATGTCGCCGTGCGAGCACATCAGGTAGACGGCGTCGTCGCCGTGCTCCTTCTCGACGCGCGCGTTCCAGTCCCGTACGGCCTCCACGGCGCGCGCCTGCATGGCGCGCATCGACTCGCCGCCGGGGAACGCGGCGGCGGAGGGGTGCCGCTGTACGACCTCCATCAGCGGTTCGTCGCTCAGCTCGGCGAGTTTGCGGCCCGACCAGTCGCCGTAGTGGCACTCACCGATCCGGTCCTCGCTGTGCACGGGCACGTCCGGCCTGCTGTCGAGCAGCGGCCGCAGGGTCTCCTGGCAGCGCTGGAGGGGGCTGCTGACGACGGCGGCGAGCGGGACGCCGGCCAGCCGGCCGGGCAGCGCGGCGGCCTGGGCCGCGCCGCGCTCGTCGAGCGCGACCCCGGGGGTCCAGCCCGCGAGCAGCCCCGCGGTGTTGGCGGTGGAGCGTCCGTGACGTACGAGGATCAACGTGGCCATGCCCGTCAGCGTAAGGCGCCCGCAGGCCGAAGATGCGTACGGGGGGCCGGAGCGGGGACAATGCGGCAGTGATCGTGGACTGTGCCATCTACCGCGACGGACACCGCACCGACGGGCCCGCCGACTTCTCCGACGCCCTCGACGAGGCGCGCGCCCACGGGGACGCGTTTCTCTGGATCGGGCTGCACGAGCCGACGGAGGACGAGTTCTCGCTCGTGAGCAGCGAGTTCGGCCTCCATCCGCTCGCCGTCGAGGACGCCCTCACCGCCCACCAGCGGCCCAAGCTGGAGGTGTACGACGACTCGCTGTTCCTGGTGCTCAAACCCGTGGAGTACGAGCAGAAGAGCGACACGGTCACCACGGGTGAGCTGATGGTCTTCATCGGGGACTCGTTCGTGGTGACCGTCCGGCACGGCGAGGGCTCGCCGCTCGGGGAGGTGCGGCGGCGGCTGGAGGCCGACCCGTCCGTGCTCAAGCACGGGCCCACCGCGGTGATGTACGCGGTCAGTGACGAGGTCGTCGACCACTACACGGAGGTGGCCGACGAGCTCCAGGTCGACCTGGAGGAGCTGGAGGCGGAGGTGTTCGCGCCGGACGGCGGCGACAGCTCGTCCGGTTCGTCGTCGCGGCCGTCCTCCAGCAAGTCGACGGCGGCGCGGATCTACGGCTTCAAGCGGCAGGTGCTGGAGTTCCGGCGGGCGACCGTGCCGCTGGCGGCGCCGATGGCCCGGCTGGCGGGCGGCTCGGTGCCGTTCGTGCACGACCGTTCGCGGCCCTTCTTCCGGGACGTGAACGACCACCTGCTGCACGCCAACGAGCAGGTCGAGGGGCTGGACCGGCTGCTGTCCGACATCCTCTCGGCGCATCTGGCGCAGATGGGCGTGCGGCAGAACGACGACATGCGGAAGATCTCGGCGTGGGCCGCGATGGCCGCCGTACCGACGCTGATCGCGGGGATCTACGGCATGAACTTCGAGCACATGCCGGAGCTGACGTACGTGTGGGCGTATCCCACCGTGCTCGCCGTCATGGTGGTGCTCGTCCTCGGTCTGCACCGCACGTTCAAGCGGCGGGGCTGGCTCTGAGGGGGTGCGGTCCATGGGCGGGGGCCGGCACCCAGGGGTGGGCGCCGGCCCGGGCCTGACCGGCGGTGGTGTCAGTACGCGGGGGCCGGGGCCGGGGGGCCGCTCAGGGCGTCGCGGCGCTCCGGCATGGACAGCGTGACCATCCGGCGCCAGGCGAACGCCCGCTCGTACGCGTACATCGCGTGGACCCCGGCGGTGAGCATGGCGGACCTGGCGGCGGACCAGCCGAGCAGCCGAGCCATGTTCGCCATCACCGCGAGGCTCACCTCGCGGTAGACCTGGATCTCGGCCAGCGCGCACTCGTGCAGGGCCCGCTGGATCCTCCTGCCGTGGCCCGCGCGGGCCAGCCGCAGCAGTTCCTCGTGGCAGTAGGCCAGGTGGTTGTCCTCGTCGGCGCTGATCATCCGGACGGCGTTGCCGATCTCCGGGTGGTCGCCGAAGTACTTGACCAGCATCACCATCTGGTCGGACGCGCGCTGCTCGGTGATCCGGCTGTGCGCGAGGTACACGACGATGTCGTCCTCGGTCAGCGGCTCGTCGCGGCGCAGCTTGTCGTGGGCGAGTCCGATGCCCCGGCGCTCCAGCAGCATCGTGTAGTCGGTGTCGTCGGGGACGCCGACCGGCTCCAGGCCGCGCTTCTTCAGGAGCGCGTTGAAGATCCGGCCGTGTTTGTCCTCGTCGGCTCCGTGCCGGGTGACCTTGGGGGCCAGGTCCCGCATGCTCTCGGGCAGCAGGGCGGCGATACGCCCGTTCTCCCAGCCGCCCTGGGTCTCGCCACTGGCCGCGATGGAGCAGAAGAGCTGGAACGAACGATCGTTGTCCAGGATTTCCTGGAACAGGCCTCGGGCCGAAAGCATCACTGCCACCTCCATACAGGCGTCCATACAGGCGTCCGCGAGAACGAGTCAAAGCGGGCGGGGGGCAACAGGCAACAGCAGCGGGGGCCGACTCGGCCGGACGTACGAACGCGGAGGTGCCCCCGGTGGCGTAACCGAAGGGCCGCTCCGCGCGTTGTTGTACGTGACGGCCGTGGCGGGGAAGACCCCCGAGCCCCCACCACGGCCGCAGACTTTCCTCTCGCCCGTTCGGGTTACGGGGCGGCGGGCCGGGTTGTCACGAGAGGCCCCCGTCCTAGGAGACGAGTCCCGCGCGCTCCAGGGCTTCGGTGCCGACCCGCAGGGCCGCGAGCCGCTCGTCGAGCGTCAGGCCGGCCGGCGCGAGGGTGAGCGTGGTGACACCGGCGGCGGCGTACGCGCTCATCCGGTCGGCGATCCGCTCCACGGACCCGAGCAGGGTGGTCGAGTCGATCAGCTGGTGCGGTACGGCGGCGGCGGCGCCCGCCTTGTCCCCGGAGAGGTACGCGTCCTGGATCCCGGCCGCCTCCTTCTCGTACCCCATGCGCCGCGCGAGCTGGTTGTAGAAGTTCTGCTCGCGGCTGCCCATGCCGCCGACGTACAGGGCGGTGTACGGGCGGAAGGTGTCGGCCAGTGCCGTGATGTCGTCGCCGACGGCGATCGGGACGGTCGGGCAGACGTCGAAGCCGTCCATGGTCAGACCGGCCTTCTCGCGGCCCGCGCGGAGGTGGCGGATCGCCGTGTCCTCCAGGTGCTCGGCGGAGGGGAAGATCAGCAGCGCGCCGTCGGCGATCTCGCCGGTCTGCTCCAGGTTCTTCGGGCCGATCGCGGCGATGTAGAGCGGGATGTGCTCGCGCTCCGGGTGGACGGTGAGCTTGATGGGCTTGCCGGGGCCGCCGGGCAGCGGCAGCGTCCAGTGCTCGCCTTCGTAGGAGAGCCGCTCGCGGGACATCGCCCTGCGGACGATCTCGACGTACTCACGGGTGCGGGCGAGCGGCTTGTCGAACTTGACGCCGTACCAGCCCTCGGAGACCTGCGGTCCCGAGACGCCGAGGCCGAGGCGGAAGCGGCCGCCGGAGAGGGAGTCGAGGGTGGCGGCGGTCATGGCGGTCATGGCGGGCTGGCGGGCCGGGATCTGGAGGATCGCGGAGCCGACGTCGATGCTCTCCGTGTGGGCGGCGACCCAGGCCAGGACGGTCGGGGCGTCGGAGCCGTACGCCTCGGCGGCCCAGCAGACGTCGTAGCCGAGCCGGTCGGCCTCCTGCGCCACCGCGAGGTTGTCGCCGTCCATCCCCGCGCCCCAGTAACCGAGGTTGATGCCGAGCCGCATAACCACTCCCTTGCTCGTCTACCCGCCAGTAACGTCTCTGTCCGCCGGACTCTAGCGCGCGGTACGGGGCCGCGTCAGGGGCGGGTTGTCCACAGGCACTCCCGGCAGGTTGTCCACAGGCTCTCTCCGCGCGGGGCCCCGGCCAGTAATCTCAGCGCCCATGGAGCAGAGGCATCTCGGCCGTACCGGCCTGCGTGTGTCCCGGATCGGGCTCGGCACCCTGACCTGGGGAAGAGACACCGACGAACACGACGCGGCCGACCAGTTGAAGGCGTTCTGGGAGGCGGGCGGAACGCTGGTCGACACCGCGGACGTGTACGGGGGCGGGGAGGCCGAATATCTGCTCGGACAGTTGGTCGAGCGGCTCGTCCCGCGCCGCGACCTGATCATCTCCACGAAGGCCGGCAGCGTGCCGGACCCGGACCGGCGCTTCGACGGGTCCCGGGGGCATCTGCTGGCGGCGCTGGACGCCTCGCTGGCACGGCTCGGGACAGACTACGTGGACCTGTGGCAGATCCACGCGTTCGACGCGGCGACCCCGCTGGAGGAGACGCTCCACGCGCTGGACATCGCGGTCAGCAGCGGGCGGGTGCGGTACGCGGGCGTGTCGAACTTCTGCGGCTGGCAGCTCGCCAAGGCCGCCACCTGGCAGCTGGCCTCGCCCGGTATACGTACGCGGCTGGCGGGGACGCAGATGGAGTACTCGCTGCTGCAACGCGGCGTGGAGCGTGAGGTGTTGCCCGCCGCGATCGACCTGGGCATCGGGCTGCTGCCGTCGTCGCCCCTCGGCCGCGGGGTGCTCACCGGGAAGTACCGGCACGGCACCCCGGCGGATTCGCGGGCCGCGTCGGACATGGCGCCGTTCGTGGAGCCGTACCTGGACGAGGCGGCGAGCCGGATCGTCGACGCGGTCGCGACGGCGGCGGAGGGGCTGGCCGCGACGCCCCTGGAGGTGGCGCTGGCGTGGGTCAGGGACCGCCCCGGGGTGGTGGCCCCGATCGTGGGCGCGCGCAACGCGCAGCAGCTCACGGCGGCTTTGTCAGTGGAGAGCCTTAGTCTTCCTGACGAGATCTGCCAGGCGCTCGACGACGTGTCGGCGCCCGTGCACCGCTATCCGGACCAGGACTGGAGCACGCTGTGAGTACGGACCGCGACACCACGACCGTGGAGGACACCGCGCCGGGGGCCGAGGCCGGGGCGCACGGGGCCGGGGCGGGTGGGCCCGATGCGGGTGAGACCGCTACGGACGGGGCCGGTGCGGCGGAAGCCGGTTCGGAGAGCGCCGATGCGGGTGACGCCGGTTCGGACGGGGGCGATGCGGGTGACGCCGGTTCGGACGGAGCCGATGCGGAAGCGGTCGGTGGGGAGGGGGGCGCCGGCGGTGCCGAGGCTGCCGCCGTGTCCGAGGCAGCCGCCGAGCTCGCCGCTCAGCGGGAGTTGCGGGAGCGGATCGAGCAGCGCAAGGCCGAGAAGGAAGGGCCCATCGCTGCCGGGACGAAGCTGAGCGGGCAGGCCGCCGATCTGCTCGCCGCCGTACGGGCCGTGGAGAGCGGCGACAAGCCCGACCCGGCCCTCCTGCGTGCCGTGGCCGCCGCCCCGGCCCCGGTGGCCCCTGGGGCCGCTCCAGCCGCTCCTGTCGCCCCCGCCCCGGTGGCCCCGGCGCCCGGGACCGGGCCGGCGCCGCGGGCCGTCGTGGAGGGCGTACGGGCCGTGCTCGCCGAGGGCGGGGCGCCGGAGGCGTTCGCGGGGCAGGTCTCGGCCGTCCTCGGGGAGCAGGCCGCCGGCCTCCTGCGCGAGGACCCGTGGCAGTTGCTGTCCGTGCCGGGGGTGCGGCCCGAGCAGGCGGACGGCTTCGCGCGGGCGCTGCTCGGCGCGGCCTGCGGCCCCGGCGACGAGCGGCGGGCCGCCGCGCTCGTCGGGTGGCTGCTGGAGCGCGGCGCGCTCCAGGGCCACACCGCGGTGGAGGCGTCGGCGGTGCGTACCGCCCTGGCCGGGCACGGTGTGCCGGATCCCGACGAGGCCGTGCGGCACGCCGTCTCCGAGGGCGCGGTCCTGGTGTTCCAGGAGGGTCCCGAGGAAAACGAAGAGAGCGAAGAGGACGAGGCGGGGGGCGAGGAGGCGGGCGGTGGCGAGAGCGCGGTAGACGCCGACGGGCCGGAGCGGCCCGTGCTCCTCGGACTCGACCGGTACGCCCTCGCGGAGGAGAGCCTGGCCGACGGGCTCGCGCGGCTCGTCAAGACCGCGCCGGACGCCTCCTGGGAGGAGGCCGCCACGGCCGCCGGTTCGCCGTCGGCCGCCGAGCTGATCCGGGCGGTCGCGGGCCATGGACTCGTCCTGCACACCGGCGGGGAGGCCGCGCGGGCCGAGCCCGTGGTCCTGGCCGGGGCGGCCCGCGCGCTCGGACTGCGCGCGGTGGTGGCGACCCACAGCGAGAACGGCCGGGCGAGGCTGGGCGGCGGCGCGGACGGGGACGCGGGTGAGGACGCCGTCACCGTCGCCGGGCTGCTCGCGGGCGCGGAGGGCCCGGGGCGGGACGCGGACGGCATGTTCGCCCTCGACCTGCTCGTCGTACTGGACGCGCCCCAGCTGGACGTGGAGACGGCCACGATGCTCGTGGAGTCCCTGCCCGACGGGAGCCGGCTGGTCCTCAGCGGGGACCCCGGGGTGCTCTGGTCGGCGGGCGCGGGCCGGGTGTTCGGCGATCTGCTCGCCGCGCGGGTGTGCCCGCAGATCGCGTCCCGTACGCCCGATCCCGGGCCCGTCGGTGAGCTGGTCTCCGGCATCGGCATCGGTGAGCTGAACCAGGTGGCGGCCCCCGGCAAGGAGGTCGTGATCGTGCCGGTACGGGACGCGGGCGAGGCGGTGCACCGTACGGTGCAGCTGGTCGCGGACTCGGTGCCGCGCGCGTTCGGCCTGGCGGCCGGGCAGACCCAGGTGATCACGGTGGGCCACGGCGGTTCGGCCGGGACCCGCGCGCTCAACACGGCGCTCAAGGAGCGGCTCAACCCCGGCCCCGGCCGGTTCGGGGGCTTCGACCCGGGCGACCGCATCGCCTACGTACCGGCACCCGGCAGGACGCTCCAGGGCTCCGTGGTCTCGGCCGACGCGGAGGGACTGCACCTGGAGTGCGGGGGCACGGCGGTGGTGGTCCCGAAGGACCGGGTGGAGTCGGCGGTACGGCACGGTTGGGCGCTCACGGCCCACCAGGCGGCCGGGATGCGGTGGGAGGCGGCGGTGGTGGTACTGCCCGGGGACGCGGCGCAGGGGCTGAGCCGTCCGTGGGTGTACACGGCGTTCAGCCGGGGCGACCGGCACTTGTCCGTGGTCCACGGGGTGGACGAGGCCTTGCCCCGGGCGGTGGCGGGGGGGGTGCCGCGGGAGCGGGTGACGCGGTTGCGGGGGCTGGTGGAGACGCTGCTGCCGTGACCGTTGCGGTTGGTTTTGGCCTCTGCCCGGGGCGGGCGGGTGCGGCTTACTGATTGTCCTCAATCGCCGGACGGGCGTTCTGGGGCCGGTGGGCCGCGCGTCTGGGTGACCGGGTTGCGGTTCGTGTTGTCCTCAATCGCCGGACGGGCTTGGTTGTGCCGCTGCGGGCCGGTGGTTTGGGTGCGGGTTGTTGCCGGGGGCCGGGCAGGGGTCGTGTCCTGCACTGCATGTTTTACGTCGCGTTCGGCGGGTCGTTCAGTTCACCGGAGCCACGCGACACAAAACACGCTCTACGTTCCGGACACGACCCCTGCCCGTCCCCCTTCCACGCCCGCGCCAAGGCAACTCCAGCCCGTCCGGCGTTTGAGGACATCAGTAAGCGGCACCGCCCCCCGGCGGAAGCTGACCCACCCCGCAGCGGGGGGTCGTTGCGTCTCCCCTCGGCGTGAGGGGGGTGGGGTCGGAGGAGGTGCGTGTGTCCGGACGTAAAGCGTGTTTTGTGGCGCATGGCGAACGTGAATGTCCGGAGTCCCCGAACGCGCCGTAAAACATGCAGTCCGGACATACGTACCTCCGCAGGCCCCGCCCCCCGTCACCACGACACACCCAGCCCGTCCGGCGATTGAGGACATCAGTAAGCGCAACCAAAAACCGGGCGCAAGCGCCAAGCTCTACGCGTCCTGTTCCTCCAGGTCATCCAGGTCCGCATCCAGATCGTCCTCGTCGAACACCGCGCTCACATCGAACCGGCAGACAACCTGCTGCGGATCCGCCTGGTCGAACGGCGCGCTCAGCCATTCGCCCGGCTCCGGAAGCTCCTCCGCCGCCGCCACCCACAACGTGGAATCGCCCTCTTCGAGGCCGAATTCCTTGTGCCGGGACGCGATCTCGTCCGGTTCGTACTCCCCGAAGAGCACCCCGAGCGCCGCGTGCACACTGCTGCCCACCACCGCCCCGGTCCCGTCGTCCCCCTCCACGTCGGCGATGCGCTGCGCCTGCACAAGCAGCCGCTGTGGCTCCGCCACCGCGTAGTCGCGGCGGATCAGCACACTGAGGGCGTTCGGCTCCTCGGGTCCCGCGTATGGCGGAAGGGAGTCGTCCGGATCTGGGATCTCAAAGGGGGTGACCTCGTCGTACCGGTGGTAGAGCCGCTCGTCGTACACCTCGGCGGCGACAGCGAGGGCGTTGAAGGCCTCGGACACCGCCGGGTCGTCCTCCCCCGTGCGGTGTTCGACCGCCGCGAGGTGGCGGTCCAGGGCTACCTTGACCGCCTCGGCGGCGGCACGTACCTCGGCAGCGGTGGGCTGCGCAGCATCAGACATAGAGCAGACGCTATCCGTACGAGGGCTCTGGCCGCACAATAGATGCGATGCCGGAATACGAATTTGTCGACGTGTACGTGCCGCGCGGGGTCTCCCGCAAGGAAGCGACCCGTCTGCTGACCGACCACGCCGAGTACGGACACTGGGAATTGGACCGTCTGAGCCTGCATCGGGACGGCAGCCGCAGAGTGCGGCTGCGCCGGCGCATCATCCGACAGGTCCGCGCCACCTGGTGACGACGACGGAGCGGGCCCCGCTGCTGCGAGGCCCGCCCCAGGCATGTCCGTACGCGTCGGCGTACGTATCTCCGTGCGCCTCGGTGATTGTCCGCGTTCGTGTCGCTACGCGGCGGTACGAGACCGGGAACGGGCGCGGCGGTAGAGCACGCCGCCCGCGAGCAGCAGCCCCGCACCCACCGGAATCGCCGTGCCGAGCCCGCCGGCGCCGGTGTGGGCCAGTTCGTCGGTGTGGACAGGCGGCGCGGCGACCTGCGGCTCCGGCGCGTTCGGGACGGACGGGGTGGGCGGGACCGTGCGCGTGACCGGCGGGGTGGGCGCGGTCGGCTGCACCGGCTTCGCCGGGCCCGGCGTGGCGGGCACCGGCGAGGCGTTCTCGCAGTCGTTGCCGAAGGCGGGGTTCAGCAGCCCGATCACGGAGACCGTGTTGCCGCACGCGTTCACCGGGATGTCGATCGGGATCTCGACGGTGTTGCCCGAGCCGATGCCGGGCGACCCGCCCGTACCGCCTCCGGCGTGCGAACCGCCGTTCGATCCGCTGCCGTGCGCGCCCCCGCGCGGCGGCGCGGTGTCCGGGCCGTCGCCGCCGTAGCCGTCGCCGTGCGAGCCGCCGCGCGGCGGTGTGCCGTGGGAGCCGCCCGTACCGTGGCCGCTGTTGCCGCCCTTGCCGCCGTGACCGTGGTCCGAGACGTTGGCGCACTTGTTGCCGAACGCCGGATTGAGCACACCGACGACGTTCACGGTGTTCCCGCACGCGTTGACCGGGATGTGCACCGGGACCTGGACGTTGTTCCCGGACAGGACGCCCGGCGAATTCGCCGCGGCCCCCCGGGCTCCCGAGTCGGCGTGCGCGTAACCGCCGCCGAGGGCGATGACGCCGCCCGCGGCCGCCACGGTGATCAGGCCTTTGCGCGTGACCTGTCTCATAGCTTCTGCTCCCTGCCTTCTGCCTACCGGATTGCCCCAGGGCTTCGGTGCCGGGGCGGGGATGCCCAGCGGCCCCGGAGTGCATGGCGCGCACTCCGGGGCCGCCCGGGCTCAGACCCTTACGGGTTGAGGAACGTCAGTCGTTCCACGTCACTTGTTGATGCAGGTGTTGCCGAAGGCGGGGTTCAGCAGCCCGATCACGGAGACCGTGTTGCCGCACGCGTTCACCGGGATGTGGACGGGCACCTGGATGACGTTGCCCGAGGCCACGCCCGGCGAGCCCACAGCGGCACCCTGGGCACCGGAATCGGCGACGGCCATGCCCGCACCCGCGAGCACCAGACCACCGGTGGCAACCGCAGCGGCGACGATCTTCTTGATCATGTATTCCTCCTTGTTGGCAATGCGGTCCCGACCACAGACCGCACACCAGTAACGAGAAGGAGCCATTCAGGCTACGAGCGTATCGTCGCATTCACTCTTTTCAGTCAAGTACGTACGTACTGCCGATTCCTGGCGTTTTCTCAACTACCGCCTCAGCTGTCGCTCAGCTGTTGTCGATGAACCGGTCGAGTACGCGCACCCCGAACTGGAGGCCGTCGACCGGCACCCGCTCGTCCACCCCGTGGAACATGCCGGCGAAGTCCAGCTCCGGCGGCAGCTTGAGGGGGGCGAAGCCGAAGCCGCGGATGCCCAGGTCGTCGAAGGACTTGGCGTCCGTGCCGCCCGAGAGCATGTACGGGACGGCCCGCGCGATCGGGTCCTCGGCGACGAGGGCGTTCTGCATCGCCTCCACCAGCGCGCCGTCGAAGCTGGTCTCCAGCGCCTTGTCCCGCTTGACGGTCTCCCGCTTCACCCGGGGGCCGAGGAGCCGGTCGACCTCGGAGAGGAACTCCTCCTCGTACCCGGGCAGGAAGCGTCCGTCCACATGCGCCACCGCCTCGCCGGGGATCACGTTCACCTTGTACCCGGCGTTGAGCATGGTGGGGGCGGCGGAGTTGTTGAGGGTGGCGCCGATCATCTTGGCGATGCCGCCGAGGCGGACGAGCGTGGCCTCCATGTCGTCGGGGTCGACCGTGAAGCCGAAGGCGTCGGACAGCTCGTCCAGGAAGGACCGTACGGACTTGGTCACCCGCACCGGCCACTTGTGCCGGCCGAGCCGGGCGACGGCCTCGCACAGCTCCGTGACCGCGTTGTCCTTGCTGATCATCGAGCCGTGGCCGGCGGTGCCCTCGACGGTCAGGCGCATCCAGTTGATGCCCTTCTCCGCCGTCTCGACCAGGTAGAGCCGCAGATTCTCGTTGACGGTGTACGAGAAGCCGCCGACCTCGCTGATCGCCTCGGTGACCCCCTCGAAGAGGTCCGGGTGCTTGTCGACCAGGAAGCGCGCCCCGTACGTACCACCCGCCTCCTCGTCGGCGAGGAAGGCCAGCACGATGTCGCGCGGGGGCTTGCGGCCGCTGCGCAGCCGGTCCCGTACGACCGCGAGGGTCATCGCGTCCATGTCCTTCATGTCGACGGCGCCCCGGCCCCAGACACAGCCGTCCGCCACCTCGCCGGAGAACGGGTGGTGCGTCCAGTCGTCGGCGTTGGCGGGGACCACGTCGGTGTGCCCATGGATGAGCAGGGCGGGCCGGGAGGGGTCCTCGCCCTCGATCCGGGCGACCGTGGAGGCGCGGCCGGGGTGCGACTCGAAGATCTTCGGTTCGAGGCCCACCTCGGCGAGCTTCTCCGCGACGTACTCGGCGGCGGCCCGCTCCCCCGGTCCCGAGTGGTCGCCGTAGTTGCTGGTGTCGATCCGGATGAGGTCACGGCAGAGGTCGACGACCTCGTCCTCGCCCGAAACGGTTGTGCCCGAGCTCGACTCGCTCACGCTGCTCACTCCCACGGTCGTTGCTGGTGGTCCTCCTGATACTCCCCCCATACTCCCGCGCCGGACCCCCCGCCCCAAGGCCGGACCCCGCCGCCGCACCGGCTGTCATACGCCTGTCACACGGACCTGTCAGCCGGATCGGCCGGTGATCGGGCACCCCCGAATGTTTGCTATGGTTTTCCACGTCGGAACGGCCCTGAGCCGCCCGGCGGACACCCGGTCCGGGTGGCGGAATGGCAGACGCGCTAGCTTGAGGTGCTAGTGCCCTTTATCGGGCGTGGGGGTTCAAGTCCCCCCTCGGACACCAGGGGCAGTTCACGTGAACGCCCTGATTTGCTTCACAGAACTCCCAGCACGGACTCGTCCGGGCCGGGAGTTCTTTTGCGTCCGGAACGCACAGGACGCGGGTGGCGCCGACAGCCTGTGGATGCGCTGAGTCCCTTGCACCGGGCGCCCGTTCGGTCGCGTGTCGGGGAGGGCGGGCAGAATGCGTTCATGATCGACGATTACCGGCCCGGTGACGTGCTGATGCTGGAGTGCCCGTTCACGGGGACCACGGTCAGCCATGTCTCCCACTCCTACGTCTCCGTACGGTGGCCGTGGCTGGAGGTGGACCCGCAGGCCGGGAACATGAGGTGGAACGGGCAGCGGGCGCTTTCGACGCGTGGGGCCCACGAGTGGGAGATCTTCCGGACGGAACCGGCGGAGACCGTGCTGAGGCCGGGTGACACCTGCCTCCTAGGCGTTCCCGCGACCGTGGTGCACGTCCAGGGGGTGTATCACTTCGATCCGCCCCGGGTCACCGGCATGCTGCCGCGGCCCGCGTGCTACCTCGGCCTCCTGCGGCAGGGTGACACCTACGACCCCGAGTTCGAGGACCGGACTTACGCGCTCGATCCGGCCGGCGGTGAACCGATCCGCGTTGAACTGCTGTTCCGCCCGTACGCTTTCCTCGAACCCGGCGATGAGGTCGCCGACCGGAACGGGCGCGTCCGGCGGTTCGACGCGGCCTGGGACTGGCACCCCTTCGACGGTGAGCAGTCGGGAACGCCGGCCTGGCCGTTGGCGCTGCTCTCCCGTGGTGGTGAGCCAACGCCTGAGGAAACGGCGGCGGTTGCCCGGGCGACGGCGGTCGGCAGCCACGCGGGGGAATTTGACCGATGGACCGCACTCGCTCTCGCGCGACCAGCCGCTCGTGCAGGCGTACGGGATGGATGAGTACGGACACTCAGGCGCGCCGCGGACCCGTCGGCGACGATGAATCATCATCCCGGTGAACAGGAGCAGTGCATGATCAGCCGCCTCGCCAGTCACGTGGTCCCCGTCTTCGGACAGCTGACGGTCACCGCCGACGAAGGGGCCGAGCACCTCCCTGTCGGCATCGTCGCCGCCAACCACAGCTCACTCGCCGATCCGGCGATCGTCCTGGCCGCGCTGCAACACCTCGGAACCCGGCCCGTGGTCATGGCGACCGCCGGCCTCTGGCGCATACCTCTGCTCGGTCGTGTCCTCGCCCGTGAGGGCCACATCCCCGTCCACCGCGGCGACCCCCGCGCGTCCCAGGCGCTCGACCTCGCCCAGGAAGCACTGGAACAGGGCCGGCACATCCTCATCTACGCCGAGGGCGGGCTCCCCGACCGCAAGGACGCAGCCGAAGCCGCGCCGGGTACCTTCCGCAGCGGGCTCGCCCGGCTCGCCCGGCACACCGGCGCGCCCGTCATCCCGGTCGGCCAGGCCGGCGCGCGCCGCGTCGTCTCCGGCTCGGTCGTCAAGCAGTTCGCGGGCCTGGCCACCGCGCCGCTGCGGCGCCCCCGCCTTCACGTGCACGTCGGATCTCCGCTCCTGCTCGACGGCGACGGGGCGTTCGTCACCACCCGGGCCCACTTCGCCGTCACCGCGGCCTGGAAGACCGCGGCCACGCATCTGGGAGAACCCGCGGCACTGGCTGCCTGAACCACGAACGGCATTCCGCCGCGGATACCTTGGAGTTCGCTTGCGTTCGGGCCCTAGTCCGGCTGCGGGCCCGGGGGCCCGCAACCACCGTCCGCGCCTGATCGTCCTTCGGGGCATGCCGCAGCCGCGCCCCGAACCGTCCTCAAGCCGGCCGCCCTGGGCGCACTGTGGCCAGGGCGCCGGTTCGGAAAGGGCGTTCGGCTGCCCCGGCGTCCGTGTTGCCGGCCGTACCGCGTGCCTGGCCCACCTGGATGACGTCGACCGCGGCGCCTATCCGGCCGGCCTGTCGCCCGGCGACGACATCGACCACCGTGGCACCACCTTCACCCAGCCCCTGCTCGATGCCCTCCTCACCGCTCTCCGCGGCTCCGGCACCGGGCATGCCCGATTCGGCGACACCTTGTTCGACTCGGCGATCTTCGAGGACGACGTCCTTTTCGGGGCGGTGGTCTTCGAGGACGACGTCCGGTTCAGGTCGGCGGTCTTCAAGGGCATCGCCCTGTTCGACTCGGCGACCTTCAAGGGGAGGGCCCTGTTCGAGTCGGTGACCTTCGGGAGCGACGTACGGTTCGAGTCGGCGACCTTCACGGGCGACGCCGGCTTCGAATCGGTGATCTTCACGAGCGATGCCCTGTTCGCGTCGGCGGTCTTCGAGAGCGACGCCAGGTTCACGGGGGCGGCCTTCGAGAGGGCCGCACACCTGGGGCCGTTGACCTGTGCCGGGCTGGTCACGTTGTCCGGGGCGGTGTTCGGCGGCCCGGTGAGCCTCGCGTTCGCCGCGCGCCGACTGGCGTGCCGGCGGACCCGCTGGTCGTCGACGGCTGAGCTGCGGCTGCGCCACACCACGGTGGACTTCGCCCATGCGGTCTTCGAGTATCCCCTCACCCTCGCGGCGGAGCTGGATCCGTTCGTGCTCTCCGACGGCCAACAGGTGGGGGAGGAAACGGTCTTCGGCGCGGTACGCGTCACCTCGCTGCGCGGCGTGGACGCGGCCCACCTGGTCCTCGCCGACGTCGGCCTCGGGGAGTGCCTGTTCACCGGTACGGTGCACCTCGACCAGATCCGCCTGGAAGGCACGTGCTCGTTCGCCACGGTCCCTTCCCGCGCGCACGGGCGAGCCGGGCGCTTCGTACGGTTCACCCGGCGCCGCGTACTCGCCGAAGAACACCACTGGCGTGCGAGCCGGCCGGCGGCCGCCCCGGGCTGGGACGGGGCCGTACCCGGCGCGGGACACGCCGGGCCGGCGCAGCTGGCACCGGTGTACCGGGCGCTGCGCAAGGCGTTGGAGGACAGCAAGAACGAACCGGGCGCCGCGGACTTCTACTACGGCGAGATGGAGATGCGCCGCCACGACCGCACCGGCACCACCCGCGCGGAACGCGGACTGTTGCACGGCTACTGGCTGCTCTCCGGATACGGCCTGCGCGCCTCGCGGCCCTGGGCTGGCTCGCCGCCGCCCTGCTCGTCACCCTCGTGCTGCTGATGGGCTTCGGACTCCCCGAGAGCGATCCGGAACAGGAGGCGACCGGGACCGTACCGTCCGGCGGCGGGCGGGTGACCTTCGAGATCGACAAGGACGATCCGCGCAACCCCACCGGGAACCGGTTCACCGGCAAGCGCATCGAGAAGGCCCTGAACGTCACCCTGAACTCAGTGGTCTTCCGCTCCGCCGACCAGGACCTGACCACCGCCGGCACCTACATCGAGATGACCTCCCGACTGGCCGAGCCCGTCCTCCTGGCCCTGGCGGTCCTGGCCGTCCGCAACCGCGTGAAACGCTGACCTCGTCGCTGTCAGGAGGAGCCGTTGGAGGGGGGCGGGCGGGCCCGGGGAGAGGTTCGCTTCTCCCCGGGCCCGCCGCCTCTGTGGTGCTGTGCGGTGTGTCGTACGGGTTACTGGTTCGCGCGGCCCCAGGCCCGGGCCGCGGTGGTGCCGCCCGTGATGACGAACTGGGAGCCCGGTTGGGTGACGATGTTGCCGTCGGCCGAGTTGGTGATGGTCACGTTCGTGAGGGTCGCGCTGCCTCGGGCCCCGCTCATGGCGAGGATGCCGGCGCCGTTGTTGGATTTGTCGATCTTGACGTTGTTGATCACGACACCGGGCATGGTGCCGCCACCCGTCTTGAACTGGATGCCGTCGAAGGTCGAGTCGTAGATGTCGGTGTCCCGGATCGTGACGCCGGGGATGTCCCTGCTCTGGGCGAAGAGCGTGATGGCGCCGAACTCCTGGTCCTCGTTCCAGAAGGCGCCGCCGGTGCGGTACAGGCCGTTGTTGGCGATCAGGGTCTGGCCGGTGAAGGGCAGGGGGTCGTGGTCGGTCGCCAGCATGATGCCGGGGTAGTTGGCGGTGTCGTACACGAGGTTGTTCTCGATCTTGTTGCCGTAGCCGCCGTAGACGGCGATGCCCGTGGCCCGCCAGGGCAGTTGAATCGTGTTGTTGATGAACTGGTTGTCGTGCGCGACGTCCACCGAGGTGTCCTTGACGTACCGGTTGGCCCAGACCGCCAGGGAGTCGTCGCCGGTGGTGCGGAACGAGGAGTTGAACACCTTGGAGTTCCGCGTGCCGTTGGTGAAGTTGATCCCGTCGGCGTAGGTGTCGCGGATGCGCATGCCGGTGAGTTCCAGCCCGTCGGCGGGGCCCCACAGGTCCGGGATGTTGTCGTAGTCACGGCCGACCCAGACACCGACGTTGGCGTGCTCGATCCAGACGTTGGCGATCTTGGTGTTCTTGCCGAAGCGGCCGTTCAGGGCGACTCCGCCCTCGGCGCCGCCGGGGCCGCCGCGGATCCGGCCCGATCCGAAGATCGCGATGTCGGAGATCTGGGTGTTGTTGTCGATGTCGAAGCCGAAGTTGCCCTCGTGCGGGTGGTTGATGCTGCCCACCGCCAGGTGCGGCTCGGTCAGGGTGTAGAGCTGGGAGTGCCACATGCCCGCGCCGCGGATGGTGACGTTGCTGATGCCGACCTGGTTGTACTGGCCGCGGTTCAGCGGGTCGTCGGTCAGGATCTTCTTCTCCTGGCGCCACTGGCCCACCGGGATCCACACGCAGTCGATGACGTCGGTCTGGTTGTCCGTCACCGCCCGCTGGATGGCGGCCGTGTCGTCGATGCCGTCGTCGGGCACCGCGCCGTACGCCGTGATCGAGGTGCATTCCGCCGGCTTGCTCGTCGGCGGCGCGACCTGCTCCAGGTCGATCAGGTCGATGATGTAGAAGGACGCCGTGTCGCTCGCGTCCCGCTGGAGCTTGAACTTGGTGCCCGCCGGATACGTCGTGGACAGCAGCGCGTTCGACTCGTCGAAGAGCCGCCGGGCGTCGGCCTGCGGGGTGTTGGTCAGGGCCTCGGGGCCGTCCGTGTCCCCGTACAGCCAGCTGTGCTTCGAGGAGAAGGTGAGCTTCCTGACGAAGGTGTCGTTGACGTAGAGGCCGATGGTGGCCTCGATGCCGCCGCCGTTCGCCGCGTCGGGGATGGAGTTGCGGACCACGATCGAGTTGGTCGGCACGGTGGAGGTGAACTCCACGAACTGGCCGGTGCTGTTGAGCCGTACCGACTTGCGCCCCGAGGACTCGGTGGCGAAGTTCGTGTGCCCGAAGGTGCGTTCGGCGTCGGTCTCCAGCAACGTGCCCTGGTACCGGCCGGCTTCGGCCTCGTACTCGGTGTACGGGACCGCCGCGCCGCGCCCGACCACGATCGAACGGGAGAACGCGTTGTTGGTCTCGTTCGTCTCCGTGACGACGTTGGTGGCGTCGGCGGTGGCGACGAGGGTCGCGCCGCCGCTGGTGGCGGTCCAGGTGCCGTTGACGCTCACGTTGGTGGTGGCGCCGGCGGCGATCGACGGGGTGTTGGTGTTGAGGGTCGTGCTGCCGACCGCGACGCGGGTGACCGTGGTGGCGCCCGACGCGGTGGTGCCGCGGTTCTTCACCGCCACGGTGAACTGCACCGGTGCTCCGACGGCCGGGTTGGCCGGGGTGGAGTCGATGCTGAGCACCTGGAGGTCGGGGCCCGGGGCCTGGCCGACGACCAGCTGCGCCGTCGCGGCGAAGCTGTTGTTGTTGTTGTCCTGCTCGACGACCGTATCGGTCGGGTCCACCACGGCGGTCACCCGGTAACTGCCCTCGGCGCGCTTGCCGATGGCGACGGGGACGGTGGCCGAGGCGCCCACGGCGAGCGCGCCGACCGGGGCGCTGCCCGCGACGGCTCCGCCGACGCTGACGTTGACGGTGGTCGCCGGGGAGGCGGCCGTACCCACATTGCGTACGGTCGCGTTGACCGTGGTCGTGTCGGTCTCCACCGGTGCGGCGGGGGTCCACGCCAGCGCGGTGACGGTCAGGTCGGGGTTGGGTGCCGGGACTCCGATGACCTGGATCTCGGCGACCTGGCCGCCGCCCGCGCCGGTGTTGCCGAAGATCTGGAGCTGGAGGTCGGCGACGCGGCCGGTGACCGGGATCGTCACCGAGTTCTGGTTCGTCGCCGGGTTGAAGGCGTAGTCGGCCCGCGCCTTGAGCGACGTGAAGCCGGCTGCGGTGTAGGCGCGTCCGAGGACCTGGATGCTCTGGGTCCTGGGGCCCCACGCGGAGTCGGGGTTGAGCTTGACCACGACGGAGCTGAGGTCGGCGTCGGCGCCGAGCTTCACGGTCAGGTTCGACGGGTGCCCGTTGGACTCCCAGTACGTGGCGAGGTTGTTGTCGTTGGCGTTGGCCGCGACGAACGAGAAGACCGACGAGTTCGCCTCGACCGCCTTGCCGCGCGCCAGGTCGGTGCCCGTGCCGGGATCGGGGCCGGGACCCGGGTCGGTGGCCGCCGGGCCGTACACCGCCAGCTCGGAGACCTGCGCGGCGGGCCAGCCGGTGTTCCCGGTGATGTTCACCCGGACGTACCGGACGCTCGCCGAGGTGAAGTCGATGGTGACGCTGTTGGCCGAGGCCGGGGAGAACGCCCGGGCCGCCGAGGCCGAGAGGGTGCTGAAGCTCGTCCCGTTGGTACTGCCCTGTACGGCGACGGCCTGGGTGCGCGCTTCCCACGTCGTCGGCAGTTTGAGGACCACCTGGTCGACGGCGACGGCGCTGCCGAGGTCGACCTGGACCCATCCCGGGAAGCCGTTGTTCGGCCCTTCCCAGTACGTCTGCTGATTGCCGTCGGTGACGTTGGCGGCGGGGTGGCTGCCCTCGGACCCGCTCGCCGAGGCGGTCCGGCCGGCGGCGACGTTGGGGCGGTCGGCCGCGGTGGCGGTGGTGGCACCGGAGAGAGGTATGAGCCCGAAGGCGATCAGGCCGGCCGTGACCAGGCCGGTGATCCACCGTCTGCTGAGCTGCGTTCGTTTCATGGGTCCTCTGTCTGTCGGAACGAGAGAGTGGGGGGCCGCGGGAGGGGGGCCTGCGGGTCGGACTCTTGCCACGAAGTTGCGAGGAGATTCTGAAAAAATTGAGCCAGTTTCACAGTTTTTTGCGAGTCACAGGTTCCAATCGTGTCACCGGTTTGTCAACGGGTTACACACGACGATCAATTGGGCAGCATGGCGTGGGGCACGGCGGCGACACGGCGGGGAGAGGCGTCAGCGCACGCGGGACTTGGGCGGGGCGGTGCCCGACGCCAGGGGTGACCGGGCCAGTTCGACACAGCCCGCCGTGATCAGGGCGACCCCGATCAGCTCCGGGATCAGCCACCAGCCGGTGCGCACGTTCTCGCCGAACAGCGTCACCCCGTACGTGATGCTGATCAGCGCGTCCCCGAGGGTCAGCATCGGCTGGGACGCCACCAGGGACCCCGCCTGGAGGGCGTTCTGGAGGAGGAAGAGCGCGCCGATCCCGGCCGCGGCGGTCGCGTACAACTGCCAGGCGGAGAGCAGCGCGACGACGCCCGAGCCGTCCTCGATCCGGGACACGGCGTCCTTGAGCAGCGCGGCGGTCAGCGCGTAGCCGACGGCGGCGGCGAGTCCGAAGAGCGCGGCGCGCGCGTTGCCCCGTACCCGCTGCGCGGCGCCGATGAGCACCACCTCGAAGGCCAGGGTGATGGTCAGCGCCGGAATCCAGGAGAGGCTGTCCACGGTCTCGCTGCCGCCGCCCGGCGACGCCGAGCCCAGGCCGAGGGCGAGGCCGAGCGTCACCGCGGCGACCCCCAGCCAGGCGCTGCCCGGCAGCCGGGACCGGAAGACGTAACTCGCGATCAGCAGCGTCGCGGGCAGCTCGATGACGAAGATCGGCTGGACCACGGCGATGGCGCCGGTGGCGAGCGCGATCGCCTGGCAGATGGCGGCCACGATGACCAGGCCGATGCCCGCCAGCCAGACCCGCTGCCGGAGCAGGTGCCTGATCAGCGAGAGGTGGAGGGCGTCCGAGTCGGGCACCGTGGACGCGGCGCGCCGCTGGAGCACCGAGGCGGAGCCGTTGCTGATCGCGGTCAGGACGGCGAACAGGACACTGATCACCGGTCCATCATGCGGGCGGCCGGCGCGGGATCCGCTCTCATCCCGGCCGGGGGCGCGAGGCGGGGGCCGAACGGGCTACCCCGCCGGTCGGTAGGGTGGGGAGCCCCGTGCGACCGGCACCGCCCGGAGACGTGAAGGACACCGTCCGGGCCGGGAAAGGGGTGGGATCCGTGGGGCACCGGCATCGCACCCCGCCGCCCTCCCCCCTCCCGCAGCGCGAGGGCGTCGACGCCGTGCGGCTGCGGCTGCCCGCCGATCCCGGCGGGGCGTGGGAGACCGTACGGGACCATCTTGTGGCGCGGTTCGGAGCGGCGATCGGTACGGAGCGGGTCGACGCGATGTTCCGCGAGGGGCGTTTGGTGGGCGCGGACGGGCCTGTCGGCGCGTCGGAGCCGTACACCGCGGGGCGGTATCTCTGGTTCCACCGCGACTTCGCGCCCGAGGAGCGGGTGCCGTTCGAGGTGGGGATCGTGTACCGGGACGAGCGGATTCTCGTCGCGGACAAACCGCACTTCCTGGCCACCACGCCGCGCGGGTCGCACATCACGGAGACCCTGCCGGCCCGGCTGCGGCGGGCGTGGGGTCTGCCGGAGCTCCAGCCCGCGCACCGCCTCGACCGGCTGACGGCCGGGCTGGTGCTGTGTGTCGTACGGGCCCGGGACCGCGGTGCGTACCAGACGCTGTTCCGGGACCGGACGGTCCGCAAGGAGTACGAGGCGGTCGCGCCGTACGACCCGGCGGTGGCGCTTCCCGTCACCGTACGGAGCCGGATCGAGAAGGAGCGCGGGGAGCAGGCGGCCCGGGAGGTCCCCGGCGAGCCCAACAGCGAGAGCCGGGTCGAACTGCTGGAGCGGCGGGGCGGGTCCGGCCGGTACCGGCTGCTGCCGGCCACCGGCCGCACCCATCAGCTGCGGGTCCACATGAACAGCCTCGGGCTGCCGCTCCTGCACGACCCGCTCTACCCGGCCGTACGGGAGTCCGCACCCGACGACTACGCGCGTCCGCTCCAACTCCTCGCGAAGGTGATGGAGTTCACCGATCCGCTGACCGGTGAGCCGTTCCGCTTCACGAGCGGGTCGCGCCTGCTGCCGCCGTCTCAGTGGCCGCGCTGAATCCACTCCCCCAGGTGCGGGGCCTCGGCGCCGATCGTGGTCGGGTCCCCGTGCCCGGTGCGGACCACGGTGTCCGGGGGCAGTGCGAGGAGCCGGTCGCGGATCGAGTCGATGATCGTCGGGAAGTGCGAGAACGACCGGCCGGTCGCGCCGGGGCCGCCCTGGAAGAGCGTGTCGCCGGTGAAGACCGTCGACAGGGCGGGGGCGTACAGGCTGACCGCGCCCGGCGCGTGGCCGGGGGTGTGGAGGACGGTCAGGGTGATGCCGCCGACGTCGAGCGTGGCGCCGTCGGTCAGTTCGCCGTCGGGGGCCCGGTCCGGGTGGGTCTGCTTCCACAGCGGCAGGTCGTCGGGGTGCAGCAGGATCGGCGCGCCGGTCGCGGCGGCGAGGGCGGGGGCCGCGTCGATGTGGTCGTTGTGGGCGTGGGTGCAGACGACGGCGCGCAGCGTACGGCCGTCGAGGGCGGCCTCGATGGCGGCGGCGTCGTGCGCGGCGTCGATGACGATCGCCTCGGAGTCGTCGCCGACGATCCAGACGTTGTTGTCGACGTCCCAGGTGCCGCCGTCGAGGGAGAAGGTCCCCGAGGTGACGAGTTGGTCGACGCGGGGTGCGGAGGCGGTCATCAGAACACCACCACCGAACGCAGCACGTGGCCCTCGTGCATCCTGACGAACGCCTTCTCCACGTCGCCGAGTTCGATGGTCTCGCTGACGAACGCGGCGAGGTCGATCCGGCCCTGCTGGTGGAGGTCGATGAGCATCGGAAAGTCCCTGGAGGGCAGGCAGTCCCCGTACCAGGACGACTTGAGCGAGCCGCCGCGGCCGAAGACGTCCAGCAGGGGCAGTTCGAGCTTCATCTCGGGGGTGGGGACGCCGACCAGGACGACGGTCCCGGCCAGGTCCCGTGCGTAGAAGGCCTGTTCGTACGTCTCCGGGCGGCCGACGGCCTCGATGACGACGTCCGCGCCGAAGCCGCCGGTGAGTTCACGGATGGCCTCGACGGGGTCGGTGGAGCGGGAGTTGACGGTGTGGGTGGCGCCCATCGCCTTCGCCGTCTCCAGCTTGCGGTCGTCGATGTCGACGGCGATGATCCGGGCGGCCCCGGCGAGCCGGGCGCCGACGACGGCGGCGTCGCCGACCCCGCCGCAGCCGATGACGGCGACCGTGTCGCCGCGCCCGACCTGGCCGGTGTTGATCGCCGCGCCGATGCCGGCCATCACCCCGCAGCCGAGGAGGCCCGCGACGGCCGGGGACACGCCGGGGTCGACCTTCGTGCACTGGCCGGCGGCGACGAGGGTCTTCTCGGCGAAGGCGCCGATGCCGAGGGCCGGGGAGAGTTCCGTGCCGTCGAGGAGCGTCATCTTCTGCGTCGCGTTGTGGGTGTTGAAGCAGTACCACGGCCGGCCGCGCAGACAGGCCCGGCAACTTCCGCAGACCGCACGCCAGTTGAGGATCACGAAGTCGCCGGGGGCGACATCGGTGACGTCGTCGCCGACCGACTCCACGACCCCGGCGGCCTCATGACCGAGGAGGAAGGGGTAGTCGTCGTTGATTCCGCCCTGCTTGTAGTGCAGGTCGGTGTGGCAGACACCGCACGCCTGGATCTTCACCACCGCCTCGCCGGGGCCGGGATCGGGGACGACGATCGTCTCGATCCGCACCGGCTCGTTCTTGCCGGGGGCGACGACCCCTCGCACCTGCTGCGCCATGGAACAACCCGCTTTCCTCGTACACCGCGAACGACTCTGTCCGGGACCTACTATCTCGCGTCGGGGAGGGCAGGGTCAGGGGGCGGGGGCGGACGGGACGGCGGCGTCCGGAACAGGGAACGACATACTGACGGCCGTCAGGCTTCACTGGTGGTCAGGGAGGGGCAGGGAACCGATGAGTGATCCGTATGTCGTGGTCGTGATGGGGGTGTCCGGCACCGGCAAGACCACGATCGGGCAGCTGCTCGCCGGGGCGCTGGACGTTCCGTACGCCGAGGGGGACGACTTCCACCCGCCGGAGAACATCGCCAAGATGTCGGCCGGCACCCCGCTGGACGACGCGGACCGCTGGCCTTGGCTGGACGCCGTCGGGGCGTGGGCCGCCGACCGGGCGGGGCGCGGCGGGGTGGTCGCGGCCTCCTCGCTCAAGCGGTCCTACCGGGACCGGCTGCGGGCCGCGGCCCCTGACGTGGTCTTCGTGCATCTCGCCGGTGACCGGGCGCTGATCGAGGAGCGGATGGCCGCGCGCAAGGGGCACTTCATGCCGCCCGCGCTGCTCGACTCCCAGTTCGCCACGCTCCAGCCGCTGAGGGACGACGAGGCGGGGGTGGCGGTGGAGGTGACCGGGACACCGGAGGAGATCGCCGGGCGGGCGGTGGAGGCGTTGCGGGGGATGTGACCGGCGGGGGCGGGGGCGGGGCCGTACGGTCGAGGGCCGTACGGCGGTCAGGGCCGTACGGTCGGGCCCCCGGCCCTCAGGAGTCCTCCTCCCGCCACTCCGAGTGCTCCCTCTTCGCCCACGCCCGTTCCACCGACCCCGTACGCATCCCGCGCCGGGCCTCGGGATCCGCGTACGCCATGCCGATGTGCCCGAGGAGCACGACGCCGATGGCGAGGGCCAGCCAGTCGTGCAGGAAGGTGGCGCTCGTACGCCACACCAGCGGGGCGAAGCCGGTGAACCACATCAGCAGGCCCGTACCGAGCATCACCAGCACCGCGCCCGCGATCCAGGCCGCGTAGATCTTCTGGCCCGCGTTGAACTTCCCGGCGGGGCGGGACCCGGGCCTGGCGTCACGCCGCCGTACGGCCCGCAGCCACTCCTTGTCGTGCGGGAAGAAGCGGTTCAGCCGGCCGAGGTCGGCACGGAAGTGGCGGGAGGCGACGCCCACCAGGACGGGGGCGGGCAGCAGAAGACCCGACCACTCGTGCAGGGTGACGACGAGATAGCGGCGGCCGACCAGTTCGGCGAGCTGGGGGACGTACAGACAGCCCGCCGTCGCCACACACACCAGCATCAGGATGCCCGTGGTGCGGTGGACCCACCGCTCGGCCGGGCTGAAACGGCGCCGCAGCCGTCCGGTGCCCGCGGCCCCCTCCCCCGGTCCCCGTCCGCTCTCAGACGGTGGGGGTGTCGTCGCGTCCGTTGGACCGGCCGACCCAGCCGTCGACGTCATAGCCACGCTCCTCCCAGTAGCCGGGGCGGACGTCGGAGGTGACGGAGATCCCGGAGAGCCATTTCGCCGATTTGTAGAAGTACATCGGCGCCACGTACAGCCGGACCGGGCCGCCGTGCGCGTGCCCGATCGGCTTGTCCTGCATCCTGAGCGCCACCAGGACATCGGCGCGCCGCGCCTGCTGGAGCGTGAGGCTCTCGCTGTACGTCCCGTCGAAGCAGGTGAACCGGATCGCCCTGGCGTCCGGGTGGACCCCGGCCGCGTCGAGGAGCTGCGAGACCTTGACCCCTTCGAACGGGGTGTGGGGAACGCGCCAGCCGGTGACGCACTGCACGTCGCGCACGACCCGCGTCTGGGGCATCTTCCGCAGGGCGTCGAGCGTGTACGTGGCGGGCCGGTCGACCAGGCCGTCGATCTTCAGCCGGTAGTTCCCGGCGTCCTTGTGCGGTACGGAACCGGTCACCGAGTAGTAGCGGAACCCGCCGCCGTTGGGCAGCAGCCCGGTCAGGCCCGTCGGGTCCTGGCTGGACACCGCGCCCAGGAACGAGTCGAGCCCGCTCTGGAGATAGGGGGCCGCGACCAGTCCCGCGGCGCCCAGACCCAGGGTGGAGAGCAGAACGCGCCGCCCCACGGGTGCTCCGGCGGGCTCATTCTGTTGATGGTTCACGCATCGATTCGACCACCCGCGGTCCCCGGAAGCCAGGGACCGCGGGAATCCGTCAGACTTTCGTCAGACCTGGCCGGCGAAAGCCGTGGTCGCGAGGGCCAGGGTGAAGAACGTCACGACTGCGAGGCCTTCTCCAACTGGAACGCCTCGTTCCCCAGGCCGATCCTCGCGTGTACCTCGGGCTTGACCGAGCGCAGGACCGCTCCGTACACCAGACCCCCGATCAGCGTGAGGCCGACGATCCCCGGCAGGATCCAGCTCAGCGCGGAGTCGGGGCCGGCCCCGACCAGCAGGTCGAAGTCCTTGACCGTGTAGACGGCGACGGCGACGAGCGAGAGGCCGGCCAAGGCGGAGGCGATGAGGCGGGCGGCCTGCGCGCCCGCCGCGCCGCGCCGTACGAAGAACGCGATCACGGCGAAGGAGGCCGCGGCCATCAGCAGGATGACGCCGAGCGCGCCGATGTTGGCCATCCAGGTGAAGAGCCGCAGGATCGGGGCGGTCGGGTCGCCCGCCGGCTTGTCGTCCGTGACGGCGAAGGCCACCACCACGACGAGGGAGAACACGGACTGGAGGGCGGAACCGTAGGCGGGGGCTCCGCTGGACTTGCTGGTACGGCCGAAGGCGGCCGGCAGCAGTCCCTCACGGCCCATCGCGAACGCGTAGCGGGCGACGACGTTGTGGAAGCTGAGCAGCGCGGCGAACATGCCGGTGACGAACAGCACGTGGAGGACGTCGGTGAAGGTCGTGCCGAGGCGGTCCTCGGTGAGGCCGAAGATCAGGCCCGGACCCTGCTCCCCCGAGGTCGCGGCCACCGAGCCGGGCCCGGTGGCGACGGAGATCGCCCAGGCGCTGAGGGCGAGGAACAGCGCGGAGAGGCCGACGGCGAGGAACATCACGCGACGGACGACGACGTTCGGGCGGCTGGTCTCCTCGGCGTACACCGGGGCCTGCTCGAAGCCGACGAAGGCGGCGATGCAGAAGCACAGCGCGGTGCCGAAGCCCGCGCTGGTGAGGGTGTCCGGGTTGAAGGCGTGCAGCGAGACGCCTTCCTTGCCCGGATCGGCGACAAAGGCGATGTCGAAGATCACGACGAGCGCGACCTCGATGAGGATCAGGACGCCGAGGACCTTGGCGTTCAGGTCGATCTTCAGCCAGCCGAGCAGCCCGACGACCACGGCGGCCACCAGGGCGGGCACCCACCAGGCGACGGTCAGGTCGAGGTAGGTGGCGAAGAGCCCGGAGACCTCGAAGCCGAAGAGACCGTAGATGCCGACCTGCATGGCGTTGTACGCGAGGAGGGCGACGAGCGAGGCGCTCGCGCCAGCGGTCGCGCCGAGCCCGCGGGCTATGTACGCGTAGAAGGCGCCGGCGTTGTGGACGTGCCGGCTCATCTCGGCGTACCCGAAGCTGAACAGGACGAGGACCACACCGAGGATGACGTACAGCAGGGGCTGGCCGACGATCCCCACCACTCCGTAGACGGTGGGCATGACACCGGCGACGGTCATCAGGGGCGCGCTGGCGGCGAGCACGGACAGGAGGAGGCCGGCCGTGCCGAGGCGGTCCGCGCGCAGCGCCCGCTCCTGGCCCTTGAAGGTGCTGATCTCACCCGTGCCGGAACTCGTGCCGGGGCCCGGACCGGTCCGTGGGCGGGTGGTCGTGCCCGTGTGCGCGTTGGAGTTCGAGCCGGAACTCGTGCCCGTGCTCGAATTGCCCGTCGACATGACAGGGGTGTCCTTTCGGGGATCGCTGGTACGGATCGCGGCGCGTCGTTCAGACGGAGCCGAGCGCGGCGTTGCGCGCGGCGAGGAAGGCGTGGTGCGGGTCCCGGTCCGGGTAGGACCAGGGAGCTGGGGTGATGTGCGGGCCGATGCGGTGGAAGAGCGCGGCGGCCTCGGCGACCCGTCCGTCGTACCACTGGGCGTGGGCGAGGAAGTTGAGGTCGACGCGGTTGCGCGGGTGGTCCTCGCTTTCCCACTCCAGCCACCAGTCGAAGGCGCCCTTGAGCCCCTGGCGGGCCCGGCGGCCCGTCCAGTGGGCGGAGGCGGCCGGGTCGGCGGGCTCCACGCGGGCGGCGGCGAGGACGCGGTAGCGCTCGGCGTGCGCGACGACGGGCAGGACGGCGAGCGGCGAGTCCGCGGGGGCCTGTTCGGCCGCCCAGGCGGCGAAGTCGTACACCTCGTGGAGGGGGTCCTGGCCGGCGTCGGGGCGGCGTTCCGCGAGGCGGGCCGCCATCAGGTGGTGGGCGTGGTGGTGGTCGGGGTGGCGGGTCCGCACCTCCTCGAAGAGCTGCGAGGTCTCCTCCTCCGTGCCGAGCGTGCGGGCGAGGAGCAGCAGGCCGAGCCAGGGGGTGGGGTCGGCGGGGGCGCGCCGGACGGCGTCACGGCAGGCGTCCACGGCGCGGTGTTCGGGTTCCTTGCCGCGCAGGGCGGCGAAGACGGTCGCGCAGGCGAGGAGGGTGGCCGCGTCGGGGCTCTCGGGTTCGGCGAGGAGCCAGTCGCGGGTCCAGGCGGCGGCGCCGGAGGCCTGGGCGAGGACGACGATCCGGTGGCCTCTGCGGTCCCAGTCGTCGCCGGTACGGGCGAGGAGGGAGCGGGTCTCGGACCACCGCCCCTGGGCCAACTGGTCGCGTACGGAGGCGAGTTCGGTGTCGTCCAGTGCGGGGTCGAAGGATTGGCCGGAACGTGGGCTACGTCTTCGGGCACGGCCGAGGGGTGGCGGAGGCGGGGACATCCGCGGAATTCCTCCAGGGCGCGTGGACGAGAAAGGACCGGGCACAGCAAATCGGTAGGTATGGCCTCCCGTCAAGCGGTATCTCGATGTAAGGCACAGTCATATTGCCCTGCCGCGGGCGCGGTTGCGCCTTCCGGGCAAAGGGCGCGGACCGTCTCCGTCCGTATAAGCCCAGATGGGACGCTTTTCGGCCAGGCGGGGGGACCGTCCGGCGCACCCTAGGGTGGCTCTCATGGAGAACCGAGAACCGCTGGCGCCTTTACTGCTCGCCTTCCCCGGTCCGGTGCGTGACCGGCTGGTGGCGGCCGTGCTCGAAGGGCGGAAGGTCTCGACGACGGGGCTGCTCGCCGAGTACGAGGCGGAGCGCGAGGAACTGCCCCCGGTCGGTGAGCGATCGGCCCTGATCGACTCGGCGGGCCGCGAGGTGGCGGTGGTCGAGCTGACAGGGGTACGGGTGCTGCCGCTCGGCGCGGTCGACCTCCGGCTGGCCGTGGACGAGGGCGAGGGGCACACCTCGGTGGCGGCCTGGCGGGCGGACCACGAGCGGTTCTGGCACGGCGAGGAGATGCGCGAGGCGCTGGGCGACCCGGAATTCACCGTCCACGACGGGACGTTGCTGGTGGTGGAGAGCTTCCGGGTGGTGGAGCGGCTGTGACCGGGGGCCTTCCTCTCAGGCCGGGGGCCTTCGTTCCCTGCCGGTGAACGCCCGTCAGCCCCGGTGAACTCCCGTCAGCACACAGCCTTCGTCCGTCGGCCCACAGCCTCGCCCCTCAGCCCACCGCCTTCGCCGCCGCCCGGCCGGCCGCGCGGCCCGAGAAGATGCAGCCGCCCAGGAACGTCCCCTCCAGTGAGCGGTAGCCGTGCATCCCGCCGCCGCCGAAGCCCGCCGCCTCGCCCGCCGCGTACACCCCGGGCAGCGGGTCGCCGCCCTCGGTCAGGACGCGGGACGACAGGTCGGTCTCCAGCCCGCCGAGGGACTTACGGGTCAGGATGCGCAGCCGTACGGCTATCAGCGGCCCCGCCGCCGGGTCGAGCAGAGGATGCGGCGCGACCGTACGGATCAGCTTGTCGCCCAGGTACCTGCGCGCGCCCCGGACCGCCGTCACCTGCGCGTCCTTCCCGAACGGGTTCACCGTCGCCCGGTCCCGCGCGACGATCTCCCCGCGCAGCTCCGCCTCGTCGATCAGCGGCTCCTCGGTGAGCGCGTTCATCCCGCGCACGAGCGCCGGCAGGTCCTTCTCCACCACGAAGTCGGCGCCCTTGTCCATGAACGCCTTCACCGGACCCGGCACGTCGGCGCGCGCCCGGCCGATGACGTCCCGGACCGACTTGCCGGTGAGGTCCGGGTTCTGCTCGGAGCCCGAGAGGGCGAACTCCTTGCCGATGATGCGCTGGTCGAGGACGAACCAGGTGTACTCGTAGCCGGTCCTCATGATGTGTTCCAGCGTCCCGAGCGTGTCGAAGCCGGGGAACAGCGGCCCCGGCAGGCGGCGCCCCCGGGCGTCCAGCCAGAGTGAGGACGGTCCCGGGAGGATCCGGATGCCGTGCCGGGCCCAGACCGGGTTCCAGTTCTCTATGCCCTCTGTGTAGTGCCACATCCGGTCGCGGTTGATGTGGTGGGCGCCCGCCGACTCCGCGATGCCGAGCATCAGGCCGTCCACGTGCGCGGGCACGCCGGAGAGCATGGTGCGCGGCGGGCGGCCGAGCCGCTCGGGCCACTGCGCGCGGACCAGGTCGGGGTTGCCGCCGATGCCGCCCGACGTGATGATCACGGCCTGTGCCTTGAGCTCGAAGGCTCCGGTGATCCTGCGGGTGCTCGCCTCCCCGCGCGCGACGTCGCTCGGCGCCAGGACCTCCCCGGTCACGGTGTCCACGACACCCGCCGTGTTGCCGAGCCCGGTCACCCGGTGCCGGAACCTGAACTCCACCAGCCCCCGGTCGACGCCCTCGCGCACCCGCCGCGCGAACGGCTCGACCACTCCGGGGCCGGTCCCCCAGGTGACGTGGAAGCGCGGCACGGAGTTGCCGAGCCCCGCCGCGCCGTACCCGCCGCGCTCCGCCCAGGACGCGACGGGGAAGAACCGCATCCCCTGCCGGTGCAGCCACGCTCTCTTCTCGCCCGCCGCGAAGTCGACGTACGCCTCGGCCCACTTGCGCGGCCAGTGGTCCTCCGTACGGTCGAAGCCCGCCGTGTCCAGCCAGTCCTGGAGCGCCAGCTCCCGGCTGTCCCTGACCCGCAGGCGGCGCTGCTCGGGCGAGTTGACGAAGAACAGCCCGCCGAAGGACCAGTGGGCCTGACCGCCGAGCGACTGCTCGGGCTCCTGGTCCAGTACGAGGACGGAGCGGCCCGCGTCGACGAGTTCGGCGGTGGCGACCAGGCCGGCCAGTCCCGCCCCGATCACGATCACATCAGCGTCGTACGCCATGGGCTTCCATCCTTCGCGGATCCGTCACGGTGCGGGTGGTGAGCGAATGGTCCGATCTTCCGTACGCGCGAGTAACGAGTCAACCGTCTCAGGCGCATTGATCGGCGGGGCCGGCCGAGGGGCTGCTTGGATGGGGGCATGGGAGCAGCGGACGAGATCCTGGACGTCGTGGACGAGAACGACCGTGTGGTGGGGCAGGCCCCGCGCGGTGAGGTGTACGCGAAGAGGCTGCGCCACCGGTGTGTGTTCGTCCTCGCGCGGGACGCGGAGGACCGGGTTTTCGTGCACCGCAGGACCGCCGGGAAACTGATCTTCCCCTCGCTGTACGACATGTTCGTGGGCGGGGTCCTCGGCGCGGGCGAGACCTATGACGAGGCGGCGCTGCGGGAGGCGGAGGAGGAGCTGGGGGTGTCGGGGCTGCCGCGTCCCGAGCCGCTGTTCCCGTTCCTGTACGAGTCCGCCGACAGCGGCCAGAGCTGGTGGTCGTACGTGTACGAGGTGCGCTGCGTGCTGCCGGTGCGGCCGCAGGCCGAGGAGGTGGCGTGGCACGCGTTCCTCCCGGAGGAGGAGCTGGAGCGGCGGCTGCCGCCCGGTGGGTGGGAGTGGGCGCCGGACGGGCTCGCGGCGTACGAGCGGCTCCGCGCCCGCCGCGCGTAGGGCACGTCGGGCCTGGGGCACGTCGGGCGTCGGACACAGAGGGCACGTAGGGTGCGGACTGTGATCGACTTCGTGCGGAGCCTGCGGCTGTGGTTCGCGCCCCAGCGCCTCGGCGAAGAGGGCGAGACGCCCGACTACCGCTTCACGCTGGCCAACGAGCGTACGTTCCTGGCCTGGCTCCGTACCGCGCTGGCGCTGGTCGGCGGCGGGTTCGCGGTGGACCAGTTCCTGCCGGACCTGCGGTGGGGGGTCCGGGTCGGGCTGGCGGTGGCGCTGCTGGCGGCCGGGGCGCTGTGCGCGCTCCAGGCGGTCGACCACTGGGTGCGCTGCGAGCGGGCGATGCGGCGCGGGCAGGCGCTCCCCGTCTCGCGCTTCCCGGCCGTGCTGAGTCTGGTGGTCGCGGTGGTCGCGGTGGTGATGGTGGTGGTGGTCGCGCTGGGCGGGGGCCGTTGATGTCGGCCGGGGATCAGGACCGGGCCAGGGATCCGGGGCTCCAGCCGGAGCGGACGGGGCTGGCCTGGCGGCGTACGACGCTGGCCTGCACGGTGGTCGCGGTGCTGGCGGCACGGCAGGCGGTCCACCACGGTGGTACGACGACGGGGGTGGTCGGCATCTCCCTGACCGTCGTGGTGTGGCTGGGCTTCGTGGCGCTCACACACCGCCGGCTGATCGCGCTTACCACGGCGGAACCCCGGCCGCTGTCGCGGGCGGTGGCGGTCGCGGCGGCGGCCTGCACGCTGCTGCTGGCGGGGCTCGCGGTGGCTGTCATGGCGTGACCGGCCGTCATCGCGTGACCGGCCGTCATCGCGTGACCGCCGCGAGCGGCGGCAGCATGCGGCGGGGGTCCTGGCCGGTCTTCCAGAGCGAGATGAGGAACGCCGTCGTGGCCTCCAGCTGGTCGGCGCGGAGCAGCGGGCCGACGGTGAGCGGGGTGCAGCCGACGTCCCTGACCAGGGTGTGGACGACGGCGAGGGCCGCTTCGTCGTCCCCGCACAGCGGCACCACGAGGGGCTCGGCGAGCGGGCCGCCATCGGCACACGGACCGTCGGGAAAGGCCGGCGGGGTCAGGCTCCAGACGTGGTCCGGGCAGTGGTTGAAGGCCTTGACGACCCGCGCCCCGGTCGCGGCGGCGATACGGCGGGCCGCGCCGGGACCCGTACCGGTGGTGAGGGTGAAGCCGGGGCCGACGGCGTTGGTGCAGTCGATCAGGACACGGTCCCGCAGCGCGCCCTCCCCCGCCCCCGCCTCGTCCAGGACGGTCGCGACCGCCTCGTGGGGCACGGCGAGCAGGGTCGCGTCGCCGAAGAGCGCGGCCTCGGCCGGGGTGCCCGGCCGGCCGCCGAGGCGGCGGGCGAGGCCGTCCGCGCGGGCCGCCGAGCGGCCGCCGATCAGCACCTCGTGCCCGGCGCGGGCCCAGTGGGTGCCCAGCGCCCGTGCCATGGCGCCCGTGCCGATGATTCCGATACGCATGGCTCCGATGTCCTTCCGCCGTTCCCGTAACGTGCCGGTACAGACGTTAGGCAGGGCGCCGGTGACCGTTCGGTGCCCGGCCGGGCTGGTACGGAGGTACGGAGGACCTGTGGACAGGCTGCTCGCGGACTGCCGGGCGAGGCTCGCTTTCGACCTGCTGGGGAACACCTGGAACCCCGTCGTGCTCCTCGCGCTGGCCGAAGGGCCGCGCCGGCCCGGGGAGTTGCGTACGGAGATCGGCGGGATCAGCACCAAGGTCCTGGTCGAGACGCTGCGCCGGCTGGAGGGGTACGCGCTGGTCGAGCGCATCGCGTACGTACGGTCCCCGCCGCGTGTCGAGTACGCGCTGACCCCGCTCGGCAGGAGCCTGCTGGAGCCGATCGGAGCGCTGGGGCGCTGGTCGGCGGAGTACGGGGACGCGTTTGTCGCGGCGCAGGGCTGGGACGACTGAGGGCAGAGACCGCGCCGGATTCCCGGGGGCCCGTGCGGCGGTATCCCGGGCGCGGTGGCGGCTGGCAGTCTCGGCGCGGACAGCACCGCCTCGACCAGGGGATTCCCCATGCCTGCCACGGATCCGTACCTCGTCAGAATCGCACCCGAGGTGTACGCCTACATCCAGCCGGACGGCGGCTGGTGCCTGAACAACGCCGGGTTCGTCAGCGACGGGGGCGCGACCCTGCTCGTGGACACGGCCGCCACCCGGCGCAGAGCCGTGGCGCTGCGGGGGGGCGATGATGACGGCCGGGGTGCCGCTCCCCCGTACCGTCGTCAACACGCACCACCACGGGGATCACACCTACGGCAACGGGGTGTTCGCGCCGGAGGCGGTGGTGGTCGGCCACGACGCCTGCCGCAGGGACCAGTTGGCGGCGGGCCGGCAGCTCCACCGGGTGTGGCCGCACCACGATTTCGGGGACATCCGGATCACCGCGCCGACGCTCACGTACCACGACCGGCTGACCGTGCGGGTGGGCGGCGTCGAGGTGCGGATCGTGCATCCCGGGGCAGCGCACACCCTGGGCGACTCGTTCGTGCACCTGCCGGACCGGGGCATCGTGTTCACCGGCGACCTGGTCTTCCACGGCATCACGCCGTTCGTGTCGACGGGTTCGCTGAGCGGCTCCCTGCGGGCGCTGGAGCTGCTGCGCTCCCTGGACGCGTCGGTCGTCGTCCCCGGGCACGGGCCCGTCACCGACCCCTCCGTGTACGACACGACGGAGCGCTATCTGCGGTACGTCACCGAGGTCGCCGCCGAGGGCCGTGCCCGGGGGCACACGCCGTTGGAGGCGGCGCGGCGGACGGGGCCCGGGGAGTTCGCCCGGCTGCGGGAGAGCGAGCGGCTGGTGGCCAACCTGCACCGCGCCTATGCCGAGTTGAACGGATTGCCGGAGGGCTCACCGCTGGACGCCGCCGCCCTGTTCGCCGACATGAGGGCGCTGAACGGCGGTGTCCCGGTGGCATGTCACGCCTGATGAGGCATCAGATGCCTTCAGCGGGACGGCTCACCAGCGCGGGATCGAGGGGGTCTTCCACCCCGGGTCCGCCTCGCGCATCGCCGCCGCGTCGTCCCGCTCCCGCATCCTGCCGTCGTCGTCCAGCCACCGCCGGTGCAGGACAGCGAGCTTCTCTCGGTCCAGCTCCACGCCGAGGCCCGGCGCGTCGGAGACGTCGAGCCGGCCGTCCCGGAAGGTGTGCCGGGCGGTGATGACGTCCTCGGTCTGCCAGGGGTAGTGGCTGTCGCAGGCGTAGTCGAGGTTCGGGACGGTGGCGGCGACGTGGGTCATCGCGGCCAGGCTGATCCCGAGGTGGGTGTTGGAGTGCATCGACAGGCCCACGCCGAACGTGCGGCAGACGGCGGCGAGTTCGCGCGTCCGGTGCAGTCCGCCCCAGTAGTGGTGGTCGGAGAGCACGACCTGCACGGCGTCCGAGGCGAAGGCCCCGGCGATCTCGGGGACGGTCGTGACGCACATGTTGGTGGCCAGCGGCACGGACGTGCCCGCCGACACCTGGGCCATCAGGTCCGTGCCGCTCGCCGGGTCCTCCAGGTATTCGAGGACGTCCGCCAGCCGCTCGGCGACGTACAGCGAAGTCGGTACGGACCAGGCGCCGTTGGGGTCGAGCCGCAGGGGCTGCCCGGGGAACGCCTCCGCGAGCGCCCGGACGGCCGCGATCTCCTGCTCGGGCTCGAACACGCCGCCCTTGAGCTTGAACGACGAGAAGCCGTGGTCGCGGGCGAAGCGCCGTGCCTGGGCGACCACACCGGCCGGGTCGAGGGCCGCGTCCCAGTCGTCCTCGGCGCCGCCGCCGGGGTGCTCCGCCCAGCGGTAGAAGAGGTACGCGCTGTACTCGACGGAGTCGCGTACCTTGCCGCCGAGCAGCGCGTGCACGGGCAGGCCCAGCCTCTTGCCCAGGGCGTCCAGACAGGCGACCTCGAAGCCGGAGACGACGGAGAGGCGGAGCTTGTCGGCGGTCTGCACCCCGCGCAGCCCGCCCGCATCCACCCGCGCGTCCGTGGTGTCCGGGTCGCCGCACACCGCGTCGGCCAGGGCGAAGAGCCCGTTCACATCGCTGACCGAACGGCCCGGGAGGGCCCGCGCCAGCGGCTCCGCCAGCTCCAGGTACTTGCCGTCGCCGTACGTCTCGCCGATTCCCGTGACGCCGCCGCGCGTGACGACCTCCACGATGAGCCGGGGGGTGTAGGGCTGGTGGACGCCCTGCGTGTTCAGCAGCGGTGGGTCGGCGATGAGGATGGGGGTGAGCCGGACCTCGTCGATGAGCAGCGCGGTATTCATACATGAACTCTATTCAGAGGAGCGACCGTGGAGCTAGAGGCGGGAGCGGTGGTGTCCGTCTCTCCGCCCGTCTTTCCCGGGACCTCTCCGCCCGCCTTGCCCGCGCCTCGTGGTGGACGGCATACCGACTGGTCGGCATCATGGGGCTCACGACGGTACGACCGCCGTCGAGAGCCACGGAGGTAGGCACGATGAGCCCAGTCCCGCCAGGACTCGACCCGGAGAAGCTGCGCGCCCACCTGGACCGCGCGCGACCGGGGCTGGTGAGCGGACCTCTCGACGCACGGCTGATCGAGGGCGGCCGGTCCAATCTCACCTACACCGTCACGGACGGGACGGGCAGCTGGGTGGTCCGCAGGCCCCCGCTCGGCCATGTCCTGGCCACCGCGCACGACATGAAGCGGGAGTACCGCGTGATCAGCGCGCTGCACCCGACAAACGTGCCCGTCCCGGAACCGCTGCTGTACTGCGCGGACGAATCCGTCCTCGGCGCCCCCTTCTACGTCATGGAGCACGTGGCGGGCACGCCGTACCGTACGGCCGAACAGCTCGCCCCGCTCGGCCCCGCGCGCACCCGCGCGGCGGTCCTCTCCCTGGTGGACACCCTGGTCGACCTGCACGCCGTCGACCCCGAGGCCGTCGGCCTGGGGGACTTCGGGCGCCCCGAGGGCTTCCTCGACCGGCAACTGCGCCGCTGGGGCAAGCAGTTGGCGGCCTCCCGGGACCGGGAGCTGGCCGGCATCGACGAACTCCAGGCCGCCCTCGGCCGCGCGCTGCCCCACTCCCCCGAACCCACCGTGATCCACGGCGACTTCCGGCTCGACAACGTCCTGATCGGCGAGGGCGACCGGATCAACGCCGTCCTCGACTGGGAGATGTCCACGCTCGGCGATCCGCTGACGGACCTGGGCCTGCTGGTGATGTACAGCGCGCGCCTGGAGGTGACCGGCTCGCCCATCAGCACGACGGCGGGCGCGGCCGGGCACCCGGAGCCGGCCGAACTGGTCGAGCGGTACGCCGCCCGCTCCGGCCGCGACACCGGCGCCCTCGCCTGGTACACGGCGTTCGCGTGGTTCAAGCTCGCCGTGATCCTGGAGGGCATCCACTACCGCTACACCCTCGGACAGACCGTCGGACCCGGCTTCGACCGGATCGGCACGCTCGTCCCCGTCTTCATCCAGCACGGCCTCACCACCCTCCAGGAAGGCTGAGTACCCCCATGGACTTCGCATTCGACACCCGTACGGAAGAGCTGCGCGAGCGGCTGCTCGCTTTCATGGACGCGTACGTCTATCCGGCCGAGGATGTCGCGCGGGAGCAGCGGGAACGGCTGGCGAGCCCCTGGGACACGCCGGCGGTGGTGGGCGAGCTGAAGGCGGAGGCGCGCCGGCAGGGGCTGTGGAACCTCTTCCTGCCGGACGCGGAGCACGGCGCGGGGCTCACCAACCTCCAGTACGCGCCGCTCGCGGAGATCACCGGGCGCTCACCGGACCTGGCGCCGACCGCGCTGAACTGCGCGGCGCCCGACACCGGGAACATGGAGGTGCTCGCGCAGTTCGGTTCGGAGCGGCAGAAGAAGCAGTGGCTGGAGCCGCTGCTGGCGGGCGAGATCCGCTCCGCGTTCGCGATGACGGAGCCCGAGGTCGCCTCCTCGGACGCGACGAACGTACGGACCAGTATCGAGCGGGACGGGGACGACTACGTCGTCACGGGCCGCAAGTGGTACATCTCCGGGGCGATGAACCCGGACTGCGCGGTCTTCATCGTGATGGGCAAGACCGCCCCGGACGGCGCGGACGTCCGCCGCCAGCAGTCGATGATCCTCGTCCCGCGCGACACGCCCGGGGTCGAGGTGCGGCGGGCGATGCGGGTGTACGGGTACGAGGACCACGCGCACGGCGGCCATGCGGAGGTCGTCTTCGACCACGTACGCGTGCCCGCGTCGTACCTGGTCGGCGAGGAGGGCGGCGGGTTCGCGATCGCGCAGGCCAGGCTCGGGCCAGGCCGGATCCACCACTGCATGCGGCTGATCGGCATGGCGGAGCGGGCGATCGAGCTGATGTGCCGGCGCGCGGTGTCCCGTACCGCCTTCGGGCGTCCGCTCGCCGAGCAGGGGGTGGTGCGGAACTGGATCGCGGACGCCCGGGTGACGGTCGAGCAGCTGCGGCTGCTGGTGCTCAAGACGGCGTGGCTGATGGACACGGTGGGCAATCGCGGGGCGCACACGGAGATCCAGGCGATCAAGATCGCGACGCCGCGGGCGGTGGTCGACATCCTGGACCGGGCGGTGCAGCTGCACGGGGCGGGTGGGGTGAGCCAGGACTTTCCGCTGGCGGAGCTTTGGGCGGGGGCGCGGACGTTGCGGCTGGCGGACGGGCCGGACGAGGTGCATCAGCGGTCGCTGTCTCGGCGGGAGCTGTCGCGGTACGCGTGACGGTGCCCGGCCTGGCGGCCGTGCTTTTGTCCTCAATCGCCGGACGGGCTTGTTCGTGCCTCTGCCCGGTGCGGGCGAGTGCGGGTTACTGATTGTCCTCAATCGCCGGACGGGCTTGGTTGTGCCCGCTGCGGGCCGGTTGTTTGGGTGCGGGTTGTTGCCGGGGGCCGGGCAGGGGTCGTGTCCTGCACTGCATGTTTTACGTCGCGTTCGGGAACTCCGGACATTCACGGTAGTCACGCGACACAAAACACGCTCTACGTTCCGGACACGACCCCTGCCCGTCCCCCTTCCCGGCCCGCATCACTACCCGGCCCACCCCAGGCGGGGGGTCGTTGCGTCTCCTGTCGGCGTGAGGGGGGTGGGGTCGGAGGAGGTGCGTGTGTCCGGACGTAAAGCGTGTTTTGTGGCGCATGGCTACCGTGAATGTCCGGGGCTCCTGAGGCGCCGTAAAACATGCAGTCCGGACATACGCACCTCCGCAGGCCCCACCCCCCGTCACCACGACACACCCAAGCCCGTCCGGCGATTGAGGACAAGCAGTAAGCGCAACCAAAAACCGGGCAAACGCGGCCTACGGCCGAAGCGCCCTGAGCAGTAGGTCCGCCAAGTGGGCCGCGACCTCGTGCGGGGTGAGGGGCCCGTCCGGGCGGTACCACGTGGACAGGTGGTGGACCGAGCCGAAGTGGTAGTCCACCACCAGATCCGCGGGGGTGGCCCCGGAGAAGACCCCGCTCCGCTGCCCCTCCTCCACCAGCGCGCGGAAGCGCTCGTGGTAGCGGCGGCGCTCCACCCGCACCGCCTTGTTCTTCTCCGGGCTCAGGTGATGCATCGAGCGGAAGAAGATCGCGGCGTCGTCCAGGTTCTCGATCGTCGTCACGACGACATCGGCCGCCGCTGCCCGGAGACGCCGCTCCACCGGCTCGTCCGCGTCCGCGAAGGCGTCCAGGCGTTCCTGCTGGAGGCGGAGGACGCGGGCGTAGACCTCCTGGAGGAGGTCTTCCTTGGAGCCGAAGTAGTGGTAGAGCGCGCCCTTGGTGACGCCCGCCCCCTCCACGATCTCCTGGACCGACGTGCGGTCGTACCCCTGCTCCGCGAAGAGCCGGGTGGCGGCGGCCAGCAGCCGCTGGGGTACGGGGGTCCCGCCCCCGTCCGTGGTCCTGGCCATGAGCCGCTACCTGCCTCTCGTTCCGTACCGCACACCTGAAGGAGAACGCAATTCCCGCCTGAGGATCTTCCCACTCGCCGTCTTGGGCAGCCCCTCCAGGATCTCGACCTCGCGCGGCCGGACCTTGAAGCCCGACGCGTTGATCATGTCCTTCTTGGCTTCGCCGCGTAGCCGGACGCTGTCATTCCGCCCCCTCTTCCCAGGCGCGCTGGACGCGGTTCATCCCGGCCAGCCAGCGGTCGGGGTCGCCGGCGCGCGCCTGGGAGTAGCGGGCGACCTCGGGGTGCGGGAGGACCAGGAAGCGGTCATTGGCCATGGCCGTGAACAGGGCGTCGGCGACCGCCTCCGGCTCGACCGCGCCGGGGGCGAGCACCAGTTCGCCGGCGCTCCCGGCGGCGGTGAGCATGTCCGTACGAACACCCTGCGGGCAGATGGCGTGGACCTTGAGGCCGCGGTGCCGGTAGGTCAGGGAGAGCCATTCCGCGTAGGCCAGCGCCGCGTGTTTGGTGGCGCTGTACGGCGCCGCGCCGATCATGGTGAGCAGTCCGGCGGCCGAGACGGTCGAGACGAACGTGCCGCTGCCGCGTTCCAGCCAGTCGGGCAGCAGCGCGCGGGCCGCCCGGACGTGCGCCATGACGTTGACGTCCCAGGCGTCCGCCCACACGTCGTCCCCGGCGAGTCCGTCGCCGGCCGAGCCGAGGCCGGCGTTGGCGCAGTAGATGTCGACGGTCCCGCCGAGGGCCTCGCGGGCGGCCTCCACGATCAGGGAGGCGTCACCGGGGACGGCGAGGGCGCCTATGTCGTCGGCGACGGCGGTGGCCTTGTCCGCGTCGAGGTCGTTGACGACGACCTTCGCCCCTTCGGCGGCGAACCTGCGGGCGAGGGCGGCGCCGATTCCCCCGCCGGCTCCCGTGACCACCACGCGCGCACCCTGTACCGACCTCATGGGCACCGAACTCATGGGACCTGCCTTCCGGGTTTTCCGGCCATCCTGCCGTGGGGCGGTGCCGACCTCTCTGTCGACCCCAGCAGACTAACCAGTCGGTATGTGCGGGGGAAGAGGTGAAGCGTGGGCGGCGGCCGGCAGGGGACGGCCCGGACAGACACGTGCCGGACAGGCTTGTGGTGCGGCGCCCGGCCGGCACGTTCCCGTGCTGCTCTCAGCCGTACTCAGCGATGCGACGGAAACTCCACCACCTGCTGGTACGTCGGCCTGTTCTGCCAGCTGATCGTGGGATGGGTGATCCCGCCCAGCGCCCGGTGGATGATCGCGTCCGAGCACCACTGGTCACCCGCGCCGCAGCTGTCGTCCCCCGGGTAGACCTGGGCGGCGGGCACCGCCACGGCCGCCTTGAGGGTGGTCAGCAGCGTGTCGCGGCAGGTGCTCAGCGTTCCGTTGCCGCAGTACGTACGGGGCGAGGGAGCCTGCACCGGGTCGCCGAGGACCTGCCTCAGGTCCTTGTCGACGTATCCCCACCAGCCGTACTGGAAGGCGGATCCCCCGTGCGCGCCCGTCGGGCCGTGGGAGGCGGCCGGTGACTCGTCGATGGGGAGCGAGGCGGTGAACGCGCCGTACAGCTCGTTGCCCAGGCCCGGCCTGAACTCCGCCTCGACCAGCCGGGGCCACCACGCGTCCATGATCCGCACGGCGGCGGCATGGGTGTACGTGTGCGATCCCTGCGAGGTCTCCCGGCGCTCGGACCCGGCGGCCCGCCACGCGTCGAGCTGCTGCACGGCGGTGTTCAGCTGGGGATCGGTGACGGCGGCGGACCTGATCACCTTGAGCAGTTCCGGCAGCACCTGTTCCCCGCGCAGGTCGGTCAGCGCGGCGTCGGCCATCGCCCGGGTGAGCGAGGCGCGGGTGACGCCCCCGGTCGCGACCAGCTTCTTCACCCGGCCGTCGAGCAGGTCGCCCCGGTGGACGGCGCCGAAGCCGAAGGCGGCGGTGTTGTAGTCCCTGGCCTGCCGGTTGTTCCACGAGATGTAGTAGTCCTGCCCGGTCGACCGCGGATGCTCGGCCGGCGGGGTGTACGCGGCCGTGTTGAATCCGGGGTCGTAGTCCTGCCATTCGTACGCGGGCTCGGCCCTGACGGGCAGCGCGGCGTCGACGCCGGCCGCGCGGACCGGGTTCAGGCCGCTGTTGTAGAAGGCGGCGGTGCGGGAGTCCGCGTAGAACCAGTTGAAGGCGTAGCCGATGCGCTGCGCGGCCTCCTGGAAGGACGCGGCGTCCGTCGTCCGCTCGGGGTCGTTGAGCATCTGGAAGCCGATGATCGAGTCGGCCTCGTGGCGGTAGGTGGTGCGCAGCGAGGTGTACGCGACGGGCTTGCCGCCGATCGTGGCACGGTGGGTGACCAGGCCGTACTTCGTACGCCAGACCTGGAGCCGGTACGAGCCCGCGGCCGTCGAGTCGGCCACGGACGGCTTCCAGGAGTTGGTGCGCTCCATCTTCTCCATCGGGGTGCAGACGGAGCGGTAGAGGTAGTGGGTGGAGGCCTTGGTGGCCGGGGAGCCGTCGGGCTCGCACAGCTCGATCGCGTACGTGTCGGTGATGTCCTGGGCCGCCGAGGTGGCGCTCCACGCGTAGTCCTGGCCGCGGCCCATCTGCACGTACATCCCGACCCCGGCGAAGGCGACTCCGCGCGCGCTGATGCCGGGGCCCTGGAGCTCCTGGAGCATCATGAGCTGTGGCGCGAAGTAGCCGGTTTGCGGGCCGAACACGGCGACGGGATTGCCGCTCGCGGTGTGCGCGCCGGACACCAGGAGGGCGTTGGACATCCCGCGTTTCGGGTCGAGCGAGCCGGGTGGCACGACCCCGTCGTCGAAGATGCCCTGCGCGGGCCTGAGCTTCTTCGGGGCGCTCACCGGGGCCTTGGCGCGGGTGACGGCCGAGCCGGTCCTGTCGTACACGAGCGGTTCGGTCTGGACGGAGCCGCGGTCGGGCAGGGCCGTGCCGCGCGGCTGCGCGGGTTTCCGCGCGTACGGGAAGCTCTCGCCCTCGTGGACGGTGAGGACGGCCTCGGGGTCGTCGCGCTGGCGGAAGGACTCCCAGATCTCGGTGCCTTCTGCCACGCCGTACTTCTGCTGGGAGGCGAGGAGGGAGAGCGCGGCCTGGACCTCGCCGCCGCCTCCGCCGCCGAACTGGCCGCCGACGACCGACGCGATGGAGATCAGGTCGGTGATCTTGAAGGGCTGGATCTCGCCGACGTTGGTGATCGAGTCGATCTTTCCGGTGAGGACGTACTCACCGGGGAAGTAGCGGCCGTCCTTGGCCTTCTGGCGGTAGGCGTTGATGCCGTCGACGTACGCCTGCGCGTCGGCCATGGCCAGCTCGCCGCGCTCGCCCTCGGTGGTCCTGATGCGGTCGACCTGGGACTGGAGGTCGGCTTCCGTGTACGGGGCCGAGGGCCAGAACTGCTGCTCCAGCCCCTGGTTGGCGAGCGCGCCGCCGGCGAAGGACGTCAGCTCGCCCCGCCCGATGTGGCGGAATAGGTCCATCATCCAGAGCCGGTCCTGGCCCGCCGCGAATCCGGCGCCGAACTCGGTGCCGTAACGGGTGGTGCCCTTGATGTGGGGCACGCCGGTCTGCTTGTCGCGGGTGATCGTGACGTCCGGGCGCGGGGTGGTGACGGACTCGACCTGGTTGGCCGGGACGCCGAAGGAGGCGTCGTTGAAGAACGTGGTGAGGGTGGAGTCGGTGAGGGTGTTGCGGCCGGCGACCAGCGCGTCGTACCGGGCCAGCTGGTCGGAGCTGTGCGCGGGGTGGGTGCCGAACAGGATGTTGCCGAGGATCTCGGCGAGGGTCGCGTTGCCGTTCTCGCCGGGCGGCAAGATGTCGTCGCACTGGCTCGCGCAGTGGTCCGCCACAGGGACGGCGACGGGCCGGGAGTCGGGGTCGGCCGCGGCGGCCCGGGACGGTGGGGAGAGCAGGGCGGCGCCGAGCGCGAACACCGCGGCGGCGGCGAGGGCGGTCGTGGAGAGGGTCCTGCTGGGGAGGGTCCTGGTGGCCGTTCGGGCTGTGGTGGCGCTCGTGAGTCTTCCGGTGCGTCGTCGCATGAGGGCTCCTCGGAGAGGCCGATGCGCCGGACGTTACTGCCGGTAGGACCGATCAGTAAGATGAACACCAGTCACCTTTTCCCGGCCGCGGGTGAGAGTTTTCTGTGAATCCGCCTCGAACATTGCTCGATAGAAGGCGTTATGGGAGTTTCGTTCCAGCCAGTTGTTTTTTGATGGATCCGAACGGGGCAGGCGTACGTCCATTCCTCAACGCCGAGGTATCAGCGACGGAGGTGGCATGCATGGCCAAATTCCGGAGTCTTGCGAGACAGGTGCGTGACCCGGGGTGCGATCTGGCCTTGCGACGGTATTCACTGCGCAAGTGCCTGGAACGATTCGCCCCTTACGGTCACCGGGCGACCTGGGACCATCTGTGCGCGCGGCACGGTATCGGTCCCGAGGACCGGGCGCCGGACCCGGCGCGGCTGGTGGCCGCGCTGGACGAACTGGAAGAGGCGCGGGACGTGTGGCTCGCGTACGAGGAAGAATTCGCGGAGCGGCGCAAGCGGGAGAAGCACGACGGGCTGCGGCGGCCCGGGAGCTTCGACGACTGGCACCGGCGGACCTGGGGCGGCAACGGTGTGGCCCGGTGCGACAACCCGGCGGTCCACCCGTCGCAGTCGCTCGCCGAGGTGCTGCGCCGGCTGATCGCCGGACTGGAGTCGGGCCCGGGAACGGCCTGCCCGGTCTGCGCGGAGCGCGGCATCGTCTGGCAGCCCGATCTCTCCAACGAGCCGTGGTCGGGACCGGTCTGCCGGGGCTGTGGCATCGTCGTGCCGCAGCCCGTTCTCACGACCGAGGCCCTGGCCCGCGCCAAGAAGGCCCGGCTCAAGGAACTGGCCTCGGCGGCGTGACCCCCGCGCGCCCGAGGCATGGGTGAGGTGCCCGGTACCGGAGCGCGGTGCCGGGCGCGCTTGTTCGGTGGCCCGGTGGTGGCCCGCGCCCGCACAGTGGGCGGCGGAACCGGTCACTGCCGTACGCACGAGGGGGAAGCGCCATGTCGACGCCGCGTGTCACCGCCGAGACGCTGATCATCCACGCGCATCCGAACGCGGACGCGCTGGAGCTGGCCCAGGTGGGCCTGTACCGCGCGGTGGTCGCCAAGGGCGCGTACCGCACCGGTGACATCGCGTTCTACATCCCGGAGCAGGCCGTGCTGCCCCCCGCGCTGATCGAGGAGCTGGGCCTCACCGGCCGGCCGGCGGGACGCGCCGCGGACCGGGTGAAGGCGGTGCGGCTGCGCGGCGAGCTGTCGCAGGGGATCGTGTGCCGCCCGCGCACGCTGGCGGACGTCGACCTGGCGGCGGCGGTCGCGGACGCGCTCAAGGAGGACCCGCGCAATCTGTACTGGCGCGCGATACGGGCCCACGGCGTCCCGGCGGTCGCCGCCCGGCTCGCCGAGAAGCTGGGCGCGAGCCGGATCGGCGTCTTCGGCGAGGTGTACGGAGCGGGTGTGCAGGACCTGCCGTACGGCGCGGACGGGCGCGGTACGACGCTGGGGTACGCGGTGTTCGACGTCTCGGCGGAGATCGGCGGGGCAGGTCGTGTGGCTGTCGCCGGCCGAGCTGCTGACCGGTGAACTGCCCCTCGTACCCACGCTGTACGAGGGGCCGTACACGATCGAGAAGGTGCTGGAGGCGGCGTCGGGGCGCGAGACGGTCTCCGGGCGCGCCCTGCACCTGCGGGAGGGTGTGGTGATCCGTCCGGTGACCGAGCGGTTCAGCCCGGTGACCGCGGCCGGGCGATCGCGAAGGCCGTCAGCCCGGCCTACCTGACCCGCAAGGGTGATACGGAGTTACGAGTGACCCGCACTAGGGCCTGTCGTCCTGTCGGGGTGGGGGGCCGTCCTCGCCCGCGGGTGGCGGGAGGCGGCCCGGCAGGAGGCGGGAGCCGGTGAGGCGGTCGCCGAAGACGTCGTCCGGGTTGGAGAGCACGCAGGTCTCCAGCGAGAGACAGCCGCAGCCGATGCAGTCCGTCAGATGGTCCCGGAGCCGGCCGAGCTGCTGGATGCGCCGGTCCAGCTCGGAGCGCCAGGTCTCCGAGAGACGCGCCCAGTCCTCGCGGTTGGGGGTGCGCTCCTCCGGCAGCTCCGACAAGGCGTCCCTGATCGTGGCCAGCGGGATGCCGACCCGCTGGGCGGCCCGGACGAACGCCACGCGGCGCAGGGCGTCCCTGCTGTAGCGGCGCTGGTTGCCACTGGTCCTGCGGCTGCTGATCAGCCCTTTGGCCTCGTAGAAGTGCAGGGCCGACACGGCGGCGCCACTGCGCGCGGACAGCTGACCGACGGTGAGTTCATGGATCTTCTCCGGAATCTGCGGCACCCCTCGGAGCCTACTGTCCGCGTGTGTGGTCGCGTTGAGTCGCGTTGACAGGAGCACTTCCGGCCGCCCATGCTGAGCAAGCGCTTAGACACCACGGGGCGCGCGACGGGACACGGGGCCCGGGACACTGAGCCGGGACACGCCGAGAGCCGGACACTTCGAGAGGCAGGCACAGGGACATGGCTGAGCCGAGGATCTTCACCTCCGCCGAGGAGCTGCGCGCCGGGGTCGGCGAGCAGCTGGGCCACAGCGACTGGCTGGAGATCGACCAGAAGCGGATCGACCTCTTCGCCGACGCCACCGGCGACCACCAGTGGATCCACGTGGACCCGGAGCGCGCGGCGGCCGGCCCCTTCGGCACGACGATCGCGCACGGCTATCTGACGCTGTCGCTGCTCCCGGTGTTCGTCCCGCAGATCATCGCCGTCGAGAACGTGACCATGGGCGTCAACTACGGCACCAACAAGGTCAGGTTCCCCGCTCCCGTGCCGGTCGGCTCGCGGCTGCGCGCCTCGGCCGTGCTCCAGAGCGTCGAGGAGGCGGGCGGCGGCGTACAGCTGACCGCCCTCGTCACCGTCGAGCGCGAGAGCGGCACGAAGCCGGTCTGTGTCGCGGAGTCGGTGTCGCGCTACTACTTCTAGGACAGTTCCTGGGCCAGTCCGACGATGATGCCCTCCGGGCCCCGGACGTAGCAGAGCAGATTGCTGTCCTCGTACCGGGCGATCCCGCCCAGCGGCTCGGCGCCGTGAGGGCGCAGGCGGGCGACGGTGTCCTCGATGTCGTCGACGGCGAACATCACGCGGTGCGTGCCCAGGATGTTGTGCGGCCGGTCGCGCGGCCCTCCGCCGGTCGCCACCGGGCTGCGGTACTTCGCCAGCTCCAGCCGGCCGTGGCCGTCCGGGGTCCGGACCATCGCGATGTCACAGCGCACGCCGTCGAGTCCCGTGCACTGGTCGGCGAAGAGGCCCTCGACCTGCGCCGTTCCCTCCAGCTCCATACCGAGCTCCAGGAAGAACGCGAGGGCGGCGTCCATGTCCTCGACGACGATGCCGACGTTGTCCATCCGCTGAATCGCCATGCTGGTCTCTCCTTGCTTCTGTGTTCCCCGTGCGGCCGGTGCCGGCCTCTGACGTCCCTGGGACGGAGCCGGTGGCGCGTTCTCGACATCCGCAGCCCACCCTAGGGCCGTGTCCGCGAAGGGGCGTCGGCCCCGACATTGCGCCGTGCTTGCGGGCGTGTGCGTATACGTACTCGTGCGTACGGCGCGGCCGTGCGGCGGGTCGTACGTCCGAGTCGTATGCGGGGGAGAGCTGACCGTGGATCTGCGCTACTGGTTGCCGCGCGCGGTGGAGGTGGCCGAGCGGTTCGGCGAGCAGTTCGGGCCGTTCGAACCGCATGCCGCCCCTCAGGTGGACGATGTCGCCTTCGGTGAGGCGTTCGGGCGCTTCGCCAAGCGGATGGACGACAACTACCCGTTCTTCCACCCCCGTTACGCGGGCCAGATGGTGAAGCCGCCCCACCCGGCGGCCGTGGTCGGCTACCTCACGGCGATGCTCTTCAACCCCAACAACCACGCGGCCGAGGGCGGCCCGGCCACCACGGAGATGGAGCGCGAGTGTGTCGCCGCGCTGGCCGGGATGTTCGGACTGCCCGCGCACGTGGGACATCTGACGACCAGTGGGACGATCGCGAACCTCGAAGCGCTCTACGTGGCGCGCCTGCTGCACCCGGACCGGGGGGTCGCGTACAGCTCGGAGTGCCACTACACCCACGAGCGGATGTGCCGCGTGCTGGGCGTGGAGGGTCATCAGGTCGGGGTCGACGCGCACGGCCGGATCGACCTCGACGCACTGGAGACGTTGTTGCGCACGGGCCGGGTCGGCACCGTCGTGGTGACGACCGGCACCACCGGCCTGGGCGCGGTCGACCCCGTCCACGAGGTCCTCCCGCTGGCCCGGCGGTACGGGGCGCGGGTGCATGTGGACGCGGCGTACGGCGGTTTCTACGCCCTGCTCGGGCGGTCGGACGCGGCCGGCGGTCCCGGCGGGACCGGCACCCCGCCCGGCGGGACCGGCTCCTGGCCCGGTGGCATCGACCCCCGGCCGTGGCAGGCGATCTCCGCGTGCGACTCGGTGGTGGTCGACCCGCACAAGCACGGTCTCCAGCCGTACGGATGCGGCGCGGTCCTGTTCGCCGACCCGAGGGCCGGCCGGCACTTCGCGCACGACTCGTCGTACACCTACTTCACCGAGGCCGAACTGCACCTGGGCGAGATCAGCCTGGAGTGCTCGCGGGCGGGCGCCGCGGCGGCCGGCCTGTGGCTGACGCTCCAGCTGCTCCCGCTGACCCCCGACGGATTCGGGGCGATCCTCGCGGCCGACCGCCGCGCGGCCCTGCGGTGGGCGGACCTGATCGAGGACTCGCCGGCCCTGGAGCTCTACCAGCGGCCCGACCTCGACATCGTCACGTACTTTCCCGCGACCCGGCCGGCCACGCTGTCCGCCGTGGACGCAGCGTCCGCCCGTCTCCTGCGAGACGGCATGACCGCTCCCGAGGAGCCGGTCTTCCTGAGCGTGCTGCGGACGGACGCCGAGGCGTTCGTCCGCCGGCATCCGCGGATCGTCCGCGACGCCGGAACGGCACGGGTGATGCGCAGTGTCCTGATCAAGCCGGAGGCCGAGCACTACCTCGACCACCTGCACGCCCGGGTGGAGCAGCTCGCCGTCAGCGGCCGCGCGCGGTAGTCCCGGCCCCCGCAACGCCTTCCGGAGGGAATCCGTTGTCCACGATCGAACGTCCGCCGCGCGGTGTCCTGCGCCGTCCCGCCAGGTCCGATACGGACGCTCTGGCCGCACTGATGGCCGAGGCCTTCCACGACGATCCGCTGACCCGCTGGATCGTCGCGGACGACGCGCGCCGGGCCGAACTGCTGCCCGGCTTCTTCAAGGTCTTCGTCGAGATCTCGCACGACTACGACGGGGTGTCCGTCTCGCCCTGCGGCAACGCCGTCGTCCTGTTCCTGCCTCCGGGCGCCTCGCGGGAGGTGGACGGGCGGGAGGACGAACTCACCGAGCGGTTCGGCGCCGCCCTGGGCGAGCACGCGACGGCGCTGGGGACCATCGTCCGCCTCCAGGCCGCACGCCACCCGGCCGAACCCGACCACTACTACGCGTCGTTCGCCGCCGTACGCGGCTCGCACCGGCGGCGGGGGCTGCTCTCCGTACTGCTGACGGAGTTGCTCGCACGCGCCGACCGGGGCGGGTACGGGACGTACGCCGAGACGAGTTCACCGGGCGGCGAGGCCTCGTGCCGGGCGGCGGGCTTCCGCCGGCTGGGCGAGGACATCGTGCTCCCGGACGGCGGCCCGTCGCTGCGACCGATGTGGCGGGACCCCCGGTGAGCGGCAACCAGGTGACGAGACCGCCGGTGAGCGGCGACGGGCGCATCCAGGTGTGGTCGGCGGCCGAGGTGGCGCGGGGCGAGGTGCCGGCCAGGCACCTGCGGCACCTGCGCGAAGTCCTCGACTGGAGCGGGGACTTCCTGGTCTCCGGCCATCCCGAGCTGGGCCGGGGCGGCCCGGTGTGCCCGTACACCCAGCCGTCGCTGCGCAAAGGGCTGTTCCATCTGGCGGTGCCGGCCGACGGGCAGGACGGAGACCTGTCCGAAGCTGTCGGCTCTCTACGCGCGTGGCACGAGCGGATCTCGGCGGACCTGGACGACGACAGCCGCGAACTGCTCACCCTGCTGCTGGTGTTACCGCGCTTCGACCGCTCCGACTCGGCCGAGCTGGACGAACTCCAGCGCAAGGCCAAGGACGAGTTCGTGGCCGACGGCCTGATGATCGGGCAGTTCCATCCGGTGTGCGACGAGCCGGGGCTCTGGAACACCGCCTTCCGCCCGCTCCGGGCGCCCGTGCCGCTGCTGGCGGTACGGAAGCTCCTCCTCTTCGACCTGCCGTTCCTGCTGACCGACGACACACACCTCGACCACTATCTGAAGCGCTTCGCACCTGACCTGCCGGCCCGCGTGCGCGGCCAGTTGGTCAGCCGCCTGGTGCCCTGATCCCGGGGCGGGGCCGGTGCCGTCCTCCCAGGGCGGCACCGGCTTCCCTCCGGGGGCGAAAACCGGCGCTCACTGCTTCTGGGCCGTGACCATCCGCAGGACGAGGTCCGCGTAGAGCGCGCCGACCTCGTCGGCCGTACGGCGGCCCGCCACGTTGAACCAGCGCGCCACGTCGATACACAGGGACAGGACGGCGAGAGTGGTGCCCGGTACGTCGGGGACGTCGAACTCCCCGTCCCGTACCCCGTCGGTCAGGATGCGCCGTACCACGGCGTCACTGCGCCGCCGCAGCTCCACGATCTCCGCGCGGTGCTCGGGGGCGAGCGCGTCCAGCTCGTACTGGACGACCCGCGCGGTCGTGTGCCGCTCGGCGTGCCAGCGGACGAAGCGGCGGACGACCTCGTCGAGCCGCCGGGTCGCCGTACCGCCGCCGTCGGCCGCTTCGGTGAGCAGGGCCAGCGCCCGGTCGTGGCCGATCCTGCTGATCCGGTGGAGCAGCTCTTCCTTGGTCTTGAAGTGGATGTAGAGCGCGGCCGGGCTCATCCCGGCGCGGCTCGCGATGTCGCGGGTGGTGGTGGCGTGGTAGCCACGCTCGGCGAACGCCTCGACGGCGGCGACCATCAGCCTCCTGGCCGCTTCCGGGGCGACCTCGCCCCAGGGCGCGTCCTCACCGTCGCCCGCGTGCTCCACCGTACGCATCGCTCATCCCTTCGAGTCGGCAGAAGGGTCACCCTACCCGGGAGGGTGAGCAAGCGCTTAGAGCTCAGAGCTTCTGGAAGGGGTCGTGCTCGGCGAGGATCTTCTCCAGTCTGGCCTGGTCGACGCGGCTGACGATCTGGCCGGCCTCCTGGCGGTCCCTGATGACCTTGGCGAGGGTGAAGGCGGAGGTGGTGAGGTAGAGGACCGCGATGGCGAGGAAGCCCCGGACCCACGCGTCGGCGTCGAGGCGGTAGATGCCGAGGGAGATGGCGGCGAGCGCGAGGCCGAACGAGAGGACGGCCTGTCCGTAGTAGGCGCCGGTGTTCTGCTGCTTGACGGGTGTGTCGGTCATGGGGACAGCATCCGCGTGCGGGGGTGGCGGCCACATCCGCTGCCGTACTCAGGCCGTACTCAGCGCGGCTCGGGTCGGGTCGGCTCGGGTCGGGTCGGGTCGGCTCGGGTCGGCCCTCTAGAACGCCGAAACGCCCGTCAGCGCGCGGCCGATGATCAGTTTCTGGATCTGGCTGGTGCCCTCGTAGAGGGTCATCACCCGTGCGTCGCGCAGGAGTTTGCCGACCGGGTACTCGTCGATGTAGCCGTAACCGCCGAAGACCTGGAGGGCGTTGTTGGCGGACCGTACGGCGGCCTCGGACGCGAACAGCTTGGCCTGGGAGGCGGCCGTCGCGAACTCCCGGCCCCGGTCGATGAGATCGGCGACCCGCCAGGTCAGCAGCCGCGCCGCCTCCACGTCGACCGCGATGTCGCTGATCAGCTCCTGCACCAGCTGGTGGTGGGCGATGGGCCTGCCGAACTGCTCGCGCTCCCCCGCGTATCCGACGGCCGCGTCCAGCGCCGCCCGCGCGATGCCCACGCAGCCGGCGGCGACCGACATGCGGCCCTTCGAGAGCGCGGACATCGCGACGGAGAAGCCCTTGCCCTCGGGGCCGAGCAGCGCGCCGGCCGGGACCCGTACGTCCTCCAGGACCAGTTCGGCCGTGGGCTGGCCGCGCAGCCCGAGCTTGCCGTGGAGGGTACGGCGGGTCAGGCCGGGGCTGTCGGCCGGTACGAGGAAGGCGGAGATCCCGCGATGCCCGGGGGTGGTGTTGGTCCGCGCGAAGAGGAGGACCACATCGGCCCAGGTGCCGTTGGTGATGAACATCTTGGAGCCGCTGATGACCCAGTCGGCGCCGTCGCCGCTGCCGTCCCGTACGGCCTTCGTGGTGAGGTTTCCCGCGTCGGAGCCGGTGCCGGGCTCCGTCAGCCCGAAGCAGCCGAGGGCCTCGCCGGAGGTGAGCCGGGGCAGCCACGCCCGCTTCTGCTCCTCGTCGCCCCAGGCGGCGACGGTCTTGGCCACCAGCCCCAGCGAGACGGAGACGATGCCGCGCACCGACGAGTCGCCGCGCCCCAGTTCCTCGGTGACCAGGCAGTACGTGACGTGGTCGCCGCCCGAGCCGCCGTACTCCTCGGGAATCGTCAGTCCCAGGAAGCCCAGCGCGCCGAGCTTTCCGACGATCGCCCGGTCGACGCTCTCGTCCCGGTCCCAGTCGACGACGAAGGGGGTGATCTCCCGGTCGACGAAGTCCTCGGCGAGCCGGCGCGCCGCCTCCTGCTCCTCGCTCAGCTCAAGATTCACCGAAGGACACCCCCTTAATTAGCACTGCTAGTTTCCTGTCGCCACGCCTACTATGAGTGCCATGGCCAGACCGCGCAAGCCCCTCCTCAGCAGAGAACTCATCGTCGGGGCGGCGAGCGCGCTCGTGGACGCGGAGGGGCTGGAGGCGGTCTCCACGCGACGGCTCGCGGCGGAGCTGGGGGTGAGCGGTCCTTCCCTCTACAACCACTTCCGTACCAAGGACGAGATCCTCGAAGCGGTCGCGGACGCGGTCAGCGCGCAGGTCGACCTGTCGATGTTCGACGAGGGCGACGGCCGCGACTGGCGTACGGCGCTGCACGACTGGGCCATCTCCTACCGGGCCGCCCTCACCGACCACCCGCACATCGTGCCGGTGCTCGCGCGCGGTCCGGGGCGGCGGCCGGCGGGGCTGCGGGTGGCGGACGCGGTGTTCGGCGCGATGGTACGGGCGGGCTGGCCGGCGGCCCAGGCCACGTACATCGGCGCGCTGATGCGGTACTTCATCACGGGCTCGGCGCTGGGCTCGTTCGCCCGGGGGTTCGTGGACGACGCGACGGCGTACGACCCGGCCGACTATCCGCATCTGGGGCAGGCGCATCTGCTCGCCGAGCGGCAGGAGCAGGTGGACGAGGGGGCGTTCGAGACGGGGGTACGGGCGCTGATCGACGGGCTGTCGGTGCAGTACGAGGCGATATTGCGGTGAGGGGGGCGGGGTGCCGGGCGTACGTTCTCGGCATGACGAACCCCGCTCGGACCGACCCGGTGGCGATACCGGCTTCTCCGCCCGCCCCTCCCTCTCCCCCTTCCCCGCCGGCGCGCTGGTTGCCGCTCGCCGCCGCGGGGGTCACGGTGGTGCTCTGGGCGTCGGCCTTCGTGTCGATCCGCAGCGCCGGTTCCGCGTACTCGCCGGGGGCGTTGGCGCTCGGGCGGCTGCTCGCGGGGGCTCTGGTGCTCGGGCTGGTGTGCGCGGTACGGCGCGAGGGGCTGCCGCCCCGGGCCGCCTGGCGCGGGATCGCCGTGTCGGGTGTGCTGTGGTTCGGCGTGTACATGGTGGTGCTCAACTGGGGTGAGCAGGAGGTCGACGCGGGCACGGCCGCGATGGTCGTGAACATCGGCCCGATCCTCATCGCCCTGCTCGGCGGGAAGCTGCTCGGGGAGTCCCTCCCGCCGCGTCTGCTGGCCGGGATGGCGGTGTCGTTCGCGGGCGCGGTGGCGGTGGGGCTGTCGATGTCGGGCGAGGGGCATGCTTCGGTGCTGGGGGTGGCGCTGTGTGTGCTGGCCGCGATGGCGTACGCGAGCGGGGTGGTGGCCCAGAAGCCGGTGCTGGCGCACGCGAGCGCGCTCCAGGCGACGACGTTCGGCTGCCTGATCGGCGCGGTGGCCTGCCTGCCGTTCGCGGGCCAGCTGATCGGGGAGGCCGGCGACGCGCCGCTGTCGGCGACGCTCAACATGCTCTACCTGGGGGTCTTCCCGACGGCCCTGGCCTTCACGACCTGGGCGTACGCGCTGGCGCGCACGACGGCGGGCCGCATGGGCGCGACGACGTACGCCGTGCCCGCGCTGGTCGTCCTGATGGCCTGGCTGGCCCTGGACGAGGTCCCCGGCGTACTGACCCTGGCGGGCGGCGCACTGTGCCTGACGGGCGTGGCGGTCTCCCGCTCCCGCCGCCGGGACCGTCCCGGCGGGGATTCGTCCCCCACTCCGCCACCGCCGACGCGCCGTGCGGGCCAGGGCGCGCCCGCGAAGTGAGGCCGTCCGCCGTCCGCCCGCAGGGGGCGGAGGACCAAGCGCGCATGGGACGTACTAGCCCGATCCGACAGCGCCGCGAGCGCACGGGCCGGGCTGCGCAGGCCAAGCGCCTGGACCGGGTGCCACGGCCGGGTGCCACGGCCGGGTGCCACGGCCGGGTGCCACGGCCGGGTGCCACGGCCGGGTGCCACGGCCGGGTGCCACGGCCGGGTGCCACGGCCGGGTGCCACGGCCGGGTGCCACGGCCGGGTGCCACGGCCGGGTGCCACGGCCGGGTGCCACGGCCGGGTGCCACGGCCGGGTGCCACGGCCGGGTGCCACGGCCGGGTGCCACGGCCGGGTGCCACGGCCGGGTGCCACGGCCGGGTGCCACTTCGCGGACACGCCCTGGGGCGTGTCCTGCGAATCTTCGAGGGCCCGCGACGCGGCACCGTACGTCACCGCGTGGTCGGAGCGATCGCATACGTCCGGGCCGTCTGCGGCGCCGGCTCCCACGCCTCGCGAGGCACGGCACCGGACTCCGCAGGCTGATCCGCGAAAATCCGCCGACCCGAGGGGCCGCTCGCGCAAGTGGCCCCGGCCATCGACGCCTCGCACGCGCGCTCACCGCGCGGACGCAGCGACCGCGTACGTCCCGGCCGTCGACTGCGCCGGTCCCCGCCTCGCGAGGCGGGGCAAAGGACGCCGCGGACTGATCCACGGAGATCCGCCGGCCGGGCCCCGGGGGCCGTCTGCTCAGGTGGCCCCGGCCCGCCCCGTCTCGCACGCGCGCTCACCGCGCGGACGGACCGACCACGTACGTACGTCGACGGCACCGGGCCTCCGTCGTGCGGTCGCACGCGGCGGACGTCGTGGTCCCGCCCGCGCGCGGACAGCCCCACCCTTCGCGGACACGCGCACCGCGCCGGGCGTCCGCCGGGCGGTCGCCCCGCGGCGGCCTCGCCTGCGGATGGACGGCGTCCTCCTCGCGGACGCGCTCACGCGGCGGCCTCGCCCGCAGGTGGACGATGTCCTCCTCGCGGACACGCCGACGCCGCGGCCCTGCGCCCGCCGGTGGACGGCGTCGTCCTCCTCGCGGACGCGCCCTAGAACACCACCAGGGCCCGCCCCCCGCGACCGGCCGGCATCGCGGCCAGGGCTGCCGGCACGTCGTCCAGGGTGATGCGTTCCGTGACCAGTGTGCTCAGGTCGAAGCGGCCCGCGCGGATGTGGGCGGCCAGGACCGGGAGGTCCTTCGCCGGGTCGCTGTTGCCGTACACGCAGCCGGACAGCGTGCGGCCCCAGTGGAACAACTCCAATGCGTGGAAGGTGACTTGCTGGTCCTTGCCGCCGATGCCGACCACCGTGGCACGGCCGCCGCGCCGGGTGGAGTCCCAGGCGGTACGGATGGTGACGGCGCGGCCGACACACTCGACGGCCACGTCCGCGCCCCGGCCGCCGGTGAGGCGGCGGATGTCCTTCGCGGTGGTGGCGGAGGCGACGACGTACTCCGTCGCTCCGGCGGCCCGCGCCAACTCCTCCTTCTCCGGGGAGACATCGACCGCCACGATCGTCGAGGCCCCGGCGATGCGCGCCGCCTGGAGGGCGGCCAGGCCGACGCCGCCGACGCCGAAGACGGCCACCGACTCGCCCGCGCGGACCCGCGCGGAGTGGTGGACCGCGCCGTATCCGGTGAGGACCGCGCAGCCGAGCAGGGCCGCGTCGGTGAGCGGGATGCCGTCCGGGAGCGGCAGGACGCAGTTCGCGGCGACGACGGTCTCCTCCGCGAACGCGCCGACGTTCAGGCCCGGATGGAGGTCCCGGCCGTCGGCCGTACGGGCGTGCAGCCCGCCCGCGCCCGCGAGCGCGTCGGAGCAGAGCCAGACCTCCCCGATCACACAGGCGTGGCAAACACCGCACGACGGCGCCCAGTTGAGGACCACCCCGTCACCGGGGGCGACATGGGTGACGCCCTCGCCGACGGAGATTACCGTGCCCGCGCCCTCGTGGCCGAGGACGGCCGGGAGCGGTATCCGCATGGTGCCGTCGGACAGGGACAGGTCGGAGTGGCAGACCCCGGCGGCGGCGAGCCGGATCCGTACCCGGCCGGGACCGGGCTCGGGCAGCTCGATCCCGGTGATCTCCAGCGGGGCTCCGACGGCGGACAGGACAGCGGCGCGTACCACGAGGGTGGTCTCCCGGCTCAGAACTGGAGGGACTTGGTCTGGAGGTACTCGGCGAGCCCGTGGACCCCGAACTCGCGGCCCACGCCCGACTGTTTGTAGCCGCCGAAGGGCGCGAGCGGGTTGAAACGGCCGCCGTTGATATGGACCTGGCCGGTGTCCATGCGGCGCGCGAAGGCGGTGGCCTCGGCGTCGTCGCCGGCCCAGACCGCGCCCGCGAGGCCGTAGACGGTGCCGTTGGCGATACGGAGGGCGTCCTCCTCGTCCTCGTACCGCAGCAGGGAGACGACGGGGCCGAAGATCTCCTCCTGGGCTATGGACATGTCCGGGGTGACGTCGGCGAAGACGGTCGGCGCGACGAAGTAGCCGGTCCCGTGGGGGGATCGGGGGCCGCCCGCGACAACCCGGGCGCCGGCCGCGACGCCCGCCTCGATGTACCCCCGTACGCGTGCCTGTTGTGCCGCGTTGACGAGCGGGCCGAGGTGGCTCGCCTCGTCGCGCGGGTCGCCCGCGACGTGGGCGGCCGCCGCGGCCTTCGCCAGCTCCACCGCCTCGTCGTACCGGTCGGTGTGGACCAGGATCCGGGTCCAGGCGCTGCACGTCTGGCCGGAGTTGGACATGACGTTCGCGACGCCGACGGTGACCGCCTTGGCGAGGTCGGCGCTGGGCAGGACGACGTTGGCGGACTTGCCGCCCAGCTCCAGGGCGACCCGTTTCACGGCGGCGCCCGCCGCCGCGCCGATCCGGCGGCCGACCGCCGTCGAGCCGGTGAAGGAGACCAGGTCGACGTCCGGGTGCTCGGCGAGTGCCTGGCCCGCGACCGGGCCGAGCCCGGTCACCAGGTTGAACACCCCTGCGGGCAGGCCCGCTTCGTCGACGAGGTCGGCGAAGAGCTGTGCGGTGAGCGGGGTGTCCTCGGCGGGCTTGACCACGATCGTGCAGCCCGCGGCGAGCGCGGGGGCGACCTTGGCGACGATCTGGTGCAGCGGGTAGTTCCAGGGAGTGATCGCGCCGACGACCCCCACCGGCTCCTGGAACACGGTGGAGTTGCCGACCGTCGTCTCGAAGGCGTAGGTGGCGGCGAGTTCGGCGTACGACTCCATGACCCGTATCGGCAGTCCCGCCTGGACGCGCCGGGCGAAGGTGACGGTCGAGCCCAGTTCGGCGGTGACGATCTCGGCGATGTCGTCCCGGCGGGCCGTCATGGCCGCGGCCAGCGCGGCGATCCCGGCCGCGCGTTCGGCGGGCGGGGTGGCGGCCCAGGCGGGCAGGGCGGCCCGCGCGGCGCGGACGGCCGCGTCGATGTCCTCCGCCGTACCTGCCGGGACCGTGGCGATGACCTGTTCGTCCGTGGGGTTCACGACGGCGATCGTGTCCGTCCCCGCGGCGGGCCGCCACTGTCCGCCGATGTACATGCCGTCGTGTGCCTTCATGGTGATTCCCTCCGGGCCTGCCGAGTCGGCGCCTCGGTCCGCGTGCGCGTCGGCGTCCCGTCCAAACTAGCGGCGTTAGTTTTACGGCGCCAGGGTGTCGCTGCCCACAGTCGTACGGGCCCCGGCCCAGGGGAGGTCCCGCCTTCGACCCCGCTCAGCCGTCGAGGCCCGGCAGGTCCCGGGGCGCCGGGCAGATCCGGCGGCCCTGGTGGTCGAAGACGTAGAGGTGGGCGAGGTCGACGAGGAGGGGGACCTGGGCGCCCGTCCTCAGGCGCAGGTCGGGGCCGGTTCGTACGACGAGGTCGCTTGCCGCGAGGGCGGGGCGCTCCTGCGGGGAGGAGGGCGCATCGCTCCCCGGGTCGTCGAGCACGACGACGGGCCCGCTGACGTGGCCGCCGCCGGCCGGGGCGGCGGTTCGGCCGTTCTCCTGGCCGGTGGGGTGGGCGTCGCCGTGGCCGGTGCCGTTCCCGTACCCATTCCGGTTCTCCGTGCCCGCGCGCTGGCCGCCCCGCCGCCCCGCCGTACGCTCCCGCAGGCGTTCCAGGACACCCGGACCGCCGTTCCTGCGGCGGCGCGGGCCGGTCCGGGGCCTCGGTGATTCCAGATCCGTCACCACCGCCGCCCGCGAGCCGGTGTTGAGGTGCACCAGCGCCTCGTGCCCCTGGTACTCCATGTGCTCGACGATGCCGCTCAGCGCCACCTCCCCGGGCCGGGCCTGGCTGGGCGGTGCGATACGGACCGCCTCGGAGCGCAGTCCGACGATGACCTGCCGGCCCTGTTGGATCCGGAGCAACTGGTGGTCCTGGGTGAGAGGTTCGGGCAGGGGGAGGCGCTGGCGGCCGAGGTCGATCGACATGCGCCCGTCCAACGGGGCGTAGACCACGCCCTGGAGCAGGTTGATCCGGGGGGTGCCGATGAAGGCGGCGACAAACACGTTCTCGGGCAGGGCGTACACCTCGCGTGGCGCGCTGACCTGTTGGAGGACCCCGCCACGCATCACGGCGACGCGGTCGCCGAGCGACATCGCCTCGGCCTGGTCGTGGGTCACGTACACCGTGGTGACGCCGAGGTCGGCGGTCAGGCGGGCGATCTCGGCCCGCAGATGGTTGCGGAGCTTGGCGTCGAGGTTGGAGAGCGGCTCGTCCATCAGGAACGCGGAGGGCCGCCGGGAGATGGCCCGGCCCATCGCGACGCGCTGGCGCTCGCCGCCGGAGAGCTGGCTCGGGTAGCGGTCCAGGATGCTCTCGATGCCGAGCATCCTGGCCGTCGCCTCGACGCGTGCGGTGCTGTCCTCGCGGGGGTTCTCCAGGCGCAGCGGGAAGCCGATGTTGTCGCGGTTGGTCATCCTCGGGTAGAGCGCGAAGTTCTGGAACACCATGGCCATGCCGCGTTCGCGGGGCGGGACGAGGTTGGCGCGCTCGCCGTCGAGCAGCAGGTCGCCCTCGCTGATGTCCTCCAGACCGGCGATCATGCGGAGCACGGTGGACTTGCCGCAGCCGGAGGGCCCGAGGAGCACGACGAACTCGCCGGGCGCGATGTCGAGCGAGAAGCGGTCGACGGCGCGGGTGCCCCGTCCGTACACCTTGCTGACCCTGTGCAGGGAAATGGCGCGACTCATATGTGTTCCGCCCGGAAGAGGAGGTGGAGCGGCTGCGACGCCTGAAACTAGCCGACTACGCGCGGTCAGGGAATGACTCGCGCGAAGGTCGCGCCCGGTGCGGCGGACGGGGCGCGGGGCCCCTGAAGTGGCCCCGGACCTGGGGCTCTTGCGGTACGGGGCGGTTCGGCCGTGGCACGGGGCCGGGGACAACGCGGAAGCAATACGGCGGATGCGGTGGCCGTTATCCGGCCGCGAGACGTAGCTGAAGCGGGCCTGGTTGTGCGTCTGCCCGGTGCGTTTGGCGCGGCTTACTGATTGTCCTCAATCGCCGGACGGGCTTGGGTTTGTCGTGGTGACGGGGGGCGGGGCCTGCGGAGGTACGTATGTCCGGACTGCATGTTTTACGGCGCCTCAGGAACTCGCATAGTTCACCGGTAGCCATGCGCCACAAAACACGCTTTACGTCCGGCCACACGCACCTCCTCCGACCCCACCCCCCTCACGCCGAGGGTGAGCTCAACGACCCCCCGGCGCCACGGAGTGCCTGGCCTCTGCCCGGTGGACGGTGCCGCTTACTGATGTCCTCAATCGCCGGACGGGCTGGAGTGTGGCCCTGCCCGGTACGCGAGCGCGGCTCACCGATGTCCTCAAACGCCGGACGGGCTGGATGATGCCCCGGTGTCCTCCGACGCCGGGGCGGGCCGGGGTTGTCTTGAACGCGGGCGTGGAAGGGGGACGGGCAGGGGTCGTGTCCGGAACGTAAAGCGTGTTTTGTGTCGCGTGGCTACCGGTGAACAAAACAAGTCCCCGAACGCGACGTAAAACATGCAGTGCAGGACACGACCCCTGCCCGGCCCCCGGCAACCGACCCGCACCCAAACCACCGGCCCGCAGCGGGCACAACCAAGCCCGTCCGGCGATTGAGGACAATCAGTAACCCGCACCCACCCGCACCGGGCAGACGCAGAACCGCAACGCCCGACCTCAATCGAGCGCCCCAGCGAGATACGCACGGAGGAGCGTCCGCGTCTCCGCGACTATTCCGGGGTCCCCCGCCCCATCCGTGCGGAACGCCAGCTGGAGCAGGGCGTCCGCCGCCTCCACCGCCACCAGGACCGTGCGGTGCAGGGACGCGTCGGGGCCGCGGCCGAGGTGGCCCGCGAGCAGGACGGTGAGCCGGCCCGCGACCTGCTGGTTCGCGTTCCTGGCGGCCGCCCCCCGGACCCCCGCGGCCGGTCCCAGGTCGGCGCCGAAGTCGACGGAACCGAAGCCCGGCACCGTACGTTTCATGGTGAGGTACTCGTCCAGCACCACGTCGACCGCGCCCCGCCAGTCCCCGGACTCCAGGGCGGCGAACCGGTCGGTGACCCGCTCGGCGTAGCGGTCCAGGTTACGTTGTGCGAGGGCGTCGACCAGGGCGCGCTTGTTGTCGAAGAACCGGTAGACGGAGCCTATGGGGACGCCCGCGCGGGAAGCCACGGCGCGGGTCGTGAGCTGTTCGTAGCCCGCTTCGTCGAGGAGGGCCGCGCAGGTGTCGAGGATCCGGGTGAGCCGCTCCGCGCTGCGCCGCTGCACGGGCGCCCTGCGCAGCCTGCCGCCCGCGCCCACACTCCCGCCGCCCGCGCTCTCCGGGGCGCGGTTCGCGTTCGTACGGTCGTGGGGCACGTACTCCATCATGCCGCGCGTCCCCGTTGACGCGCCGCCCCCACAATCCTACGGTTGACCATAGGATTCCAGAGGCGCGGACCCATGGACTCCCCGGTCGAGCATGGGAGCGGACGATGAGCGGCAGCGGGCAAGGCAGCGGGCACAGCATCGAGCAGGCCAGGAAGACGGCCGAGGATCTGGCCCACTCCCCCGGCTTCGGCAACGAGCACAGCTCCGAGGCGGTGCCGGGCGCGCTCCCGCACGGACGCAACGCCCCGCAGCGCGCCCCGCTCGGGCTGTACGCGGAGCAGCTGAGCGGCAGCGCCTTCACCGAGCCGCGTGCCCACAACAAGCGCTCCTGGCTCTACCGCATCCGCCCCTCGGCCGCCCACCCGCCGTTCCGGCGGACGAGCAACGGCGGGCTGCGCGGCGCGCCCTTCACCGAGACCGTTCCCGATCCCAACCGGCTGCGCTGGGACCCGCTGCCCGACCCGGCGCCCGGTACGGACTTCCTCGCCGGTCTCTGGACGCTGGGCGGCAACGGCGACGCAACACAGCGCACGGGTATGGCGATTCACCTCTACGCCGCCAACGCGCCCATGACCGACCGGGTGTTCGGCGACGCCGACGGCGAGCTGCTGATCGTCCCCGAGCACGGCGGACTGCTGATCCGTACCGAACTGGGCCTGCTCGCCGCCCGTCCCGGCGAGGTCGCCCTCGTCCCGCGCGGGGTCCGCTTCCGGGTCGAGCTGCTCGACGAGACGGCGCGCGGGTACGTCTGCGAGAACTACGGCCGGCCGTTCACGCTGCCCGACCTCGGCCCGATCGGCGCCAACGGCCTCGCCAACGCACGGGACTTCCTCGCGCCGGTGGCCGCGTACGAGGATGTCGAACGGCCGGTGGAGGTGGTCAACAAGTTCTGCGGGAATCTCTGGTCCGCGACGTACGACCACTCGCCGCTCGACGTGGTGGCCTGGCACGGCAACCACGTGCCGTACGTGTACGACCTGCGGCGCTTCAACGTCCTCGGGTCCATCAGCTACGACCACCCCGACCCGTCGATCTTCACGGTGCTCACCTCGCCGTCGGACACCCCGGGGCTGGCGGGCGTCGACTTCGTGGTGTTCGCGCCGCGCTGGCTGGTCGGCGAGGACACGTTCCGGCCGCCGTACTTCCACCGCAACGTGATGAGCGAGTACATGGGCCTGATCGAGGGCGCGTACGACGCGAAGACGGCCGGCAAGGGCGGGTTCGTGCCCGGCGGCGGGTCCCTGCACAACATGATGTCGGCGCACGGGCCCGACCGCGAGACGTTCGACCGGGCGAGCGCGGCCGAGCTGCGGCCGCAGCGGATCGACGACGGGCTGGCCTTCATGTTCGAGACCCGCTGGCCGGTGACGGCCACCGCCCAGGCGGCCGGGGCCGACCACCTCCAGCCCGGTTACGACCGGGTGTGGGAGGGTCTTGAGCGCCACTTCAGGCCTTGATACGGAGTTGAACCGTGACCGCCTTCGCCCCCGACTCGCTGGTCCTGAACCGGAAGCTGCCGCTCTGGTACCAGGTCTCGCAGTCGCTGCGCGCCTCCATACTCGGCCGCCGCCCCGACGACCCGCTGCGGCTGCCCACGGAGGAGCAGCTCGCCGGTCACTACGGCGTCAGTGTGCTGACAATGCGTCAGGCCCTCAAGGAGTTGGAGGAGGAGGGTCTGATCAGCCGGCACCGGCGGCGCGGCACCTTCATCGAGCCGGGCGCGCGGCGGGGCGCGCCGCGCAGGCTGCTCGGTTCGATCGATGCCATCGTGGCGCAGCAGTCGGGCGAGCTGACGACGGTGCTCGGCCACGGGACCACTCCGGTGCCGGGTGAACTCGCCGAGTTCTTCCCGGAGTTGGACGAGGTGATGACGTACAGGCGGCTGCGCCGCGACGCGGAGAGCGGTGAGCCGGTCAACTGGGCGGAGAACGCGGTCCGTCCGGACGTCGCGGCCGGTATCGACGTCGGGGATCTGGCGAGCCGGCCGATGACGAAGGTCCTGCGGGACATGCCGGGGGTACGGATCAGCCGGGTCACCGACACGGTGGAGGCGCGGCTCGCCGACCCGGCGACGGCGGAGCTGCTGCGGGTGCCGCTGCTCAGCCCGATCCTGCACTACACAGGGGTGTCGTACGACGAGCGGGGCCGGGTGGTCGACGTGGCCCGGATCCGTTACCGGGGCGACCGGTTCGCGTTCTCGGTGACGGTGGAGACGGACGGGTAGGACGGTGGGGTTCGCAGCGGAGGTTCCCGGCGGGAAGGTTCCCAGCGGAGGGACCCAGCGGGCGGGTCCCAGCGGAGGGTTCGCTTCCCCCGCCCGGCCGCCGGGGGCGCGGCGTTACGATGCCGCGGGCGGTGCAGAGGGAGGCAAAAGCGACGGGGAGGGCCGCGATGGCATCGACACGGGCCGGCGGGGACGGCGGCCGCGTGCCGTCGGACGCGCCCCTGCTGAGCGACCTCATGCCGTGGTCCACGGCCCCGCTGCGGCTCGGCAGGTCCTGGGTCCTCGCCCCGGACGCGGCCTCGCTCACCGCCCGCTGGGACCGGCTCGTACGGGCCGAAGGGGCCGAGCGGGAGGCCCTGTTCGGGCCGACCCGGGCCCGTACCCCGTACAGCGCCGTCCCCGCGCTGCCCGGACAGGTCGCGGGCACCGGCCGGTTCGTACGGGAGCCGGGGCGCCGCCCCGAGCCGCTGCGGGTGCTCCACGGCCCGTTCGACGAGCAGTGGCTGATCCCCGACCACCGGCTGATCGACGCGGCGCGCCCCGAGTTGTGGCGGGTCGCCGACGCCCACCAGGTCTTCGCCGTGGAGCAGGGGTACGTCCCCGGGGCGGCCGGTCCCGCGCTGCTGGTCAGCGCCCTGCTCCCGGACGGCACGTCGCCCGCCGGGCGCCCCGGCCGGATCCGCCCGCTCTACCGCAGGCCCGGCGGCCTGGAGCCCAACGTGACTCCGGGCCTGACGGCCCTGCTGAGCGCGCGCCACGGCCGGGAGGCCGCCCCGGAAGAGGTGCTGGCCTGGGCGGTCGCGGCGGCCGTCCCCTCGCCGCGCGGACCGGTGGTGCCGCTCGCCGCCGACCCCGGCGTGTGGTCCGCCGGGGTGGAGCTGGGGCGGCTGATGACCGGGATCCAGCTGCGCGGCGCGCACGGCGGCGTACGGCACCGGCTGCCCGGCGGCCGCCGGCCCTACGTACGCGCCACGGTTCCCGACCGACCCGAGTCCCTCGCGTACGACCCCGCGGAGGAGGCGCTGTCGCTCGGTACGGGCCGCATCGCGCCGGTGCCCGCCGGGGCCTGGGACTTCATGATCGGGGGCGTACGGATCCTGGAGTTGTGGTTCGAGCGGCGTGCCGGGCTCCCCGAAGGAACCGAGCCCGGCACACTGGCGGCGATCCGGCCGCCGGGCTGGCGGCGGGAGTGGACCTCGGAGCTGCTCGACCTGATCACCGTACTGGCGCTCCTGGCCGAACTGGAGCCGCGCCGGGAGCGGTTGCTCACCGCGCCGACGCTCACGCGCGACGAGCTGTACGCGGCCGGCGTCCTGCCGGTCCCTGCGGCGTCCCGCCGCCCCGCGTCCGTACTGGACCACCATGAAGAGGGCCCCGAGGGCCAGTTCGCCCTGATCTAGACGAGTGGGGATCGCCGCCCGTCCAGGACCCCGGCGGCCGTCAGACCTCGTCGGAGGCGGCGACCAGCAACTGGGTGTCGATGTCGGTCACGTCGTCCGCGGAGCCCAGCTGGTCCGCCGCCCACATGAGCCGGTCGTACTCGTCCTGCCGGAGCGTGAGCCGACACGCGTTGACCGTGTTGACGAGGTAGTCGACCGCCATTTCCGATTCGTCGCTCTCGACCATGCTCCGGACCGAATCAAAAGCAGGCACGTTCTGCCCCCGAGCCAGGGCTCGCCGCTCCACCGCATCGGCCACCGAGCGAATGACGTCGTCCGCGGAACTGTTCATGAGCCGTCCCGTACCCCGCGCGCCGGCCCGCCGAACGAATCCAGGACCCGGTCCAGCGCCCGTTCGAACACCGCGTCCAGGTCCACCGGTTCGGACGCGGACGTCATCAGTGCCGCCAGGCGCGGGAAGCGGCCGGAGGCGATCTCGCGGCCCAAGTAGGCCATGCGGACGGCCTGTTCCTGTTCCGCCGTCCACGGCAGTGTGCGGTTGCGCTCCGCCGTCTGGAGTTCGTGGGCGACAAAGGTGGTGACCACCCCGCTGATCATCGAGATCAGCTCCATCTTCTCGCCGGGCGGCAGGTCGAGCGGATCGAGGCAGGCCAGGCTGAATTCGAGGTACAGCAGCCCGTTCGGGGTGAAGCCGTAGTTCGACGACATCACGGTCGACATCCAGGGATGGCGGTGCATCATCGCGCGCCCCCGGTGCGCGAGCGCCGCCGTGTCGGCCCGCCAGTCGCCGGAGGGTTTCTCCGGCAGCGGGAACTCCCCCGCCGCCGCGTCGAACATCAGCTCGTACAAATCCTCCTTGCGCGGCACGTAGTTGTAGAGCGACATCGTGCCGCAGCCCAGCTCGGCCGCCACATGGCGCATGGAGACGGCCGCGATGCCGCCCTCGTCGGCGAGTTTCACCGCCGCCGCCGCGATGTCGGCGCGGCTGAACGCCGGCCGGGGGCCGCGTCCCGCCCGCTCGGGGCGGGTCCAGATCACTTCGGGTTCAGCAGGTCGCCCCGCCATCGGTCATCACCTCGCCCACCATCGTAGTTACGTACGGCGTACGTAGTTTGCTATGGTGGGCCCATGACAACTACGTACGCTGTACTTAGTGAAGGTCTGGAGAAGCGCTACGGCGAGGTCCACACCCTGAGAGGCCTGGATCTGGCCGTGCCCGAGGGCACGGTCTGCGGGGTGCTGGGGCCGAACGGGGCGGGGAAGACCACGGCGGTACGGGTGTTGACGACCCTCACCCGCGCCGACGCCGGAAGCGCGCGGGTCGCCGGGCACGACATCCGCCGGGAGCCGGGCGCGGTGCGCCGGGCCATCGGGGTCGCGGGCCAGTACGCCTCGGTTGACGGCGATCTGTCGGGCCGGGAGAACCTCCGGCTCTTCGCGCGGCTGCTCGGCGTCCGGGGCGCGGCCGGCCGCGCCCGCGCCGACGCACTCCTGGAGCGCTTCGAGCTGGCGGACGCGGCCGACCGGACCGTACGGACCTACTCGGGCGGCATGCGCAGACGGCTCGACCTGGCGGCCGGCCTGCTGACCCGCCCGCGCGTGCTGTTCCTGGACGAGCCGACCACCGGGCTCGACCCGCACAGCAGGAACCAGATCTGGCACGCCGTCCGCGACCTGGCGGACCGGGGCACCACGGTCCTCCTCACCACGCAGTACCTGGAGGAGGCCGACCGGCTCGCCGACAGCATCGTGCTCATCGACGAGGGCCGGGCGGCCCATCGTGGCACCCCGGCCTCGCTCAAGGCGCTCATCGGCTCGTACGCGGAGGTCGTCGTCGCCGAGGAGGCGACCGGAGCGGCGGCGGAGGCCGCGCTGGTCGCGGCGGCGGGCGTCCTCGACCGGCTGACCGGGGCCGAGCCGGTGTTCGACCGGACGCGCCGGGCCGTCGGCGCCGTGGCCGCCGACCCCGCGCTGACCCTGCCCCGGATCGTCCGCGAACTGGACGCGGCGGGCGTGCCGGTGGTCGACGCGAGCCTGCGGCCCCCGACGCTGGACGAGGCCTTCCTGCGCCTGACCGGCCGTACGGGTCCCCTCGCCCCCGAACCGGCCCCCCTCACTCTCACCACCGCCCCGCGCGCCGGGCGCAGGTCCGGGAAGGAGCACGCCGTATGAGCACCGCCGCGTACGACCGCGCGCACGACGTCACGTACGACGAAGGAACACGCCGTCCGAGCACGCTCGCGTACGACAGCGCAGCCGTCCTCGGCCGCCACCTCCGGCGCATCAGGCGCGCGCCGGGCGTGGTGCTCCTCACCCAGAGCATGCCGATCAACATGCTGCTGTTCTTCGGTTACGTCTTCGGCAGCGCGCTCGCGACACCGGGGCGGGAGTACCGCGCCTTCCTCGTACCGGGGTTGCTGGCGGCGACGGCCGCGGGCGGCCTCATGACCGGGATGTTCCAGGCGTCCCAGGACGCGCAGCGCGGGGTCATGGACCGGTTCAGGACCCTGCCGATGAGCCGGGCCGCCGTACCGCTCGGCCAGACCGCGGCCGACCTGCTCACCACCGCCGCCGGGATCGTCCCGCTGATGCTCGTGGGGCTGGCGGTGGGCTGGCGGATCGAGGGGGGTGTACCGGGCGCGCTCGGGGCCTTCGGGGTGCTGCTGCTCTTCCGCTTCGCGACGGCGTGGGTGGGCACGTACCTCGGGCTGGTCCTCCGCGACGAGGAGGTGGCGGGGCAGTTGGGCGCGGTCACGTTCGTCCTGCCGCTGCTGTCCAGCGCGTACATCCCGACGGAGGGACTGCCGGGCTGGCTGCGGACGGTCGCGGAGTGGAATCCGATCAGCGCGATCGCGGGGGCCGTACGCGATCTCTTCGGCAACGCGGCGCCGAACGCCGACGCGGCCTGGCCGACGGCGCATCCGCTGGCCGGTTCCCTGCTCTGGTCGCTGGCGCTGCTCGCCGTGTTCGTACCGCTGACCGTACGGCGGTACGCCGACAGCGGGGAGTGAGCCGACCGGTGGCGGGGAGTGGTCCACCGGCCGGGTCACCGAGGGCGGTACGGAAGGAGCGGGGCGGTAGAGTTCAGCCGCGGCTGCCGAAGAGAGAGCGGCGCAGACGCCGCAGCGGCGCGAAGAGCGAGACGCGCGCACTTCTGCTCTTCTGGGTCTCCGTCCGGTCCCGCGAGGTCAGTTCACGCATCAGCAGAGTCGCCTCGGCCGTCTCCCGCTGGGGCACGGCGGGACCGCCGAGCACCGAGAGATGGCGGTCGAGGCGCGAACTGGTCGCGCTGGTTCCGCAGGTGATCGCAGGGACTCGCGCCCTGCTGTGGACCGTTATCTGTTTCATGTCACTCCCCACCCGTACGAGGGCACCCGACCCGGGCAGGTTAACCCTATCGTCCCCTACTGACACTCGTGTATCCCGTCTTCAGGATTCACCACACACATAAGGGCGTTGACGCCCGTTGCCTGATCCATCCTAATTCAGGGCGAGTTGGACAGTTCACCCCGGGGTGCGATGGTTGACCGGCGCACCAACTGGCGCCGGGCGCCCCCGACCTGACACGAGGAGGCCCTGGTCGCCCAGGGCCTCTTCGCACGGCGGTATGGCGCTTCGCGCCCCTTACGCGGCCGAGGTGAAGACCGGCAGGTAGCCGCCGGACTGGCCGGCGGCGGTCGGGTGGTAGGACTCGCTGATGTTGAGCAGGTTGACGCTGTGGAGCCACGAGGAGCCCGAGCAGATCTCGTGCCCCTGGAAGGCCGACGCGACCCCGGCGAAGGTGAAGCCGTGGTCGGCCGCCCGCTTGGCGGTCGCGGTGTTGAGGTAGTCGGAGGCGCTGTTGATCGCGGAGCGCTCCCTCTCGGAGAGGCCGGCGACGCAGGAGCCGCTGAGCTGGTAGAAGCGGGGGTAGCCGAGCACGACCACTCTCGCCGAGGGGGCTCTGGCCGAGATCGCCGTGTAGACGCGGTCGAGGTTGGCGGGCAGCGTGCTGTCGACGAACGCACGGGCCTGGGCGACCCGGTTGAGGCAGGTGGACTCCGACTGGAGGACGCAGGTCGTCATGACGTCCGCGAAGCCGGCGTCGTTGCCGCCGATGGTGATGCTCACGAGGTCGGTGGAGGCGTTGAGGGGGGTCAGCTGATTCGCGGTCACATCACCCGTACGAGCGCCCGAGCAAGCGGTGAACGCGAACGTGGCGGGTGAATGCGCGGCCGCCCAGAGGGCCGGGTACGCACGGGCGGTGCGCTTGCAGTCGCCGGCGGCGGAGTCGTACGCACCGGCGCCGAGTCCGGAGGAGTAGGAGTCGCCCAGCGCCACGTAGTCGGTGGCGGCGGCCGACGGCGCGGCCTGCGCGGAGGCCGCGCCGGTGAGAGCGAGCAGGGCTCCCAGGAGTAACGCGGACGAGAATGCCGTGATTCGGGACAGTTTCATGGAACCTCCCTTTAGCAGGATTTCTGCCTCTCCTTTGGTACCAGGCCCCACCCCTCACTGGAAGTGTCCATGTCAAGAACATTACGGCACGTTCCAGCCCTTGCCATACCGTCCCCGCCCTCAATACCGTCTTACGACCACCCGCATCGGTCCATCACGCAAAGCGGCGTCCTGGGGAGGGCTCATACGTCGCGATGGCTCCCGGGGCGGGGCGCGGTAGGGGGGTGCCGTGCTCGGTGACCGCACGTAGTGCCGAGTCGCGTGCCGCGCGGCCAGTTCCACAACTCACCCGTGCGCCAGGGAGATCCGTGCCGTGACGGCAGGGGTCTCGTTGTCGCCGGGGGTGAGAACCCCCCTTTCGAACCGGAAACACAGCCGGACCGCCCGGGGGTGGGCGGTCCACCGGACGAGAGGGAAACAGACTCGTGAGCTCTTTTGTGCGCCCGGCCCTGCCGGGCGAAGATCCGTTAACGGCGCGGTCGCGGAATTCAGCCGGTTCCGCGCAGACGCACGCTGTCAGGAACGGGTCCCATCGAACAGCGCGTCCGTACCGCCCGGTCTCACTCCATCTGGCGATCGCTCCGCCCGTGAGCGTCGTCATCCCGGCCATGAACGAGGCGGAGAACCTTCCGTACGTCTTCAAGACCCTGCCCGACTGGATCCACGAAGTGGTCCTGGTGGACGGCAGATCGACCGACAACACCGTCCGGGTGGCCCGCGAACTGCGGCCGGACGTCAAGGTCGTCACCCAGCGCGGCAAGGGCAAGGGGGACGCGCTGATCAGCGGGTTCGCCGCCTGCACCGGGGACATCATCGTGATGATCGACGCGGACGGCTCGGCCGACGGCAACGAGATCGTGTCCTACGTCTCCGCGCTGGTCTCCGGGGCCGACTTCGCCAAGGGCTCGCGGTTCGCCAACGGCGGTGGCACGGACGACATGACGCCGATCCGCCGGCTCGGCAACCGCGCCCTGTGCGCGGTCGTCAACGCCAAGTTCGGCGCGCGGTACACCGATCTCTGCTACGGCTACAACGCGTTCTGGCGGCGCTGCCTGGACGACATCACCCTCGACTGCACGGGCTTCGAGGTCGAGACGCTGATGAACATCCGGGTCGTGCAGGCCGGGTTGAAGGTGCAGGAGATCCCGAGCCACGAGTTCGACCGGATCCACGGGGTCAGCAATCTGCGGGCCGTCAGGGACGGACTCCGTGTCCTCAAGGTGATCCTCCGGGAGAAGGGCGTTCCGCGCGCCACGCGGCGGCGCCCTGCCGGACTCCGGATCACGGCGCTGCGGGGAGAGGTGTCTTGACCGGCCGCTCCCACCGTCCGGACCGCCGGCCCCGTCCCCATCGTCCTCACCATCCCCATCGTCCTCACCATCCCCATCGTCCTCACCGTCACCGGCCGTTCTCGGTGGTGATCTGCGTCTACACCGAGGACCGCTGGGAGGACATCCTCGCGGCGGTCGACTCGGTGCGCCATCAGTCCCTGCCCGCGCTGGAGATCCTTGTCGTGGTCGATCACCACCCCGCTCTGCTGGAGCGACTCCGGGTGGAGTACGGGGAGTTCGCGGCGCGCGGGGAGGTGCGGGTGCTCGCCAACGCGGGGGTCCGCGGCCTCTCCGCGGGCCGCAACACCGGGATCGCCGCCGCCCGGGGCGAGATCGTGGCGTTCCTCGACGACGACGCCGTGGCCGAGCGGGACTGGCTGCGGTTCTTCGACGAGTCGTACGACGATCCGCGGGTGCTGGCGGTCGGCGGGCGCACGCTGCCCGCCTGGGCGTCGGGCCGCAGGCCGGTGTGGTTCCCCGAGGAGTTCGACTGGGTCGTCGGCTGTACGTACCGGGGCCTGCCCGAGGGGAAGGCCCGGGTCCGTAACGTCCTGGGCGGGAACGCGTCCTTCCGGCGCTCGGCGTTCGACGCCGCCGGTGGGTTCGCGACGGGCATCGGGCGCGACGGCGACAAGCGGCCCCTGGGGTGCGAGGAGACGGAGTTGTGCATCCGGCTCGCCAGGGCCGTACCGGACGCGGTGCTGCTGATCGACGACCGGGCGCTGATCCGGCACAAGGTCCCCGAGGCACGGGAGCGGTTCGGGTACTTCCGTACCCGCGCCTACGCCGAGGGGCTCTCGAAGGCACTGGTGGCCCGAAGTGTCGGCGCGGGCAAGGGACTTGAGTCCGAACGGCGCTACACCACCCGGGTGCTGCCCGCCGGGGTGGTACGGGGTCTGCGCGACGCGGTACGGGGCCGGCCCGGCGGCCTGGGGCGGGCCGGCGCGATCGTGGTCGGCGTCTCGGCGGCCGTCGGCGGCTATCTGCTGGGGAGTTACCGGGCGCGCGGGGGCGGGGCCACGTTCTCGTCGGGCCCGATCGAGAGGACGGGGCGCCTCGGCAGCCCCAGGGGAGCCGTGGCGTGACGGAAGAACCACGCGACCCGCCGGACCTGCCACGTGCGGCGGGTCCGGCAGGTCCGGCAGGTCCGGGGGACGCGGGGGCGGGTCCTGCGGGTCCGGTCCTGGACGCGCGGGAGCCCGTACCGATCCTGATGTACCACGCCGTGGCGCACCGGCCCGCCGCCGCCACCCACGCCCTGTCCGTCTCCCCCGAAGCCTTCGCGGCGCAGATGGAGTTGCTCGACGCACGCGGGTTCACGCCCGTCACCACGGCAGCACTCGGCGACGCCTGGCGCACCGGACGCGCGCTGCCTCCGCGCCCCGTGCTGATCACCTTCGACGACGGCTACGAGGGCGTGCACCGCCACGCCCTCCCCGTCCTCGCCTCGTACGGCTTCACCGCCACCGTGTTCCTGACGACCGGGTGGCTGCGCGGGCCCGGCAACACCGGCGGCGCGCTCGACACCATGCTCGACTGGGGCCAGGTACGGGAGTTGGCGGCGGTCGGCACCGAGATCGGCGGCCACAGCCACACCCACCCCCAGCTGGACCAACTCGCCCTGGAGCGCCTGCGGTTCGAGGCGCTCCACTGCCGGGAGGTCATCGGCGAACGGCTGGGCGCCGCGCCGCCGGTCTCCTTCGCGTACCCGTACGGCTACTCCAGCCGACGGGTCCGCCGTACGGTCCGCGAGGCCGGGTTCGCCCAGTCGCTGGCCGTGGGCAACGCGCTCGCCCGGCCACGCCAGGGCCCGTACGCGCTGGAGCGGGTGACCGTCCGGCGCTCCACCGGCATCGAGGAGTTCGGACACCTGGTCGAGGGCCGGTCGCTCGGCCGGATCTTCGCCAGGGACCGGGCCCTGACCCAGGGGTACGCCGTCGTCCGCCGGACCCGCGCCGCCGCACGCCGGGTGGTGGGCGCGGGCCGCCGCTGACCGGGGGCGGGGGCGCGGGGGCCACCGCGCACCCGCACACCCGCGCGCACCGACGCGACAACGCGCCCGCGCACCCACACACCCGCCACGGGGCAAAACACCGTGCGTCGGACCTTCGTGTGCCGGATCATGGGCGACATGTCTGCCAAGCCTCAGGACGCACTGCCGATCCGGCTCAACGTCGATGACAGCGACTCGCCGTCGGATGTGGTCGACGCGCTGTTCCTCGGTCGCTTCGCGACGGGCGAGCAGCCGTTCTCGCACAGTTCGACGATCGACCGGGTCAAGTCGGGCGCGCCCCTGCTGCCGCCCGGCGCGACGATCCTGCGCCGCGCCAAGGACGACGACCGCAGCGCCACCCTGGCCGAGGGCGACGGCTGGACGCTGCTGGTGTCCCGCTGGAACCGGGGCGCGGACGTGACCGTGACCGCCGTCAGCGCCGAACTCGCCGAGAAGGTCCACCAGCAGACGACCGACGGCGCCCAGGACGAGCCGGAGCCGCAGCCCGAGAACGTGACGATGGGCTTCTGGTACGTGTCACCCCGGCGCGGCCCGCACCGCACCACCCGCCAGATCGCCGCCGGGACCTGGGACGAGGTCAGGCCCAACTACACCGCGCCCGTGGCCGAGGCGATGGACCGGCTGATGAAGGTGACGCCGGACGACATCGCGGGGCGGCTGCTCCTGCTGCACGGGCCGCCCGGCACGGGCAAGACGTCCGCGCTGCGCACACTGGCCCGTTCGTGGCGCGACTGGTGCCAGGTGGACTGTGTCCTGGACCCGGAGCGGCTCTTCAACGACGTCGGGTACCTGATGGACATCGCCATCGGCGAGGACGACGGCTCGGCGAAGGGGCGCTGGCGGCTGCTCCTGCTGGAGGACTGCGACGAACTGATCCGCGGCGAGGCCAAGCACACCGCGGGCCAGGCGCTGTCGCGGCTGCTGAACCTCACCGACGGGCTGCTCGGCCAGAGCAGGAACGTTCTGGTGGGGGTGACGACCAACGAGGACCTGGAGCGGCTGCACCCGGCGGTGGTCAGGCCGGGGCGGTGCATGGCGAGGATCGAGGTCGGTTCGCTGACGCGCGCGGAGGCGCTGGCCTGGCTGGGCCCGGAGGACGGCGAACGGGAGTCGGCGGTCGGCCGGGAGGGAGCGACGCTGGCGGAGCTGTACGCGATGCGGCGGGGCAGCGGCCCGGCATCGGTCCCGGCCCAGCACGCGGGCTCGGACGCGGGGCTCTACCTCTGAGCGGTCGTCCCGGGCCGCTGCCTCCGGGCCATGGTCCCGGGGCGCCGACGCCGGTCGGGCGTCCGGCCGCTCACTTCGCGTACGCGGCCCGTACCGCGTCCTCCGCCGCTCCCAGCGCCGCGTCCCTGCTGAGCCCGAGGCGCTGGGCGCGCTCCGCGTACGCCTGGGCGGCGGCGGCCGCCTCGCGCTCGGCCGCGTCCCCGGCGGCGGCGACGAACGTGCCGTTCCTCCCCCGGGTCTCGATCACCCCGTCGCCCTCCAGCGTCCGGTACGCCTTGGCGACGGTGTTGGCGGCCAGCCCCAGCTGTTCGGCGAGTCCCCGCACGGTCGGGAGCCGGTAGCCCACCGGCAGCGCGCCGGAGCGGGCCTTCGCCGAGATCTGGGTACGCAGTTGCTCGTACGGAGCCGTCGCGGCGGCCGGGTCGATCACGATCTTCAGGGTCACGGTCCGATTCTCCCCCGTGGGCCGGGAAAAGGAGAGGCGATCCGCCGCCCTGTCCCCGTAACGTGCCGCCCCATGACTGTGCTCGTCCGTGATTTCCGTACCGAGGACGCCGAGGCGGTGACCGCTCTGCGGCGCGTCTGCGTTCCCCACCAGGTGGTGACCGAGGAGTTGGTCCTGTTCGGGGTGGCCACCGCCGACCCGGCGAAGAAGTACCGGCTGTTGGTCGCCGAGGAGGAGGGGGTGATCATCGGCACGGCCCATGTGGGCATCGCGTACGGGAGCAGCGATCCCGGGCAGTCGTCCGTCACCCCGCACGTCCATCCCGGGCGGCGGGGCCGGGGCGCCGGGGCGCTGCTGCTCCGCACGGCGGAGGAGCACCTCGCCGCCGAGGGCGCCACGAGTGTGTACGCCTGGGTGATCGACGAACCGTCGTCCCGCGCCTTCGCCGAGCACCGTGGCTACCGGCCCTCGCGCGGGTCGCACTTCCAGCGGCTCGACCTGACCGGGGCCGCCCTGCCGGAACCGCCGCCGCTGCCGCCGGGCCTCACCCTCGGCACGGCCGCGGACTTCGCGGACAACCCCCGTCCGCTGTTCGAGGCGGACGCGGAGTCGACGTCCGACGAGCCCAGCGACATCGGCGCCGAACTGGACGACTACGAGGACTGGCTGCACCACACCTGGAACGATCCGACGCTCGACCGCGGCCTGTCGACGGTGGTGGTGACGGCGGACGGCCGGGTCGCCGCGTTCACGGCGGTGGTGACGGACGGGATGACCACCTACGCCACCGCATTCACCGGGACCCGGCGCGCGTTCCGCGGCCGGGGCCTGGCCAAGCTCGCCAAGTCCGACTCCCTGCGGCGCGCCCGCGCGGCGGGGTACAGGGACGCGTTCACCGCCAACGACGGGGACAACGGCCCCATCCTGGCGGTCAACAAGTGGTTCGGCTACGAGATCTGCGCGAGCGAGGTCCGGTACGTCCGGACGCTCGGCTGACGTCCGGAGCCGTACACACGCGGCTGATGTCCGAAGCCGTACGGAGCGCTGGGGCGCGCGGTCGTCAGAGCCGTACGGGCGTGGCCGGCGCCACCAGCTCCACCTCGTACCCGGCGGGGTCTTCCAGATAGGCCGCGTAGTGGTCCTCCCCGCCCGCGAACGGGTGGCGGTCCCCGTACAGCAGCGTCCAGCCGTGCTCCGGCGCCCTGGCCACCAGGGCGTCGAGCGCGGTCCGGTCGGCCGCGTGGAACGCGAGGTGGTTCAGCCCCGGTGCCCGGCGGTCGTGCGCTCCGGGCAGCATGCCGGGCGACTGCTCGATCACCACATACGTGTCCGCGCGGCGGAAGCTGCGTCCCTGCGCCCAGCGGCGGTACGGGGCGTAGCCCAGCTCACCGAGCAGCCAGCCCCAGCGCGCCTCGGCGGACGACAGGTCGGGGACCCACAGCTCTATGTGGTGGAGCGCGCCGCCGGTCGTGGCGGGCAGGGGGACGGCCCGGGTCGGTCCGTCGGGGGCGTACCCGATCGGGTCGTGGTCCTCGTGCCGGTGGATGAGGAACCGCTCACCGGCGCGATAGGCCTCCAGACCCGCACGGCAGTACGCGACCATGTCGTCCGGGAGGTCGGCCAGGGGGTGCCAGGAGAGGCCGGAACACTTATGCGGCTCTCTGTTGTACGGCTCTCCTCCCCGTCCGTACTCCGCCTCGAAGAACCAGCCGACGCGCGTGCCGCCCCCGGGGCCGCGGTGCTGCATGACCAGGGCGACCTTCAGGTCGTCGGGCGCCAGCTCGACGCCGATCTCCTCGTCCGCCTCGCGGATCATGGCCGCCCTGACGTCCTCGCCCGCCTCGACGTGCCCGGAGGGGCCGTTGAGCAGCCCGTCCCCGTACCCCGTGCCGGAGCGGCGGGCCAGCAGCACCTCGTCGCCCCTGCGCAGGATGAGGTGGACGTCGACCACCTCGGTGTGGCGCCCGGGGCGGGCGGCCTGCGCCACCAGGACGTACCGCTCGTCGTCCACGGGCCGGCCCCACAACTCGTGGTCGGCGGACAGACGTTCGTAGTGGACGCGCTCGGTGAGCGGGGCCAGCGCCTCCGTGAGGCGGGCCGGGGCCAGTCCCGTACCGGACCACACCCCCTCGATCAGCACGAACCTGCCGCCGGGCCTGAGCAGGGACGCCCAGTGGCGCAGCACCTCGCCGGGATCGGGCAGGAGCCACAGCACGTGCCGGGCGAGGATCACGTCGAAGGTCCGCTCCCCCACCGGCGGCCTCGTCGCGTCCCCCACCAGGATCTCGGCGTCCCGCCCGGCGAGCTTGGCCCTCGCCTGCCCGGCCATGGCGGGCGAGAGGTCGACGCCGGTCACGCGGTGGCCCTGCTCGGCGGCGAGCAGGGCCAGCGTGCCCGTACCGCACCCGAGGTCGAGCACCTGGGAGGGCTCCCGGGGCAGCCAGTCCCGCATGCGGTCGGCCCAGGCCATCCGGACGGCGGAGTCCAGCAGCCCGTGGTCCGGCTCCTGGTCGAAGGAGTCTGCGAGAGCGTCCCAGTCGATCGAGGTCATGTTCCGATGGTGCCAGCCACCACTGACAGCGGAAGCCCATTCACGGTCACCCGCGGTCACCTTTTCCGTCACCCATGCCCGAGTTGAGCGGTTTTCGGCCACGCTGTGTGTCGTCGGGCGCCTCGGGCCGTCCCTCGGCGCCCCCGGACGACGGCGTGCGGTGGCCGGCTTCCGGCCCATGTGAACGGCTGTGGACGGCTAGGGCGTGGACTCGCCACGCCCCCGTCCACGGGCGATCAGCTTGCCCACCAAGGGCCACACCAGCAACAGGAACACCACCGCGTACACGGTGACCGAGAAGGGTGTGTTGACGAGACCGCTCACACTCCCATCGCTGATCTGGAGCGCGCGCCGCAGCTGTTGTTCCGCCGCCGGGCCGAGGATCACCCCGATGACGGCCGGCAGCACGGGCAGCCCGTACCGCCGCATCCCGAACCCGATCAGACCGATGATCAGCAGGATCACCAGGTCCAGCGCCTCCCCGCCGACCGCGTACGCGCCGACGGCCGCGAAGAAGAGGATCCCCGCGTAGAGGTAGGGCCTGGGGATGCGCAGCAGCTTCGCCCAGACCGGCGCGAGCGGCAGGTTGAGCGCGAGCAGCAGCACCATGCCGACGAAGAGCGAGGCGATCAGGCCCCACACCAGGTCGGGTTCGCGTTCGAAGAGGAGCGGTCCGGGCTGGATGCCGTACTGCTGGAAGGCGGCGAGCATCACGGCGGCGACGGCCGTGGTGGGCAGGCCGAGGGTGAGCATCGAGACGAGGGTCCCGGCGGCCGAGGCCGAGGCGGCCGACTCGGGGCCCGCGACGCCCTCGATGGCGCCCTTGCCGAACTGGTCCTTGTGCTTGGAAAGCCGCTTCTCCGTGACGTACGAGAGGAAGGTCGGGATCTCCGCGCCGCCGGCCGGGATCGCGCCGAACGGGAAGCCGATGAGCGGCCCGCGCAGCCAGGGCTTCCAGGTGCGCCGTACGTCCTCCTTGCCGAGCCAGGGACGGCCGACCGGGATGGCCTCGCCCGAGGAGCGGCGCAGGTGGGCGGCGACCCACAGGGCCTCGCCGATCGCGAACAGGCCGACCGCGACGATCACCACGTCGATGCCGTCGGCGAGTTGGAGCGAGCCGAAGGTGAGGCGCTGCTGGCCGGTCATCTGGTCCAGGCCGACCAGGCCGAGGGTGAGGCCGATGAGCAGCGAGGCGAGTCCGCGGATCCGGGACGAGCCGAGGACGGAGGTGACGGCGATGAACGCCAGCACCATGATCGCGAAGTAGTCGGGGGCGCCGATGTCCACCGCGAGGGAGGCGACGGTCGGGGCGAGGACGACGAGCAGGATCGTACCGATCATGCCGCCGGCGAAGTGCCCGCCCGCGGCGGCGGCCAGGGCTTGGGCGCCGCGTCCCGCCTTGGCCATCGGGTTGCCCTCGATCGCGGCGACGACGGCCGCGCTCTCGCCGGGGGTGTTGAGCAGGATCGAGGTGGTGGAGCCGCCGAACATCGCGCCGTAGTAGATGCCGGCGAACATGATGAACGCGCCGGTGGGTTCGAGTCCGTACGTGACCGGGAGCAGCAGGGCGACGGCCATGGCCGGGCCGATGCCGGGCAGGACGCCGATCGCCGTGCCGAGCAGCACGCCGATCGCGGCCCAGAGCAGGTTCATCGGCGTGAGAGCCGTACCGAACCCGTCCATCAGGGAGTTGAGGGAGTCCATTTTTTACAGCACCCCCATCAGCGGGCCACCGGGGAGGGGGACACCGAGCAGGTTGTCGAAGACGAAGTAGGTGACGAGGGAGAGGCCCGCGGCGATCAGCGGGTCCCGGTCGAAATGGCGGCTGCCGAGCGCGTACGCCGAGCCCCAGAAGAGCAGGGCGCCGGATATCGGGAAGCCGAGGGGGCCGATGAGGACGGCGTTGCCGAGGAAGACTCCGGCGAGGAGCAGGACCGTACGCCAGTCGGCCGGTTCGGTCAGGTCGATGTCCTCGCCGCCCTCGGCCTCGCCCCGGCCGCCGCGCAGGACGTCGAGGGTGAGCAGGACGGCGACGACGACCAGGCCGATGCCGACCACGATCGGGACGGTCCTGGGGCCGACGGGGCCGCGCTGGGTGATCTCGACGTCCATGGTGAGGGCGTCGGTGAGGACGAGGACGCCGAGGGCGAGCAGCAGGACGCCGACGCCGATCTCGGAGTGCTCACGCAGCCAGGTGCGGCGTGCGCCGGGCCCGCCGGCGGGTGCCGCGGAGGGTGTCCCGGGGGGTGTCGCGGTGGATTCGGTCGGTGTGGTCACAGTCCCAGCTCCTTGAGGACGGAGTCCACGCGGCGGTCCTCGGCGGCGAGGAAGTCGCCGAACGCGTCGCCGGTCAGGAAGGCGTCGTCCCAGCCGTTCTTCTTGAGGGACTCGCGCCACTCGGGCGAGTCGTGCAGCTTCTTGACGAAGGTGAGGAGTTTGGCGCTCTCGGCGTCGGAGAGGCCGGGCGGCGCGACGATGCCGCGCCAGTTGGTGAAGTCGGTGTCGAGGCCGGCCTCGCGCAGGGTGGGGGCGTCCAGGCCCGGTATCCGCTCCGGTCCTGTGACGGCGAGGAGCCGCAGCTCACCGGCCTTGATCTGGTCGAGGTACTCCCCGAGGCCCGAGACGCCGAAGGCGACCTTGTCGCCGAGGATGGAGGCGAGGAGTTCCCCGCCGCCGTCGAAGGGGACGTAGTTGACGGTCCTGGGCGCGATGCCCGCGGCCTTCGCCATCAGCATGGGGGCGAGATGGTCGGGCCCGCCGGGCGAGGACCCGCCGCCGACCGGCACCTTGGCGGGGTCCTTCTTCCAGGCGGTGAGCAGGTCGGCGATGGTGCGGTACGGGGAGTTCTTGCCGACCACGACGATGTCCGACTCCTCCGTGATCCTGGCGATCGGAGTGGTGTCGGCGAGCGTCTTGGGGGACTTGTTGGTGTGGACGGCGCCGACGACGCCGAGGCCCATGGACATGGCGAGCTTGCCGTTGCCGTGCTCCCCGACGAGCCGGGTGAGGCCGACGGTGCCACCGGCGCCCGGCAGGTTGAACACCTCGATGTTGTGGGTCAGCCCGGCGTCCTCGGCGTTCTTCGCCAGGGTGCGTGCCGTGATGTCGTACCCGCCGCCGGGCGTGTTGGGGACCATGAAACGCAGGCCGGGGATCTGCGTGCCGGTGTCGTCGCCGCTGCCCGCGGTGAGCAGGGGCGGCCCCACCAGCACCAGGAGTGCCGACCCGAGCAGGGCGAGGGGAGTGCGGAGTCGCACGTGTGCCGCCTTTCGGATTTCCTTTCGGATTTCCCTCGGAAAACTGTGAAGTGGCCCACATGTTGCCCGCGTGTTAACAAGCTGTCTCTCTTCCGGAACCAACGGACGTTGTGGTCGTTGTGGTCGCGCCCTACGGTGTCGGCGTGATGAAAGTGCTGGTGGTGGACGACGACTTCATGGTCGCGAAGCTGCACAGCCGTTTTGTGTCGGCGATGGACGGCTTCACGGTCGTCGGGGTGGCGCACAACGGCGCCGACGCGCTGCGCGCCGCCGAGGCGCTGCGCCCCGACGTGGTCCTGCTCGACATCTATCTGCCGGACATGGACGGCATCAGCGTGCTGCGTGAGCTGCGGGCGGCGGAGGAGCGGGACACGGCCCGCGCGGTGGCCGACGCGCTGTTCATCACGGCGGCCAGGGACGCGGGGGTCATCAGGGCCGCCCTGCGGACCGGTGCGCTGCACTATCTGATCAAGCCGTTCAACCAGACCGCGCTCCAGGAGCAGTTGCGGCACGTGGCGGCGCTGCGGACCCGGCTGGCGGGGCTGGGCGAGGCGCGCCAGGAGGACGTCGACCAGATCTTCGGCACCCGGCCGCCGGGGAGCCGGGAGCTGCCGAAGGGGCTGGCCGCCCATACCGCCGACCTGGTGGAACGTACGTTGCGGGAGTACCCGGACGGGTTGTCGGCGACGGAGTGCGCGGACGCGGGCGCCTTGTCGCGCGTGAGCGCCCGGCGCTACCTGGAGTATTTCGCGGATACGGGGCGGGCGCGGGTGACGCTCAAGTACGGGGGGACGGGGCGGCCGGAGCGGCGTTACCGGTGGATCGGCTGAGGTGCGGTGCGGGGTGGTGGAGCCCGCGCGGTGGTTTCCTCAGGGGCTTCTTAGGTCTTCCTTAACAGAGACATAAGGATCGGCTCAGTCCCCTGGTGGAGGCGGATTCGGGGGTCGGGAGCGGCTAGTTTGCTGAGCGCCGGAGCGGGGTCGGGACCGGAGGGCATGGCATCGGGAGGTTGCCTTGTCATCTGGTGCCTCCCGCTCCGGACTGTTCGCCTGTACAGCTCCCGCAGCTGGTGCCGCTCAGAAGGAGAACCACTTCATGACCGTTCGTCGTACCGCCACCGGGATCGTCGTCCTCGGCGCCGCTCCCCTCGCGCTGGCCGCTCTCGCCGCCGGCCCGGCCGCCGCGCACGGTTCGATGACGGACCCGGTCAGCCGGGTGGCCGCGTGCTTCGCCGAGGGTCCCGAGAACCCCAAGTCGGAGGCGTGCAAGGCGGCGGTGGCGGTCGGGGGCACCCAGGCGCTGTACGACTGGAACGGGGTCAACATCGCCAACGCGGCCGGGAAGTCCCAGCAGTTGATCCCGGACGGCAAGCTGTGCAGCGCGGGCAACGACAAGTTCAAGGGGCTCGACCTGGCGCGCGCCGACTGGCCGTCGTCCCCGATGACGGCGGGCAACCGCACCTTCCGCTACAAGGGCACGGCGCCGCACCGGGGTTCCTTCGAGCTGTACGTCACGAAGGACGGGTACGACCCGGCCAAGCCGCTCAAGTGGTCGGACCTTGAAGCGAAGCCGTTCCTCAAGGTCACCGACCCGAAGCTGGTGAACGGTGACTACGTGTTCACGGGGATCGTCCCGAAGAAGACGGGCCGTCACCTGATCTACTCGATCTGGCAGCGCTCGGACAGCCCCGAGGCCTTCTACACCTGCTCCGACGTGGTCTTCGGCAAGGACAACGGCACGGTCGACGGCGCCGTACCGGCCCCGTCCGCGCCCACCGAGCAGGAAGTCGCCGACGGTACGGAGAAGTCGACCATCGAGCACAACGGGCACGGTGACAACGACGCCTCCACCGGCCCCGGCAGCGACTCGGGTACGACCGGGGCGACGGCCGCCGCGGAGAAGCCGGCGGGCGGGGCGGAGGACGACGACGACGCCAACTACCCCGAGGCGAAGAACGCCGCCGCCCCGGCCGAACAGGCCCCCGACTCGGCCGACTCCACCGGCGCCGACGCCAACACCGACGCCGCCACCGCCGCTGACACCGCCGCCGACGCGCAGCCCACCGGCACCGAGGAGAACCTCGCCGAGACCGGCGCCGACGGCACCACCCCGTACTTCGCGATCGGTGGCACGGCGGCGCTGGCCATCGGCGCCGCGGTGATGTTCGGCACGGTCCGCCGCAGGGCCGTACCCTCCGGACGCCACGGCCGCTGACCGCGCACGGACGCGGGTGGGCCCCGGTGTGACGAGCGCTCGTCACACCGGGGCCCACCGCTGTCCGGGACCCTCGGCCAAGGGCTGACGGAGAGCGGCTACGCCTGGTGGAAGATGGTCGCGCCCCAACGCGCCTTCCAGCGACCGTCACCGAACTTCAGATCCGCCGTACACGCGCCGGTGTCACCGTCACACGTCAGCCCGGTCACCGGGACCGGAGCGGCGAGCACCGCCGCACTCCGCTCCGCCGAGCCCGGCGCCTGGTGGAACACCGACGCGTCCCAACGCGCCTTCCACCGACCGTCACCGAACTTCAGATCCGCCGTGCACTTGTACGTGTCCCCGTCACACGTCAGCCCCGTCACCGGAACCGGAGCCGCGAGCACCGCCGCACTCCGCTCCGCCGAGCCCGGCGCCTGGTGGAACACCGACGCGTCCCAACGCGCCTTCCACCGACCGTCACCGAACTTCAGATCCGCCGTGCACTTGTACGTATCACCGTCACACGTCAGCCCCGTCACCGGAACCGGGGCGGCGGCCGTGGGCGCGGCCGCCGTCGCAGCCGTCGCAGCCGTCGTCGTGGCGGTCGCGGTGCTGGTCAGGCCGATGCCGAGAGCGGCGACCGCGGCGAGGGAGCCGGCCAGAATACGCAGCATGGGGTGTCCTTCCGTCGGAACGCGGACACGGGGTGTGTCCGCCGAGGGGAAGAATGCTGCTCCTGGCCGCTCACCAACCGTAATCAACCGGCCCTTCATCACAACGAGTTACGAAACCCGCCGCGGGACCGGCGTGGCGCGGGTCAGCCGATCACCGACGCGCAGGTGGTCGGGGTCGCCCGGCCCGGGTCCAGCGCGTTGGCCACCTCGTGGAAGGCGACCCGGTCGAGAATCCCGATCGCCACATGGTCGGAGAGGTCGACCGGGCACAGGTCCTGGAGCAGCACGTTGCGCACACCGGGACCGGTCAGGAACTGGGAGCGGTACGGCGTGACCACCTGGTCGTACCGCGTGGCGATGACGGTGTAGCGCACACCGGGGACGGTGTCACCGCCCTCGTTGAGCCGCGTCAGGAAGGGGGACCCGGCCACCTGGTCGGCGAGCCCCGGTGTCGCCTCGGTCAACAGGTCCTGCGCGCCCGGGAAGTACGGCAGGAGGCGGGTGAGCCCGAGCAGGGTGGTGCCGTGGTTGTCGGGGGCGATCCCGACCAGGGCGTTCACCTTCGCCGCCCCGCCCAGGAACTTCAGGTAGTGGCGCGGCATCATCCCGCCCTGCGAGTGCCCGACGAGGTCCGCCTCGGCCGCGCCGGTCGCGGCGAGGACCTTGTCGACGTACGTGGCGAGCTGCGCGGCGGACGCGTCGATGGGGCCCAGGCCGTAGAACAGCGGCACGCCGGGGAGTTGGCCGTAGTCGAGCGAGAAGACGCAGTAACCCCGGTTGACCAGGTAGGGCGCGAGCCCGAGCCAGTTGTCGACGGCGTTCCCGAAGGTGCCGTGGACGAGGACGACCGGACGGGGGTGCGCCGCCGAGGGCTTGCAGGAGTAGTTGTTCCACCCACTGCTCACGGCAGAGGCGGAGGAAGCGGCGGAGGAAGCGGCGGAGGAAGCGGAAACGGAAGCGGTAGCGGCGGCGGAAGCGGTGACGCGTGTGGGGGTGTCGATCGTGGTCGCGGCGGCCGGGGTCACCGTGATCGTCAGTGCGGTCAGCAGCGCGGCCAGCGACACCGGCACACGCTTCCACGACCGTCTGTTCGGATCGTTCCAGGGCAGCATCGGGCGATCTCCTTGCGGCTCAAGGGAAATGGCGATGACCGTCAGCCCATATGGCCCGGACCACAAGGTTGGCTGTTCTCCTGCAAGTTACGCACGAGTAGATAGCAGAAGGGAAGTTACGCGTCAGTAAAATGTGACGTGCTTCACGTTAACCTCACGCGGCCAGCGATCCCGGCAGCAACACTCCGGCCCCGAACTTCGCCCGGACCAGGTCGGCCACCGCCTCGATCCGCCGCGCCCGCTCGTCGGCCGGGTCGAACGTCAGCTGCCGGGCGGCCCGGTCGGCCGGGATGAGCCCCTCGGCCCGTACGGAAAGAGCCCGCACCCGCGCCCGTTGCAGTCCGAGCGACCCATGGATCCGGTATACGGCTCCGGCGAGCGCCGCGGAGTGCGCGGTCGGCTCACGCAGCGCGCGGGTACGGACGGTCGTGGACCGGTCCGCGTACCGCACGGTGAGGGTCAGGGCCCCGCACACCTGGCCCGCCCCCCGCATCCCGGCCCCCAGCTCCTCCGTGATCGAGAGCAGCGCGCGCCGCTGCCGCTCCTGGTGCAACTCGTCCAGCGGGAAGGTCCGTTCGGCCGCGATCGAGCGTGCGGCGGCGTTCGGGACGACCGGCGTACGGTCGACGCCGCGCGCCTTCTCGTACACCTCGCGCCCCAGGCGTACCCCGACGAGCCGCTGGAGCGTCGAGAGCGGTACGGCGGCGGCCGCGCCGATGGTGTCGAGACCGTACGACCGCAGCGTCCGGGCCGTCGCCGTACCGACGCCGGGCAGCGCGCCGACCGGTCCCGGCGCCAGGAACCGCTCGACCGCGCGCTCGTCGTCGGGCACCACGTACGTCGTCCCCGGCGCGGCCCGGTCCGCGGCCATCCGGGCCAGCATCGGGGTGGCGGCCACCCCGATCACACAGCCGGTCCCGAGGTGCGCGAGCGCCCGCACCCGCAGGACGGCGGCGATCCCGGCCGCGTCGAGGCCGAAGTACCGTTCGGCGCCGCGCACATCGACGAGCGCGGCGCCGGGGGGCAGCACCTGGACGACCGGGCTGATGTCCTCGATCAGCCCGAGCAGCGCGGGCAGGGCCGGTTCGGCGTCGCGGGGCAGGCGTACACAGAGGATCATCCGGCGCTCCCCGGGCTGGAGTGCCACAACTTCCGCCCGGTGGGCAGGCCTTCGCCGGGCGGCCGGAGGTCGGACCACGGGTTCATCTCGTAACCGGTGGACATCTTGATCCGCCGGCCGTTGTCCCCGGACGGGGCGGGGGCGGGGTCGGGCGAAGAAGCCGGTCCCGGCCCGAGCGCCGGCCCTGGGGCCAGGTCGGGCGAAGAAGAAGGCGAAGGAGCCGCCGCGTCCAGCGCCGCCGCGACCGCCTCCAGGCCGCCCTCCTTCCGCAGCTCCACCAGCTCCGCCAGGTTCCACGCCGCCGCCCCGACCACGCTCAGGCTCCGCGCCCCGCGCCGCTGTACCACCCCCCGTACCAGCAGCAGCCAGGAGTGGAACACCGTGTGCGCGCACGCCTCGTGGCTGTCGTCAAAGAAGGCCAGGTCGACCAGGCCCGTCCCGTCGTCCAGGGTCGTGAAGATGACCCGCTTCCCGGAGCGGATCGGCGGGGTCTGGGTCGCCACCTTGGCCCCCGCCACCAGGACGGTCCTGCCGTGGGGCACGTCCCGCAGCCGTTTGGCCGAGATCGCGCCCAGCTCCTTGAGGAACGCGTAGTGGTCCCCCATCAGATGACGGGAGGCGTCCATGCCGAGCACACCCAACTCGGCGCTGAGACGCTCCGCGTCACCCAGGTCGGGCAGTCCGACGGGAGCGGTCCGCTGCCCCCCGCCCAGGGGGAGTTGGTCACCGCGGGAGCCCACCCTCCGCTGCGCGCCGTGCAGTTCGGACAGGTGCAGCAGCAGGTCCCGGCGGTTGGCGCCGAAGGCGTCCAACGCGCCCACCTGCGCCAGTCGTTCGGCCACCGGACGGCCCGGCCTGGCCCGCTGCCAGAAGTCCAGCAGCGAGGAGTACGGCTGCCCCGCCTCGATCCGTGCCGTCTCCGCCTCGCTGATGCCATGGACGTCGGAGAGCGCGAGCCGCAGCCCCCAGGTCCCCGGCCGCACCTCTTCACCGGACACCAGTTCGATTCGATGAGTGACAGCCGACCGGTTCACATCCAGCGGCAGCACCGGCACCCCCCGCCGCCGTGCGTCCGCCAGCAGCAGCCTCTTCGGGTACATCCCCGGGTCATGGGTGAGCAGCCCGGCGTAGAAGGCGGCCGGGTGGTGCGCCTTGAGCCAGGCCGACTGATAGGTCGGTACGGCGAACGCGACCGCGTGCGCCTTGCAGAAGCCGAACGAGCCGAACGCCTCGATGATCTCCCAGGTACGCGCGATCACGTCGGGCGCGTATCCCCGCTCCCGCGCCAGCCGATCGAACCAGACCCGGATCCGGCCCTGCGACCCGGGGTCGGACAGTCCTCTGCGCACCTTGTCCGCCTCCTCCTTGCCGCAGCCCGTCATGATGTCCACCATCCGGATGATCTGTTCGTGGAAGACGACCACCCCGTACGTCTCGCTCAACGCCTTCTCCAGGTCGGCGTGGGGGTAGCGGACGGGCGCCCGGCCGTGCCGGGCCTCGATGAACGGGCGCACCATGTCGGCCGCCACCGGTCCCGGCCGGAAGAGCGAGATGTCGACCACCAGGTCGTGGAAGGTCGCGGGCTGGAGCCGGCCGACCAGGTCGCGCTGGCCCGGCGACTCGATCTGGAAGCAGCCCAGGGTCTCGGCGGAGCGGATCAGCCGGTACGTCTCCGGGTCGCCCTCCGGTACCTGTGCCGGATCGTCCAGGTCCAGTTCCTCGCCCGTGGCGCGCGCGATCTCCGTGACCGCGTGGGCCATCGCCGACTGCATCCGTACGCCCAGGACGTCGAGTTTGAGCAGCCCCAGCCGTTCGACGTCCTCCTTGTCGAACTGGGACATGGGGAAGTGCTCGCCGCTGGTCGGCACCACCGGGGTACGGCGCAGCAGCGAGGCGTCCGAGAGCAGCACCCCGCACGGGTGCATGGCGATCCCGCGCGGCAGCGCGTCGAGCGCCTCCACCAGGTCCCACAGCCGGGCGTACTTCGCCCCGCCCCGCTCCGACTCCCCGGCCAGCGCGCGCAGTTCGGGCAGTTCCTCCATCGCGGCGCGGGCGTCCCTGGCGCGGATGTGCGGGAAGGACTTGGCGATCCGGTCGATGTCGGCGGGGTCCATGGAGAGGGCCGCGCCCACGTCCCGTACGGCATGACGCACCCGGTACGTCTCCGGCATGGCGACGGCCGCGACCCGCTCGGGGCCGAACCGGTCGAGGATCGCGCGGTAGACCTCCAGGCGCCGCGCGGACTCGACGTCGATGTCGATGTCGGGGAGTTCCAGCTCACGCCATCCGGTGGACTGCCTGGGCGGCTGTCTGCGGGTGGAGAGGAAACGTTCCATCAGCAGGCCGTGCGCGACCGGGTCCGCGTGGGCGATGCCCAGCAGGTGGTTGACCAGGGATCCCGCGCCGGAGCCCCGTGCCGCGACCCTGACCCCCATCCCCTTCACGTCGTCCACGACCTGAGCCACCGTCAGGAAGTAGGAGGCAAAGCCGAGTTGGTCGATCGTGCGCAGCTCGTCGTCCATCCGGTCCCAGTACTCCCGGTGGTCACCGCGCCGGTCGTAGCCGCGCAGCACCATCCCGGCGGCGGCGCGTGAGCGCAGGACCCGCGCGGCGCTGCGGCGGTCCGCGCCGACCAGCCGGGGCTCGGGGAAGTGGACGGTGCCGATGCCCAGGTCGTCCTCGGGATCGACCACACAGCTCGCGGCGGTCTCCTCGGTCAGGGCGAGCAGCCGGTGGGCGATGTCCCGCCGGAATCCGGCGGCCTCGGCGACCAGCTCGGCGGTACGGACCATCGCGTCCGGCTCCTTGAGCCAGCGCTCCCCGCTGTCGAGGCCGCCGCGCGGGTCGATGGGCATGAGCCTGCGGGCCGAGTCGAGCACGTCGGCGACCGGCCCCTGCCCGGGGTCGGCGTAGCGCACGGCGTTGCTGAGCACCGCCCGTACCCCCTGCTCGGCGGCGAACCCGAGCGTGCGGGCGGCGTGCCGCAGCGATCCGGGTCCTGTGCCCGTACGTCCGTGGTGCACGATCTCCAGGCGCAGCGCGTCCCCGTAGATCTCGCGCCAGGGCGCGAGGAGCCGCGCGGCCCGGTCGGGGCGTCCCGCGGCGAGGGCCCGGCCGGTCTCGGAGCCGGGTCCGAGGAGCACGGTCAGCCCGTCGCCGTGGTTGTCCTGCCAGGGCAGCAGCGGGCCGCCCTCCCCGGCGGCATGCGCGGTGGAGACGAGCCGGCACAGGTCCGCCCAGCCGGTCGAGCCGTCCCGGGCGAGGAAAACCGCGCGGGGCGCGGACTCGTCCACGAAGGCACCGCCCCGCACAGGCACCCGCCGGCGCTCGGTGCCACCGGCCCCTGTCGTACGGGCCCACTCGCCGCCGCCGGATCGCGCTGCCGTACGGGCGGTACGGGCCCCCTCGGCATCCCGCTCCCCCACCGCCAGCTCCACCCCGAACAGCGGACGGATCCCCTCCGCGACACACGCCTTGGCGAAGCGGACCGTGCCCGCGAGGGTGTCGCGGTCGGTCAGCGCGAGGGCGTCCATGCCCCGCGCGGCCGCGCGCCCGGCCAGCCGCTCCGGATGCGAGGCCCCGTACCGCAGGGAGAACCCGGAGACGGTGCGCAGATGCGTGAACCTGGGCATCCGCACCTCCTGGCTCCGTCCGTTCTCACCGTTCTCACCTCCCCCGTCCCCACCATAGACCAAGTTTCGAACGTGCGTACGATTAGCGTTCTCTCGACCATTCAGCCCCCTCCCACCTGCGGGGATACCCCGGGCCCCGGACCGTGAGGGCATGACTTTCCTGGACGAGGTGAAGACGGCGGTCACTCCGAGGGCGGCGCTGCTGATCGCCGGCGTGCTGGGGTTGCAGCTGCTCTTCATCGCGTCCTACGTGGGGGCGCTGCACAGCCCGAGGCCCACGGATGTGAAGGTCGCCGTCGTCGCCCCGGGGCAGCTCGCCGGCCAATTGGCGGCCGAGCTGAGGCAGCTGCCGGGCGAGCCGCTCTCCCCGCGCACGCTCCCCGACGAGGGGACCGCGCGCCACCAGATGCTGAACCGCGACATCGACGCCGCGCTGATCATCGACGCCCAGGGCACCACCGACACCCTGCTGGTCGCGTCCGGGCAGGGGTCCACCGAGACCAGTGTCCTGGTGAGCGTCTTCGACCAGATCGAACAGCAGCAGCGGCGCGGCCTCCGGCTGGACGACGTGGCACCCGCCTCGGGGCACGACGCCCACGGGCTGTCCTCGTTCTACCTGGTCGTCGGCTGGTGCGTCGGCGGCTACCTGTGTGCCGGGGCCCTCGCGATCAGCGCCGGGGCGCGGCCGGCCAACCGCGGCAGGGCGACGATCCGGCTGCTCGTGACGGCGGTGTACGCGATCGTCGGCGGCCTGCTCGGCGCGGTGATCGCCGGGCCGATCCTGTCCGCGCTGCCGGGCAGCCTGTTCGGGCTGTGGGGACTCGGCGCGCTCACCGTCTTCGCGGTCGGCGCGGCCACCCTGGCGCTCCAGTCGGTCTTCGGCATCGTCGGCATCGGCGTGGCGATCCTGCTGATCGTCATCGCCGGCAACCCGAGCGCGGGCGGCGCCGTCCCGATCCCGCTGCTGCCGGACTTCTGGCGCTCGATCGGGCCCGCGCTGCCGCCGGGCTCCGCCACCTGGGTCGCCCGCTCGATCGCGTACTTCCACGGCAACGCGATCGCCGTGCGGCTGATCGTGCTCTCCGCCTGGGCGGTCGGGGGCACCCTGCTCCTGCTGGTCATGTCCTCGCTGCGCGGGAGGGGCGGGAGGGGCGGGAGAGGCGAGAGGGGCGGGAAGGCCGCCGGGCCGGACGGGGAGAGCGGGGAGCCCCCCGGCACCGCCCCGGGAACGGCGCACGCGCCGGACGGGTCCGATCCAGGCCCGTCCGGCGCGTGAGGTCGATCAGTCGATCAGTCGGCCGGTTGGCCGGTCAGTCGGCCAGTCGGCCAGTCGGCCAGTCGGCCAAGAGGGGAGGAGCGTCAGCCGATCTGCACCCCGAACGCCGCCAGCGCCTCCGGCACCGGCTGGAAGAACGTCGTCCCGCCCGCCGTGCAGTCGCCACTGCCGCCCGAGGTCAGCCCGAGCGCCGTGGAGCCCGCGAACAGCGAGCCGCCGCTGTCGCCCGGCTCCGCGCAGACCGTGGTCTGGATCAGCCCGTTGACGATGTCGCCGTTGCCGTAGTTCACCGTGGCGTCGAGCCCGGTGACCTGGCCGCTGTGCACCTGGGTGGTGGAGCCGCTCCGGGTCACCTGCTGCCCGACCGTCGCCGCGCCCGCCCCGGTGATCGCCTGCGCGCTGCCGTTGTAGAGATCGACCTCGCTGGGGTGGGCGATCCCGGCGGCGTACTTCACCAGGCCGTAGTCGTTGTCCGGGAAGCTGGAGCCCGCGTTGGCCCCAATCGGGGTGCCCTGCGCGTCGGACCAGGTCTGGATGGCCGCCGTGCAGTGGCCCGCCGTCAGGAAGAACGGCTCGCCGTCCTTGACCACGTTGAAGCCGAGCGAGCAGCGTCCGCCGCTGCCCGTGATCGCGTCACCACCGGCCACGAAGGGCGTGAACTCCCCGGCCACCTTTGACAGTTCCGCCCTGCCTCCCAGATCCTTCACCACACCGCTGAGCCGGTCCCAGGCGGCGCCCGCGACCGTGCTGTCGGCCGTGACGGCGAGTTTGTTGGTCACCGGGTCGACCGCCCAGGACGTGCCGGGGAGGGACGCCCGGTCGGCGAGGGTCTCCGACGCGTCCTTGAGTTCGCCCAGGGTGTTCTCGACCAGTCTGGCCCGGCCGCCGGCCTCGCGGACCGTCTCGGCCGCCCGCTCGTCGACCACGTTCACCACCAACGCCTTGGTCCTGGCGTCGTAGTACGAGCCGGCCGTGTCGCCGCCCAGGCTGTCGTCGAGCGTCGAGGCGAGGTTTCCGGCCGCCGCGGCCGTCAGTGTTTTCAGGGTGGGAGGAGGCGTTCCTTCGCTGGCGTTCGCAGTCTGGAAGGTAAGGCCGGCCGCCACCAACGCGACCACCGCACCACCTGCCAGCGTCGCCCGCTTCTTCGAAATGCGCCGGTGCTGCACCATCGACCTCCTGTGGGGGGAACCGCGCCGGAGCATGTGGGGTGTCCTGGCACGGGGATGAGGCGCCCACTATTCCGAGACCGGCGAGTGGCACACAAGGCCGAGTTCAGGACGCGCTCACCGCCAGCCGAACAGCCCCGGGCCCCTCGGCCATCCGGGGTGGGACAGGAACGGTTCCAGGTGCGAACACCCGGTGCGACCACCGGGGCAGCAGGGGGTAAGGACTAGTCCTGTCCTGAAACCGACCCTCACTGCTCACATCCGCCCCAGAGGCCCCACAGCCGCCACGGGACAAACGGCGTGAACCGGCCGCGCGGCCCGGCCTGATGGGTGATCAGCACGCCGGCGGGGAATGCAGGAACACGGTGCTTGTACACGAGGAAGGGGTGGGGGTTGCGACGTCGCGTGCGCGGGGCGGACGGGCGGCATCTGATGGTGGAGCGATTGGGCGACCCGCACGGCAGACCGATCTTCCTGATGCACGGCACACCGGGCAGCAGACTGGGCCCCGCCCCCCGCGGCCTGGTCCTGTACCAGCGGGGGATGCAGCTGATCGCCTACGACCGTCCGGGGTACGGGGATTCCGACCGGCTCCAGGGGCGCAGCGTCGCCGACGTGGCCCAGGACGTGACGACGATCGCCGACGCCCTGGGCCTGGAACGGTTCGCCGTCGTGGGCCGCTCGGGCGGCGCTCCGCACGCGCTGGCCTGCGCCGCGCTGCTGCCCGACCGGGTGACCCGTACCGCCGCGCTGGTCACCCTCGCGCCCCGGGACGCGGCCGGGCTCGACTGGTTCGAGGGCATGGCCGCCTCGAACGTCCTGGAGTACACCACCGCGTCCGTGGACCCGGACGGGGTGGCGGCCCGGCTCACCCCGCGCGCCGACGCGATCAGGAAGGACCCGGTGCGGCTGCTGGACGATCTGCGCAGGGAGCTGACCGACTCCGACCGGAGGGTGGTCGCCGACGCCGGTGTCAGGATGATGCTGCTGCGCAACTACCAGGAGGCGCTGAGGACTTCGGCGTACGGCTGGATCGACGACGCGCTCGCCTTCTGTAGCCCGTGGGGCTTCGACCCCGCCGACATCCAGGGTCCTGTGCTGCTGTGGCACGGCGAGCAGGACGTGTTCTCCCCGGTCGGTCACACCCGCTGGCTGGCGGAGCGCATCCCGGACGTGACAACCGTGCTGGAGCCGGCCGCCGCGCACTTCGCCGCGCTGCACGCCCTGCCCCGTACCCTCACCTGGCTGCTCAACGACTGACCCCGGCCTCGGTCCGGCTGTTCTCCCGTAGTGGGTCCCCCGGCCGCCGCCGTGGTGCGGTGTGACCCCTCGGACAGCCGCGCCACTTGTTTCAAAAACAGCGGCAACGGCAACTCCTTGTCCATGCGCACATCGAAGCCGGCCCCTGCCGCCGCTCGTGTGGAACGGGCGGACGAGACGGTCAGGCGGGCCGAGACGGCCCTGCTCGCGTCCGTGGACCGCCTCGGCCACCTCGAAAAGCTGGACCCGCTGATCACCGGGATGCGACGGCGGGTGCGCGCGCTGCCCCTGGGCCGCTATCGGGACGTACTGCACGGCAGGCCGCTGGGACACCCTCTCCATCCGGTCCTGGTCCAGGTCCCGACGGGCTCCTGGCTGTCGGCCGCCGTGCTGGACGTCGTGCCCGGTGGGGGGCGTCACGCACGACTTCTGGTGGGGCTCGGCGTGGTGTCGGCCCTCCCGGCCGCCCTGGCGGGATGGGTGGACTGGGCGGAGCAGCACGAAGAGCAGGGCCGTGTCGGACTGGTGCACGCGCTGGCGAACGGCGCGGCCATCGGGCTGTACACGGCGTCCTGGGTGGCCCGTGGCCGTCGCCGGCCCGTGCTCGGCCGGGCGCTCGGTCTCGCCGGCCTCGGAGCGGTGAGCCTCGGGGGAGCGTTGGGCGGGCACCTCGCCTATCGGCAGGCCGCCGGTGCCAACAAGGCGGAGCCGGTGTCGCATGTGATGGAACCGGGCTGGCAGACCCTGGGGCGGATGGAGGAGTTCCCGGTCGGTGAGGCGGTACGCCGGCTCGTGGGTGAGGTGGCCCTGCTGGTGGTACGTGAGGCGGGGGGTCACATCAACGTCCTGGCCGACCGGTGCAGTCACGACTCCGGCCCGCTCTCGCAGGGGACACTCGCCGACGGCTGCGTCACGTGCCCCTGGCACGGCAGCGTCTTCCGGCTCTCGGACGGCTGGAACGTGCGCGGTCCCGCCACCTCGCCACAGCCCTCGTTCGAGACCCGCACGGCCGGCGACGGCACGGTGGAGGTACGGGCACCGCAGGCGCACTGAGAGGCTTCGCCCGTCTCGCCTCCGTCCCGCCTCCGCCGCGTCGGCTCCCTCATCCGGTGCATCATCCGAACGCGCCGGCATGAGCAGCCGCACAGCGGCGACGGCGCTGTCGGCGGGGGACCGGGTCGTTGTGCCGTTCAACATCTCCTGCGGCACCTGCTGGATGTGCGGCCAAGGGCTCCACTCCCCGTGCGGGACGACACAGGTGCGCGACCGCGGCACGGGAGCCGCATTCTTCGGCTTCTCCCAGCTGTACGGAGAAGTCCCGGGCGGCCAGGCGGAGTTCCCGCGGGTCCGCTTCGGGAGCGCGCTGCCCGACGTCCTGCCGACGGCATGGCAGGCGGTCGAGTACGCGGGCGGGGCAGCGGCGCCGTCATCGACGCGGTCGGCATGGAGGCACACGGGGCGGGAGCCGCCGGCGCCGCGCGCCTTCACCATCGCTGTGGACGCGGTACGGCGCGGCGGGACCATCTCCGTCATCGGCGTCTACGGCGTCTACGGCGGAACGGTCGACCCGGTGCCGATGATGACCCTCTTCGACAAACAGATCCAACTGCGCATGGGCCAGGCGAACGTCAAACGCTGGGTGGACGACATCCTCCCGCTGCTGAACGAGAACGACCCCCTGGGAGTCCACGACTCCGCCACGCACCACCTCCCCCTGGAAGAAGCGGCGCAGGCGTACAAGACCTTCCAGGAGACGAAGGACGGCATGGTCAAGACGCTGCTCGTCCCCTGAGTTCGTCCCCTCAGGACGCCCGGCTCACCGATCGCCCCAGGGCCGACCGGAAAGCCCGATCGGGTGAACCCGTCGGGCGGCGGGCGGCTTCACCGCGTCGAGGATCTCAGAAGGGGCACCCGTCTTACGCGGATTCCGCACACTGCCCCCTGCGGCAGCCGGCGTCACTCCGCCCCCTCCCCCCAACGATCGGAACACAGTGAGCGCCAAGAAGAAGAACCCCGTGACGGCTGTCGCCGACAAGGTGGCAGAGAAGGTGCAGGACGCCGTCCGTCCCGGCAACGAGACCCCGGGTGCGCCGGGACCGGTGCCGCCGCCGCTGGACGAGCCGACCGAGCCGGCCGGTCCGCTGCCGCCCAAGTCCGACCAGCGCGGGCCCGACACGTACAGCCCGACCGGGCAGGAGACCGGAGTCCCGCCGAAGAAGGTGGCGCAGGGCGGGGAGCGGCTGACGACCGCGCAGGGTGCCCGGCTGTACGACACCGATCACTCGCTCAAGGCCGGCCCGCGCGGACCGGTGCTGTTGCAGGACCACCACCTGCGGGAGAAGATCACCCACTTCGACCACGAGCGCATCCCCGAGCGGGTGGTGCACGCCCGGGGCGCCGCCGCGCACGGCGTCTTCCAGGGCTACGGCACCGCCTCGGGGATCAGCAAGGCCGCGTTCCTCGCGAAGGACGTCGAGACGCCGGTGTTCGTCCGCTTCTCCACCGTGCTGGGCTCACGCGGTTCCGCCGACACCGTTCGCGACACCCGGGGCTTCGCGACGAAGTTCTACACCTCCGAGGGCGTTTTCGACCTGGTCGGCAACAACATCCCGGTCTTCTTCATCCAGGACGCGATCAAGTTCCCCGACGTGATCCATGCCGGCAAGCCGCACCCCGACCGCGAGATCCCGCAGGCCCAGAGTGCGCACGACACCTTCTGGGACTTCGTCACCCTGCACACCGAGGCCACCCACCACACACTGTGGAACATGTCGGACCGGGGCATCCCGCGGTCCTACCGCATGATGGAGGGCTTCGGCGTCCACACCTTCCGGCTGGAGAACGCCGAGGGCACCAGCACACTGGTGAAATTCCACTGGAAGCCGAAGCTGGGCGTCCACTCGCTGGTCTGGGAGGAGGCGCAGATCACCGCGGGCGTCGACCCGGACTTCCACCGCAGGGACCTGGCCGACGCGATCGAGGCGGGCGCGTTCCCCCAGTGGGAACTGGGAGTGCAGACCTTCCCCGACACCGACGACCAGATGTTCGAGGGCATCGATCTGCTGGACCCGACCAAATTCGTGCCCGAGGAACTCGCACCGATCCAGCCGATCGGTCTGATGACGCTGGACGCGAACCCGTCGAACTACTTCGCCGAGACCGAGCAGGTCGCCTTCCACGTCGGCCATCTGGTGCCCGGCATCGACGTCACCAACGACCCGCTGCTCCAGGGCCGCCTGTTCTCCTACCTCGACACCCAGATCAGCCGGCTGGGCGGCCCCAATTTCGGCCAGCTGCCGGTCAACCGCACCCACGCGCCGGTCAACGACATGCTGCGCGACGGCATGCACCAGAGCGCCGTCCACAGCGGTGTGGCACCCTACCGGCCGAACTCCCTCGACGGTGGCTGCCCGTTCCTGGCCGGCGCCGACACCGGTGCCTACATCGAGGTACCGGTCGAGGTACCGGCGTCCCGCAAGGTCCGCGAGGCCGCGGCGTCCTTCGACGACCACTTCAGCCAGGCCCGGCTGTTCTGGGTCAGCATGACGCCCACGGAGCGCGAGCACATCGTGGCCGCGTACACCTTCGAGCTGAACAAGTGCTGGGAGCAGACGATCAAGGAACGGGCCCTGCTCGTCCTCGCCAACATCGACGGCGAGCTGTGCGAGCAGGTCGCCGCCGGACTGGGTCTGCCGGCGCCGGGGGCGACCGTACCCCTGACCGAGCCGCGGCCCAGCCCCGCCCTGTCACAGCTGGGCGGCAGGTGGCCGAGCGACGGCCGGATCATCGGCATCGTCACCGCCGGCGACCAGGATCTGTCCGGGGTACGGGCGGTCCGCCGGGCGGTGTCGGACGCCGGCATGGTGCCGCTGGTCATCGCCCCGACCGGCGGGAAGCTCGACCAGGACGGCGACCCCGTGACCGTGCAGCGCACCTTCGCCACCGCCCGCTCCACCGAGTTCGACGCCATCCTCCTCGCCGGCGCACCGGCCCCCGGCGCCGACGCGAGCGGTGCCCGCGACGCCAAGGTCGACGACGACCTGGCGGTGGCCGCCGGGATCGACCCCCGGGTCCTTCTGCTGATCACGGAGGCGTACCGGCACGGCAAGGCGCTGGGCGCGTGGGCGGACGGGGCCGACGTCCTGGAAACCGCCGGCATCGCACCCGACGCCCCCGGCGTGGTGACCACCGCCACCGACCCCGCGGCGGTACTGGACGGCGTCACCGAACTGCTGGCCCACCACCGCGCCTGGGACCGCTTCGACCCGGCAGTGGGGCGCTAGGGCGTGTCCGCAAAGTGGGGCCTGGCTCACCGGCCGCCGCACAGAGGCGCTGACCACGGGACAGTCCGTGGTCAGGGCCTCCCTGCGGCCCGCGTTCACCGTCCGCCCTCCGGTCAGCCGAAGGTTGATTCCGCAAGCTCCTCGGGTTCCTTCTGTTCGTGCTGGGCCAGCGCCAGGCCCAGGCCGAACCAGGTGGCAGGCCACGTGCCCACCCAGGTCCCTACCCGGTCGGCCCGGTCGATCCCGGCCGGTTCGACCTTCATGGAGGCCGCCCACGAGACAACGGACAGCCCGATCGTCAGGCACGCCACGGTGTATGCGTGATCGCTGCGCAGTCCTTTGTCGTGCAGAAACTTGACGATCATGACACTCCCAGTGGTAGCAGGACAGTCCTACCACCGTCGCGTACATGTCCACGCGCCGCATCCTGGCGACCACCGGAGGAGCTCCCCGCGCTTCCGGCTGCCGGACGGGCCCGGGCCCGTCCGGCAGCCGGAAAAGGAGACAGCCTACACCACCAGGGGCTCCAGGTCGCGGTGCACCCTGCGCTCGTCCCGCGCCAGCCGGGTCAGCGCGTGGTCCTCGCCGAGCAGCTGGGTCAGCTCCTCCACCGTCTCCGCGCGGATCGGCGCCGCCTCGTCCTTGCGCCCCGAAGCCCCCAGCGTCACACAGAGGTTGGAGACGACGGCGAGCATCTCGGGGTGGTGCGCGCCCAGCGACTCGCGCAACCCGGCGACAGCGGCCCGCTCGATGGCCAGCGCCTCTTCCAACTCCCCCAGGTCCGCCTTGGCGTTGGCGAGGTTGACCGTGCAGAAGAGCGTGTGCGGATGCTCGTCCCCCAGCACCTCCCGCATGGCCCGCAGAGCGCCCTGGAGCAGTTGCTCCGCCAGCTCGGGTGCCCCGCAACCCCAGTGGTAGATACCGAGGTTGTTGATCGCGGCGAGGGTGTACGGGTGCCGCTCCCCCGGCACCTTCATGTACTGGTCCACGACCTCCTGCGCCAGGTCCCTGGCCGCCACCGGCTCCCCGGCCGAGAAGTGGTCGGCGGCCAGGTTCAGGTCGCAGGCCAGCGAGTCCGGGTTGACCTCCGTGCCGTACTTGGCGCGGTAGCGGTTGCGGGTGGCCGTGGTCAGCCGCCGCGCGTCCTCCAGGCGGCCCGCCCTGCGCAGCGACACGGCCAGGCTCTTGGCCGCGACGAGCGTGCCCGGGAACGCCTGCCCCATCTGCTCCTTGAGCGTCGCGTACGTCCGGCTGAGCAGCGCCGCCGAGTCCTCGTACCGGCCGATCTCCCGCAGGTCCCGCCCGAGGCTGGCGGCGGAGGAGAGGGTGTACGGGTGCACCGGGCCGAGCACCTCGGTGCGCCGGTCGAAGACGTCCTGGTCCAACTCCCGCGCACGGGCGAAGTATCCGACCATCCGCAGGTTGAGGGCCAGGTTGTTGGCGGCGGCGAGCGTCCGGGGGTGCGACTCGTGGAAGATCGAACTGAACCCTTCGTGCGCCTCCGTCGCCAGCTCCATCGCCTTGCCGTACTCGCCGAGTGTGCCCAGGTCCATGGCGAGTCCGCTGGTGGTCATGTACGTGTGCGGATGGGACGCCCCCAGCACCACGCGCTGGCGCGCCAGGGTCTCCTCGTCCAGCTCCCGGGCCTCCACGTAACGGCCTTGCGAGCGAAGGATGTTGGAGAGGTGGAACCGCAGGTAGAGGTATTGGAGATCGTCGTTGCCGAGCTTCTCCCGCCATACGTCCCGCAGGTCGTTGGCGAGTTCGAAGGCGGCCGGCAGGTCGCCGCGCTTCCAGAGGTAGCGCACGCGGTCGATCATCAGCCGGCGGGTCTCCGGCTTCCTGCACCGGGCGGCGTCCGACGGCACGAGGTGGGGCCAGATGGTGTTGAACCGCTCCCAGGTGCCCGGGTTGTCGATCGGCTCGTCGTCGTCGGGCCTGGCGCCCGCCAGGATCCGGTGGACGGCGTGCCGGGCGTCCTGCTGCTCCTCCTCGGTGAGCTGGGCCTTGATGATCGCCTGGACCAGCCGGTGCACCTGGATGCTGTTGCCGACCTGGTCGACCTTGGCCAGCGCGAACCGGCCGATCTCCCGGATGACACGGCCGAGGACCAGCGTCTCCTGGAGCGAGGCGTCGTACGGCTTGAGCGCCTCGATCATCTCCTTGCTGTAGAGGAGGTTCGCGGAGATCGGCTCGGGGGCGAAGAAGGCGCAGAGCTGGAGCAGCCGTACCGCCGCGGGCGAGCGCTCCTTGAGCCGCTGGATGGAGATGTTCCAGGTGGCGGCGACCGGTTCCGGGTAGCCGGCAGGCTGGTTGAGCGCCAGCACGCTGGGTGCCTGCTGGGCCAGTTGCTCCAGGTAGTCGCCGACGGGGGTGGCGGTCTCCGCGATCCAGGCGGCGGCCTGTTCGACGGCGAGGGGCAGATCCCCGACGGCGGTGGCGACCTTGTCGGCGTCCACGGCGCTCAGGCCGGGCGCGCGCCGCTGGAGGTGTTCGACGGACTCCTCGCGCAGGAAGACGTCGACGGGCAGCGCGTCGCCGTACTGCGACCAGGTCTGGTTGCGTGAGGTCACCAGTACGTGCCCGGGACCGCCCGCCGGGAAGAAGCGCTTGAGGAGTTCGGGGTCGTCGGCGTTGTCGAAGACCAGCAGCCAGCGCGAGGACGGTACGCCGCGCCGCAGCAGGTCGACGGCCTCCTGCGAGGCGGCCGCCATGTCCTCGCCGCCCTGGGCCCCGAGCCGTACGGCCAGTTCGGCGAGGCCGGCCACCACGTCCGCGACCTGCTCGGAGGAGATCCACCAGACCAGGTCGTAGTCGGCCATGAAGCGGTGCACGTACTCCAGGGCGACCTGGGTCTTGCCGATGCCGCCGAGGCCGTACAGGGTCTGCGGCTGGGGCAGCACCACGGCCATGCCGCCGCCGAGCTGGTCGCGCATCCGCTCCAGGACGAGGGAGCGCCCGGTGAAGCCGGGGTTGCGGGCGGGCGCGTTCCAGATCTTGGGGACGGTGCCGGGGAAGCGCGGGCCCGGCGCGACCGCGTCGGTGAGCTGGACGGGCCGCTCCAGCGCCCGTAACAGGGCGGTGGTGGCGTGGACTTCGTCCAGCCGGTAGAGGTCGACGGGGTTGCGGTCGATGTACGGCGTGGTGAGCCGTACGTCCCCGACCCGCAGCGGCACCAGCTGCCGCCGGCCGCCGCCCGGGTCCTCGGACGCGGCGCGGGTCCACACCTCCACGGCCCGCGCGGACTTGAGGTAGGCGGTGGACAGGAGCACGACGGTACGGGCCGCCGTCTCGGCGGTCGTGGCGCTTGTGGCCGCGCCCTTGCCGGTCCCGGCAGCGTCCGGATCGGCGGAGACGTCCCGGGGCACGACCCGGAACCCGGCCCGGGTGAGCACCGATTCGACCCAGTCGGCCCACATCCGGTTCTCGGCCACGTAGCTGAGGAAGAGGTCGGCGGGCAGCGAGGGGCGGCGGCGGGTGAAGGCGTCCCTGATGCGCAGTCTCGCCTCCTCCCCGACGGTGGGCATCGCGGTGACGGCGCCCTCGGTGACATAGGCGGTGACCCGTTCGAAGGCGGAGAGCAGGGAGTTGCTCAGCCCGGCCTCGTCGCCGAAGGTCGCGAGGGTCTCCTCGTAGGCGTAGTAGGGGCGGTACGGAATCTCCACCGCGCCCCAGTAGGCGGTGAGTTCCTCCCCGGAGAGGCCGCCGGGGAACCGGTCGAACTTGAGCCGGGCCAGGGCGCGTCCGGCGTCGGCCTTCTCCTTCTCGCCCTCGTCGATCCGCATCGGCACGGGGAAGATCTTGATGCCCCGGCCGCCGTAGCGCTCGTCGATCTGGCGGGCGACGGCCGCGGCGCCGTCGATGGACTGGTCGCTGAGGGTGAAGCAGTCGACGAGGACGTCGGGCAGGTGGACGGTGCAGATGTCGGCGATGTCGCTCAGACCGGTCCTGCTGTCGATGAGGACGTAGTCGTAGTTGGCCTTCATGTCGTCGCGCAGCGCGTCGAAGAAGTGGCCGCCGCCGAGCCGGTCGTAGAAGTTGTCCCAGTCGAAGGTGGAGACCGTCGCGGAGTACTCGCGGTTCTGCTTCCCGGCGGAGACGAAGTCGAGCGTGCCGCCGGCCGGGAACTCCCAGCCCAGGTTCTCCGGGGTGAGGGAGACGGCGTGCGGCTGGATACGCGCGTAGTCGCGGTGCCAGTCGTCGGAGCGCTCCACGGGGCTGGTCGCGGCCCACGCGTACTCGGTGATCAGGTCGATGACCCCGGTGGTGGCACCGAGCGTGGAGGGGTCGAGGAAGGGGTGGAAGAACCGGTGCAGGCCGGGTGCCTCCAGGTCCCAGTCGACCGCCAGGACGCGCTTCCCGTTGGCGGCGAGAATCCAGGCGGTGTTGGCCAGGGCCATCGTGCGGCCCGTACCTCCCTTGTACGAGTAGAAGGTGACGATGCGTCCGTCACGACGTTCTGTCATCCGTGTCCTCCGCATCGGGCGCCAGGTCGTGCGTCTCGGGTATGTAGTGCGTCGTCGCGTACTCGGCGGCCATCGGGCCGCGCAGGCGCGGCCGTTCGGTGTGGCTGCCGCCGGCCGGCGGGTAGACCGCCGCGTGTCTCAGGTACTGCTGGGCCGCCGCCTCGACGACCTGCGGCAGGATCTGGCCGAACGCCTCCATGCTGGGCACGCCCTTGGCGGCGGCCCGGCAGGCGGTACGGCCCTGCCCCATCTTCCTGGGCATGGTCCGCTCCAGCTGTTCGCTCAGCTCCGTCTCGGCCGCCCTGCTCTGCTGGTCCTCGCGGTTCCACGGCACGACGACGCTCACCCAGGGCCGGTGCTCGGCGTCGAACGCGGCGAGCCGCTGGCGCTGTTCCTCGTCGTGCAGCGCCCACCGGTCGACCAGCAGGATCTCCGGCCGGGTGGGCGCCTGTTTGCCGTCGTGCGGTACGGCGACGTCGTCGAACGACATGATGTCCGCCTGGTAGTTGAGCGAGCGCACCAGATCCCGTGCGACGTACGCCAACGGCCTGACGGAGTCAGGGTGGTAGGGATTCCAGTCCTGGGCCGTACCGCCGTAGTAGTGCGGGGTCCGCCCCTCGGGCAGGTCGTGGTGGGTGGGAGCGGCCACGGTGACCTGCATGGGGCGCGGACCGCCGTTGGCCCCGAACGCGCTGGGCACCTGGCGGTAGTCGAGGGGCCGGCCGGGGCCGACGGCCGCGGTGTCGGCGACGCTGACGATGCGTTTGGCGAGTTCGTAGACCGCCCGCTCGTACTCCTCGGCGAAGATCCGGAGCTTGATCAGCCCGTAGAGCCCGTCGGTGACGTAACGGTCCCCGAAATCGCGGTGGTTGAACTGCAACCGCTCGGCGGGTCCGGGGAGTTGCTGCGGTGGCACCGGCACCCACAGGGCAGGCACAATCGCGTCCGACGGGTTGTTGCTCTTCGCCTGCTGGTAGATGACGCGCTGGGCGAACGCGTACCACTCCTTGCCGCACATCTCGCTGGCGAAGTAGCGCGGCGAGAACAGCGGCACGAACACCCGGCACGTGGAGAGGACTTCGCCGAGCCGTTCCGACCAGCCCTCGCCGGAGCGTATCTCCCGGTCGATGAAGCCGGGCGGCGCGCCCGCCGGCAGGTCGGTCATGGCCAGCACATGGCCGCACAGATCCCGGAAGAGCCGCTCGACCCACATGTCCGGGTCGGGCCCTCCCGCCCCGTCCCTCGGTGTGTGTGCGTAACTCAGAAAGAAATACGGCCGATGGTCAGCCGCTCGCTGCTGTGGTGACGCCTGCACACGACCCCCGTCCTGTGTCTTGGCGAACTAATCATTCCGGAGCGAAGCCCTCTCCCTCCCTTGACGTTCGGTCAATCAACGCCGCTTTTCGGTCATCCACGACTCCGCGTGATCAACCGCGTCTTTGATCGGGAACAGCCTCGCGGATGTTCCTCCCAGTTGTCCCTTCTGTTCCATACCCCAGGGGAACGAAGCGCCCACGGCCTCGAAATCACTGTCGTCGAGGGTGACATCCTCATATTCCACCCACCGCGCGATCCCGTCAGGGCCTTTCAGCACACAGCGGTAGGAACGCGTCGGCGCGCCGACCCGGTATTCCGCGAGATGGAACGCGGTGCAGACGGCGAATCCCACATTGACCATCAGAACGTGCGCACCGGCCGCGGCGAGAGCGCCCAGCGGGGAGTCCTCGCCCAGATGACTGTGCAGGGGATGCTCGGCCAGCAATTCCTTCGCCCGGCGTCCGACGGCCGCGAAAGAGGTCTGCGGATGGGCGCTGCGCACCGCGCCCGGATGGGTGCGTACGGACTCGGCCAGCCGGCCCATCCCCGTCGAGGGCGTGGTCGCCGGGTCGAAGGCGGGCATCCGCTCCCGGAAGGCGGCCGCCTCCCGGCGTGTCTTCCCCCGGATACGCGCCAGATGGGCCGAGGAGGTGTCGGAGTTGTCCTCCGTGAACGCGGGCACGACCAGGGTGCCCGTGTCGCCCACGGCCGTCAGCAGGGCGGTGCGCAGGGTGTCGGCGTCGAGGCCGGTGGAGCCCAGGGAGGCGTGGACGAGGAGGATCGACCCGTCCATGACCCCCAGGGCCGCCAGCTCGGCGGCCAGCGCGCCCACGGTGGCGGGGCGGTCCGCCGCCCCGGCCGCCGTACTCGCCGTCGCCTCGTCCGTCGCGTCAGGCATGGTCGACCTCTTTCCACAGGGCGGCCAGCAGGCTCTTCCCGCTGACCGTGAGTTCGGCCGTGTCCTCCAGCGTGTCCAGCGCCCGGCGGGCGTGGTCCCGGTAGGCGGTGTCGTACGCCGCGAGGCCCACGCGTTCGTACGCCCCCGCCAGCAGCTCCGACACCGGGACCGGCGTGTCCCGCCAGGGCGCCCGGCGGGACTGGCCGGGCGCGGTGTCCAGCGCGTACAGGTCGGTGACCTCGGTGAGCGCCCGCAGCTTCGCCGCGCGGAAGCCGCGCAGGAGCGCGAGCGCCAGCTCCCCGGCGTCTCCGTGGACGGGGACCCCCAGGGCTCCGTAGCCGGGCGGCCCGCTCACCGCTCCGGTGTCCGCCGACAGCAGCGGCGTCAGCGTGGACAGCGTCCCCGCCGCCTCCGCCGCCTGGTCCGGTACGGCGTCCCGCAGCAGCCCCCAGGCCGCCGCGAGACGGGCGCTCCAGCCCGCCGCCTCCGCGTCCCCGAGCCCCGGGTGGACGGGGGCGCCGAAGCGGTCGCGGTACGGATCGAGGTCGTCGAGCGCGAGGTCGGGTGCGCCGTCCCGGCCGAGCCGGCGCACGGGCCGCCAGTACGGGGTGGCCTCCCCGGGGCGTACGACCAGCCGCTCCACCGCGCCGGCGCGCACCAGGAAGCCCTTCTCCACGACGCGCACCTCGGCGTCCCCGTACGCGCCGTAGGAACCGGCGCCGTCCGGTCCCGCGCCGTCCGGTCCCGCGCCGTCGTCCAGCCGCAGCACCCCGAGGGTCGGGAGGTGCAGGGCGCCGTCCCGGTGGCCGACCCGGACGGGCACGTCCAGGCCGCCGCGGATCACGGCGGCGGCGACGTAGGCCGCCAGGCGGCGCGCGGTGCCCGGCGCCCCGGGGCGCTCCTCGCGCAGGGCCGCGACGGAGTCGACCAGCCAGGGCCGGGTGTACGGGTGGGCGAGCAGCTCGTCCAGGCCGTCGGAGTGCCGCTCGACCACCCCGGCCAGCTCCCAGGCCTCCTGCCAGGACGCGCCGCCCCGGCCGGCCAGTTCGGAGTGCAGCTCCGCGAGGAGCGAGCGGGTCAGGTCCAGCTGGGCGGCGAGCAGCTCGCCGGTGTCCGTGACGGCGGGCGAGGTGGTCGCGGCGGCCGTACGGGACTCGATGCCGCGGATCAGGGCTTCGAGGTCCGCGCAGTAGACCGAGGTCCGGTCGAACCCGGCGGGTCCCGCCGCGGGCCCGGACGCGGCGCCGGAGCCGTACCGGTGGGTGTAGAGGCCGCCGCCGCAGGAGCGGACGACCGGGCACTGCCGACAGGTCTCGCTCACCCCGGCGAGGCCCAGCTGACGGGTCCGTACGCCGGGGTGGGCGGCGACCTCGTCGAAGGTGTGGGAGAAGACGTCGAACCCGGTGGCCGCCGCGCCGTCGTAGGCGCTCTTGAGCGAGTCGACCTGCTCCAGCGTGCCGTCCGTCTCCACGACGACCAGGTCGGTGGGGGCCAGTCCGAGGGATTCGGTGAGGCTGGGGCCGCCGCCGAGGGTGGAGAGCACCGACTCGAAGAGCCGTACCGGCATGGGCCGGCCCTGCTCCTCCCAGCGGTCGAAGACGGTCAACAGCCAGTCGGCGTACGCGGTGGGCGAGCCGTCGGGGCGCGGCGGGGGCTCGTCCCAGGTGGCGTGCGGGAGCAGGAAGTCGATGCGCGGCGGATCGAGGGCGGCGAGCGCGTCGTACACGGCGAGAGGGTCGTTGGCCGCGTCGATCGTGCAGAGCAGCCCGAGGTCGAGGTGGCGGTAGCGCTCCTCGCGGAGCAGGGCGACGGCCTTGAGGACCTGGGGGTGGCTGCTGCGGCCGTCCGCGTAGCGACGGTGCCGGTCGTTGGCCGTCCGGTCGCCGTCCAGGGAGATGCCCACCCGGACGCCGAATTCGTCGAACAGGTCTAGATAACGGGGAGAAAGCTGGAGCCCGTTGGTGTGGATGCGCAGATCGAGGGCAGCGATACCGTCGAGAGCCGCGGTCAGCTCGGCGCAGACCTGTCGCAGCCGGGCGGGGCCCGCCAGCAGAGGCTCCCCTCCGTGCAGGATCACTGACACGGAGGGCAGGGCATGAGTCTTGGCATGCTCTGCCAGTCGCAGAGCCGTCCAGGAAATCGCCTCTTCAGAGATCACCTTGGGGCGGGTGCGCCAGCTCTGATCGGCGTGCTCGTAGATGTAGCAGTGGTCACAAGCGAGATCGCACCGGCTGTGGACCTTTAAGACGATCTCGCGGAATGGGACCAGGGGTCCAGTCATTCCGCCAGTCTAGAGGGCGGAGTTGAAGCTCGAAACGCGCGCGACACGGCCGGTGGGCATGGGCAGTACCCGGTTGAGCTTCTTGGCGACCTCGGTGTCGCGTACGTCGATCTCCGCGAGGGGGACTCGGTTCTTCTTCGCAGGAGCGAAGGTGACAGAGGTCTGAAAGGTCACGACGGCCGTCCTTGATCATCAGGTGCGAACAGGAGACACGGCACCGTTGCAGTGTCAGCGGCTCGACTTTACTCTTCAGAACTCGTACAGCAACTCGGCACGGGCGGCCGAGACAAAAGCGTTGTCAGGAATTCGCGACGCGGTGCGGAAGGCGCCATTCAGCTGAACGAGTGACAACACCACAGCAGACGGGGGCGCGCGCATGGCCGAGTTACGCGGACCACTGCACAGTATGGTCTTCCGAAACGCTGATCTGCCGGTTCTCTTCCACTACGCGGACGCGATCGCCATCACGCGCCAGCGGCAGGCGGTCAACGCCAACCGCAGCCAGCTGGTGCTGCTGGTCCTGGCCGCCGCGCTGGCCGCGCTGCCGTGGGAGGGGAAGCTCGGGGGTACGTTCCAACTCGTGGGCGCGTTCAGCGCGTTGGCGTACGCGGGCGTACTCCTGTTCACCCTCAGGTCCGCCGGGCACCGAGCAAAGTCGCATTGGCAACTCAACCGCTCCGCCGCCGAGTTCATCAAGTCGATGTCCTGGCGGTACGCGGTGCACGGGGCCCCCTTCGATTCCGGGGCCGAGGACCCGGCGGGACTCTTCACCACCCGGATGGAGGCGGGTCTGAGGGAGCTCAAGAAAGTGGGCTGGGAGGATCCGCGCGATGGGGACGGGACCCCGGCGGGAGCGGACCGACTCATCACTCCTCCCATGCAGATGCTGCGCGACAAGGCGTTCAGCGCCCGCAAGGAGACCTACGTCAGGGACCGGCTCATCGAGCAGCGCAACTGGTACCACCGGCGCACGGTGATCTCCCGTCACGCCACCACGCTCTGGGGGGTGAGCATCACCCTCATCACCCTGCTGGCGCTCTTCCTGGCCGTTCTGCGTACGTTCTCCGTCACCGGATCGTCCGCCGTGCTGGGGCTGTTGTCGGCGTCCGCGGCGGCCTGTCTGGCGTGGAGCGAGATCCGGCGCCATCAACCGCTCATCTCCGCGCACTCGTTGGTGGAGGACGATCTGGCGGCGATGCACACGGCGATGGCGACGATGGTCACCGAGGCGCAGTGGGCGAACGCCGTGTACGAGACCGAGCGGATCGTCTCGCCCCAGCACACGGACTGGCTGGTACGGCACCGGAGTTGAGGCGCGGGAGTGCAAAGGGCGCGGCGGGAGTGCAAGGGGGCGGGAGTGCGGGGGCGCGGCCGGTCAGGCCCGCTCCACCCCGTCGCACCAGATCACCGTCACCGGCTTCCCGCGCTCACGCGCGTACCGCACGATGTCGCCCGTCCCGCCGAGGCCGCGGGCCGGGCGGCCGTCCCACACCGCCAGCAGCCGGTCGCAGTGGTCGGCGATGTACGCGCCCGCCGCGTAGTAGGCCTCGTCCGTGGAGTGCGGGAACTCCATCCTGACCTCCAGGGTGGCCCGGTCCTTGAGGTGCCGGTAGCGGGCCAGTTCCTCGGGGTCGTCGAAGCCGTCCTCGTAGTCCCCGCTGGGGATGACGACGGTCAGTTCCGCGCCCCGGTCGAGCGCGAGGTCCGCGAAGAGCTGGTCCGCGCCCGCGGCCAGGCTGGAGAGCGCCTCCAGCGAGCCCTGCTGGGCGCGGAGCACGGCCAGGATGGCGGCTCTGATGTGTGCCCTGGCCGCCGCGGGGATGTCCCGGTGACCGGTCACTCCGATGCGTTTCACTGCCCGCGGCCCCCCGTTCCGTACCACCGACCACCCGGCATTGTCGCAGAGGTGAGCCCCCGTCCGGTCCGGACGGGGGCTCAGCGAGCGCGCCGGAGCCCCCGTCAGTAGACGCTGACGCCGTAGGCGCTCAGCGCCTCCGTGACCGGCTGGAAGTACGTGGTACCGCCGGAGGCGCAGTTGCCGCTGCCGCCCGACGTCAGGCCGATGGCGCGGCCGGCCGAGTGGAGCGGGCCGCCGCTGTCGCCCGGTTCCGCGCAGACGTTGGTACGGATCAGGCCGGAGACGATGTCGCCTCCCCCGTAGTTGACCGTGGCGTTCAGGCCGGTGACCGTGCCGCTGTGGGTGCCGGTGGTGGAGCCGAGGCGGGTGACGGACATGCCGACCGTGGCGTTGGCGGCGCCGGTGATGTCGACGCTGCCGACCGTGCCCGGGTGGGTCACGGCGGGGTTGTCGTACCGGACAAGGCCGTAGTCGTTGCCCGGGAAGCTGGAGCCCACCGTGGGGCCGATGCTGATGGTGTGCGCCGGGTCCGCGTACCAGGGCGGGTAGCCCTCCGTGCAGTGGCCGGCCGTCAGGAAGTAGTAGGTGGTGCCGCTGCGGACGTTGAATCCCACGGAGCAGCGCCAGCCGGGGGCGTAGACGGCGTCGCCGCCGGATATGAAGCGGGAGAGCGTGCCCGGGGTGCGTTCGATGCGCAGCGCGCCGGCGTTGGCCCCGGCCGCCCGCCGGATCGAGGCGATCTCGGTCGCGGAGACCGTGCTGTCGGCCGTGACGACCAGTTCGCCGTTGGCCCGGTCCGTGTACCAGGCGGTGCCCGCCACGTCGGCGGTGAGGACGGCGTCGTGCGCGGCGGTGAGCTGCTGGGCGCCGAAGGCGGCGGCCCGGTCCTGGGCGCTCGCTCCGGCGCCCGGTATCGCGAGTGCCACGGCGGCTGCCAGTCCGGCGGTGACGGCCGACAGCCGGGTCCTTCTCGCCCTTGAGCCTGGGGGGTTGGTGCGCTTGATCCTCACGTGTCGTTCCTCCGGGGGAATCGGGGGCCCGGCGGTGGGGTGCCCGGCCCGTGAGGCGCGGCCGGGACGCCCGTCCGGATCCCGGACAGGCGTCCCGGCAAGCGCTGTTGGGGAGTATCGAGGCCGCCGGCTCCCCGGCGCAAGGGCGCCCTCGGGCCCACCGCGACGGATGGTGTCCAGGGGCCGGAAGTGCCGGATCAGCCGGTCACGAGCCGCCGTTCGCCGGCCGGGACCGCGATCGGGAGCCGGTTGCCTGGCGGCGGGAACGGGCAGAGGAAGTGGTCCGCGAAGGCGCAGGGCGGCAGCACCGCCCGGTTGAGGTCGACGCTCACCGTGCCGTCCGCGTCCGGGGCCGGCGGCCGCAGGAAGCGGAACCGGAAGCTGTCCGTCCCGCTGGTCGTGTCGGCGAAGACCACCCAGAGGGAGCCGTCGGGCTCCACGGCGGCCTGGAAGGTGTGGTCCGTACCGTCCACCGTGAAGGAGATCTCCCCGCCGAGGGTGAAGTCCCGCTCGCGCCCGTCCGCGTTCGGGAGCAGGATCGTACGGCTCTCGTACGGCCGGAAACGCCCGGTCAGCGCCCAGTCGCTGTCGTACGGGGCCGCCTCGATGCCCAGGAACGACCGCCGGGCCGGCGATCCCGGGTCGAAGTCGCGTACGGCCCACAGGCCTTCGCGGCGCAGCACGACCAGCCGGCGCGATCCGGCCGCGATCCTGCTGTCCTCGAACGCCCCGGTGTCGGCCGTCAGCCGGATCTCACCGGTCAGCGGTGCGCCGTCGGCGGTGAGCCCGTCGCCGTCCCCGGCGGTGAGCACCACCTCGTCGCCGTCCGCGCGCCACACGCCCGGTACGGCGGGCAGGCGGCCCTCGGGGAAGTCGGTGAGCCAGTGGGTGCCGGTGAGGGAGAGCGGGCCGTACGGCGCGGAGACGGCGAAGACCCGCTGTTCGTGCCAGCGCTTCCACTCCTGGGCCGGGTCGGTGTCGGTCGCTGTGCCGGGTGCGCCGGACGTGTCGGTGGTCATGCTGATCAGCCTTTCCAGACGGGGTGGGGAAGCCCCAGGTGGGACCGCAACGTGGTCCCCGCGTACTCCGTACGGAAGACACCGCGTTCCTGGAGCAGCGGTACGACCCGGTCGACGAAGTCGTCCAGGCCGCCCGGGGTGAGATGGGGAATGAGGATGAAGCCGTCCGCCGCCTCCTGCTGGACGAAGGTGTCGAGCGCCTCGGCGACGGTCCGGGGGGTGCCGATGAAGGACTGCCTGGCGGTGGTCTCGATGACCGTGCCCCGGAGGGACAGCCCCTTGGCCTCGGACAGGGCGCGCCAGCGCGCGGCGACCGCGAGCGGGTCGCCGTCCGTCACCCGGCCCTGGGCGATGACGGCGGTGGGGTCGGGGTCGAGGTCCGGGAGCGGGCCTTCGGGGTCGTACGCGGAGAGGTCGCGGCCCCAGACGCGTTCCGCGGCGAGGAGGGCGTTCTGCGGGGAGACCTGTTGCCGTCGGATCTCGGCTGCGCGCTCCTGGGCCTCGGCGTCGGTGTCGCCGAGGACGTAGGTCACGCCGGGCATGATCTTCAGGTCGCCGGGCCGTCTGCCGTACCGCGCCAGCCGGGCCTTGGTGTCGGCGTAGAAGGCCCGGCCCGCCTCCAGGGTGCTGTGGCGGCTGAAGACGACGTCGGCGGCCGAGGCGGCGAACTCCCTGCCCTCCTCGGAGTCACCGGCCTGGATGACGACGGGGTGGCCCTGCGGGGAGCGCGGGACGGTGAACTCGCCCTCGATCTCGAAGTGTTGGCCCGTGTGGACGAAGGGGCGCGGGACGCCGTACGGGGCGCCGGGTGCGGCCGGGGTCCAGGAGTCCCAGAGTTCACGGGCGGTGGCGACGAACTCGGCGGCCCTGGTGTAGCGGTCGGCGCGGTCGAGGTAGCCGCCGCGCCGGAAGTTCTCCCCGGTGAAGGCGTCGGAGGAGGTCACCACGTTCCAGGCGGCGCGGCCCTCGCTGAGGCGGTCGAGGGTGGCGAGCCTGCGGGCCAGTTCGAACGGCTCGTTGAAGGTGGCGTTCACGGTGGCGGCGAGGCCGAGCCGGTCGGTGACGGCGGCGAGGGCGTTGAGCACGGTGATCGATTCCGGCCGGCCGACGACGTCCAGGTCGTGGATCAGTCCTCTGTGCTCGCGCAGCCGCAGCCCCTCGGCGAGGAAGAAGAAGTCGAAGAGGCCGCGCTCGGCGGTACGGGCCAGCCGCTCGAAGGACGCGAACGCGATCTGCGACTTGGCGCGGGGGTCGGCCCAGACGGTGGTGCTGTTGACGCCGGGGAAGTGGGCGGCGAGGTGGAGGGTCCTGCGGCCGGAAGTGGCGGTGGGGGTGTCGGTGGGGGTGTCGGTGGTCATGAGGCTCCCCCGGCGTGGGTGTACCGGTTGGCGGGCCGGGTCAGGCCCAGGTGCTCGCGCAGCGTGCCGCCCGGGTAGAAGGTGCGGAACCGGCTGCGGTGCTGGAGCAGCGCGACCGTACCGTTGACCAGCCGTTCCAGGTCGCGGGCCGGCTCGGCGGGCGCGACGTGGAAGCCGTCCACGGCGCCGCCCCGGTGCCAGGCGGCGATCAGTTCGGCGAGGTCGACGGGGCCGCCCCGGTAGTACGGGCCGCCGGCGCCGCCGGTGGTACGGGGCGCGCTCTCCAGCCCTGGTTCCGCCGGGCGTTCGCCGTCGCCGAGGTCGACCGTGAGCGCCGCGAGCACCCGCAGGGCGTCGGGCCGCCGGCCGTGGGCGGCGGCGCGGGCGCGGAGCCGCTCGCGGATCCCCGCCGCCTCCTCCGGGCGGGTGGCCCTGACGAGGACGACGTCCGCGTGGCGCGCGGCGATGTCCTCGCTGTGCTCGCCGGCCGCGTCCACGACGGTGACGGGGTGGCCCTGCGGGGGCCTCGGCACGATCGCCGGGCCGCGGACCGTGAACGTGCTGCCCTCGAAGTCGACATGGTGGAGCTTGGCGCGGTCGATGTAGCGCCCTGTCGACGTGTCGCGGATCTCGGCGTCGTCCTCCCAACTGTCCCACAGCCGCGCCGCCACCTCGGCGACCTCGCCCGCCTCCCGCCACAGGGCCTCGGCGGGCGCCGCGTGGCGGCGGCCGAAGAGCCGGGCCTGCGCGGGGGTGGTCGACACGTCGACCACCCAGCCGGCCCGGCCGCCGCTCACCCAGTCCAGGGTGGCCACGGCGGAGGAGACGTGGAACGGCTCGGTGTGGGTGGTGGTGACCGTCGCGACCAGCCCGATCCGCTCGGTGGCCGGGGCGACCCGGGACAGCACGGCGAGCGCGTCGAGACCCGGCCGGGTGAACGAGTCCTGGAGGGTGACGAAGTCGAGGGCGCCCCGCTCGGCGAGCCGGGCGAGGGTGACGTAGTCGGCGGCGTCGTACCGCGGCGGACCGCCGATCTCGGCGGCGAGATGCAGGGGTCGGATGGCGGACAATGTCGGGCCTCTCAGCTTCGGTTCAGGAGTCGGACACGACACGGGGACGGTCGGTACGGACCTCACCCCCGGGGTCCTGATGGTCGGCGGGATCCCGGAGGAAGGTCAGTACGGCCCGTGCCACGTCGTCGTTCTGGCGGAAGGCGGGGCCGCCGGTGCGGGGCCGGGTGAAGGCGCCGCTGGACCGGGCGGTGGTGTACGGGCCGAGGGCGAAGCGGCGCGGATGCGGGCGGCCGTCGCTCTCGACCAGCCGCCCGTCGTCGGGGTCGACCCGGACGAGCCCGGCGGAGGTGGCGGCGGCGCCCTCCTCGTACAGCGCGCGCAGCAGCGGGCTGCGGGTGCGCTCCGGCGACGGGTCGGGGAGCCGGGCCTCCACCAGGGCGCGCGCTTCGACGTCATGCCCCGGTACGGACGGGCTCCCCGCCCGGAAGAGTCCGTTCCGCTCGTCGGCCTCGACCGTCGTGTCGGCGCCGAGGAAGCGGACGATCCCGGCCCGGGACAGGGCGAGGAGCTGGCGCAGCCGGGGTCCCGGCGGCCCCGAGGCGAGGTAGCTGAAGAAGCCGTGCCACTGCCCGCCCATGTCCCCGAGGTCGCCGAGCCGGGTCAACTGCCCGTAGACGGAGAGCAGTCCGAGGAAGACGGCGAGGTCGGCGCTGTGGGCCGGGTCGTGCCGACGGGTGAGGTCGGCGGTGATGTAGGCGCGCAGCCCGTCCTGGAGCGCCTCGGGCGACGCGAAGCTCACGCCGGTCAGCGGACGGTCGAGAAGGCCGAGGTCGAGCCGGTCGGCGGGGTCGGGCACGGCGGCGGCGGTGAGCGCGTCCAGCTCCGGGCTGCCGGGCCCGGCGGCGGCGTACTTCTCCTCGAAGTCCGTCCAGGCCATGCGGGTGCGCTCGGGATGGGCGGTGAAGAGGCGGTGGTAGTGGGCGAAGCCCAGCTCCTTGTCGACCAGGGGCCGGACGTCGCGCCGGAAGTCCAGCGGCCGGGGCCCGCGGAGCAGTTCGTCGATCTGCTCGGGACCGAGGAAGCGCGGCAGCGGCGGTCGGTCGCCGGTCAGGCCGTATCCGATCTTGGAGTGGTACGGGACACCGCGCCGCGACCCCACGTACAGCACCGGCTCCCGCCCCGAGGGGTGGTAGACCAGCTCCTCGCCGACGCCCTCCCCCGGGGTGCCGGGTGCCACCGAGTAGCGCCCTCCCCGGCCCTCGGTGAGCAGCACCATGAGGTCCACGAAGGCGAGGCCGAAGCCGCGCACGATCACGGGCTCACCGGCGGGCAGGGCCGACAGGTCGCTGTCGGCGGTGAAGTCGGGCGGCACGTGGGTCAGCCCGTGCCGCCGGGCGAACCCCGCCAGCTCCACGTGCTCGGGCTCCGGTTCCGCGTCGAGATGGCCGAGGGTCAGGACCACCAGGTCGGCGAGCAGCGGTTCCGTACGGTCCTCCAGCCAGACGCGCTGCCTCCCGCCGCGCGGCCCGCTCACCCGCAGGGCGCGGGCCGGGTGCCGGTGCAGGGTGACGCCGGGCGGCAGGGCCGCCACCGTCCGCTCGTACACCCAGCTCAGATAGGCGCTCTGCACCCGTCTGCTGGGAAAGGCCTGGCCGCTCAGGGCGACTATCTCGGCGCGCAGTCCCGGGTCGGCGCGCGCGGTCTCCTCGGAGAGGCCCGCCCTGCCCTCCCGGACGTCCCGGGCCCACTGGTGGAGCGCGGGCCCCTCGGTGACGGGACCGCCCAGCTGCACCGTGTCGTCGGTGAACATCGTGACGTCCTCGGCCATCGAGTTCATCCAGAGGAGCGGCGACTGCGCGCGGCGCCATATCCGGCCACCACCCGGTGGAAACGGGTCGATCAGGTGGATGTCGAGGGGCCGGCCGTCGTACAGCGCGGGCGCGTTGGCGGCGAACCGTTCCAGGAATCCCGTGCCGCGCGGGCCCGCGCCGACCACGACGACGGACCGGGAGAGGCGCGCAAGGGCGGGGGTACGGGTGGGCTCCGAGGACACAGGCATGCGAAGGCTCCGTGGATACAGAGATCGAACACGGGATGTGCCTTCACGGAAAACGCGGGCGGACCGAGCCCCTCAGCACGATCCGCTTGTGGCTCAGAGGCTAAGCGGTGTGTACCGTCCGCTGTCAAGCTTGTCCATACTCCGGGCGTCCCGGGTCACTCGGTTGACGGGGAAACGGATGCCTGTTCCACTTGGCACATGTATGCGCAGCAGTGGCTGGTCACCCGCTCCCACATCGACTTCGGTCGAGTGTGGTCCTCGTCCTGTTGAGCTGACGCCCTGCACGGCCTCCGTACCACCGGCGCTCATCCGCCGTCTCCCGCGTGCCTTCACATGCGGCGCTCCACGCGTCACCCCCCTCGCTCTCCCTTTTCCCCCTCCGCCTCAGGCACTCTCCGCGTCCCTTCTCCGCTCACGCCCCTCACGTCCCGGTCAGCAACTGCAATCGCAGCAGCCGCAGCAGTCACAGCAACCGCCGTCACAGTCGCAGCAGTTCCCGTCGCAGTCGCACGTGTGGCAGCAGCCCTCGCGCTTCTTGCCCGACCACGGGCCCTCGTAGCTCTCCGCGCAGCACATCCGACACGTGCAGCACAGGGCGGCGAAGGCCGCGCAGCCGGCCAGGAACCCGCGCGGTCCCGGCCGGGGCGGCTCGTGGTGGGGCCCCTGGGGCGAGTCCGGCATGCCCGGCGCCCCCGGCGCCCGCGGCGGTGTTCCGGGCAGGTGCCCCGCCGGCGCGCCGCCGTGCCCCGGGTGCGCGCACGCCGTCGTACCGAAGGACCGGTCCACCGACACCCGCAGTTCGTGGGCGAGCAGCACGTGCGCGAGCCGGCCGTCGGTGAACTCCGCCTCCCGCAGCGCGAGACGGATGCCCCGCACGGCGTCGTCGGCGAGCCGCCGGGCCTCCGCGCGGGGCGTGCCGGTCGCGGTCAGCGGGTTCCAGGCTCCCGACGCGGCGTCACTTTCCTGGTCCTCCACGGCGTCCAGCAGATGCGCGAGCCGTCCGAAGAGCCGTCCCGCCTCGGTCAGCGGCGCGCGGTTCCCGGGCCGCCCCGCCAGCACGGCGGTGTGCGCGAAGGCGGCCCCCGTCGCCGTCTCGGTGGGCTCGGTGACGGCCGGCAGCGCGGTACCGGGACCGGCGAGGGCCTCGATCGCCGGCTGCCGGTCGACGGCGTCGACCAGGACGGACGTGTCGAATCCCAGCTCCGCGCCGGTACGGGCGCCCGCCCGGTCCCAGCCGGCGGCGACCCGGCGCGCGGCGGCGGCGAGCGGCCGGCGCTTCAACAGCCCGTCCCCGTCGGCCACGTGGTCCCGTACCTTCGCCGAGGCCAGGACGAGCGAGACGGCGGCGGCGAGGCGCGCGCCCTCCCCCCGGGCGACCGGCGCGGTACGCATGCCGCGCAGCGGACAGGGGCCCGCGGTGCGCCGCCGGCCGGGGGCGGGTCCTGACTGAGCCTCCGTCAGGACCGAGACGATCAGGCCGTCGTAGTTGGTGACGACCCGGGACAGCTGCCCGTGGCCGGAGCGAAGTGCCAGGCACATTCCGCAGAGATGGGCCGTCCACTCGGCCTTGAGGCCGTCGGTGAGGCGGTGCCCGCATGGTCTGACGATTCCGAACACGACGGTCCCCCCGGAGTCGTTCGTCTGTGCGGTGGGCATCGTATCGACTCCTCCGTTCACCCGTACGACCCCCGCGTCACCCATCTGGCCGGAACGTCATATTTTGTACTTCCTCAGGGCCCGTACGCAGGAGGAACCTTGACGAACCGCCACATCTTCTGCACCAGTACCGTCACGAATGCCCTGTGCGGCGGCTATCCCCTTGGCGCGGAATCCGCATCATGGTCGACCATAGGGAGTGCGGAACCACTAGTGACCGCGGTGAGAGGAGGCGTCCATGGGATCGGTGCGCAAGGCGAGTGCTTGGCTGGGCCTCGTCGAGGACAACGACGAGCGTTACTACGACGACGAGTACGCCGAGGGTGCGGAGAGCGACGACACCTGGAAGACCGACCCCCGGGCGCGGGTCGCCTCCGAGGCCGTCCATGAGGACCGCAGGATCGCCACGGTGTCCCCGGACGGCTTCCGGGACGCCCGGCACATCGGCGAGCTCTTCCGGGCCGGCACCCCGGTCATCATGAACCTCACCGCCATGGAGCCCTCCGACGCCAAGCGGGTCGTGGACTTCGCCGCCGGGCTGGCCTTCGGGCTGCGCGGCTCGATCGAGCGCGTGGCCACCCGGGTCTTCCTGCTGACCCCCGCCGACACCGAGATCGTCAGCGGCGACCCCGCGGGCCGCGCGCAGGACGGCTTCTTCAACCAGAGCTGAGCGGGGCGCGCACCGGTCCGTCCGGTTTCATCCGGGAATCTCCCGGATCACCGGAAGGCGTCGAGACCGGTGAGCGCCTTGCCCAGGACCAACTGGTGCATCTCGACCGTTCCCTCGTACGTGAGAACCGACTCCAGGTTCGTCGCGTGCCGCATGACCGGATAGGCGAGCGAGATTCCGTTGGCGCCGAGGATCGTGCGCGCGGTACGGCAGATCCCGATGGCCTCCCGGACGTTGTTCAGCTTCCCGAAGCTGACCTGTTCCGGGCGGAGCCGGCCGGCGTCCATCCGCCGCCCCAGATGGTGGGCGAGCAGGATGCCCTTGTGGAGTTCGAGGGCCATGTCGGCGAGCTTGGCCTGGGTGAGCTGGAACCCGCCGATCGGCCGGCCGAACTGCTCCCGCGTCCGCGCGTACTCCAGCGCCGACTCGAAACCGGCCCGCGCCGCCCCCATCGCGCCCCAGACGATTCCGTACCGCGCGTGGTTGAGACAGCTGAGCGGTCCGCGCAGCCCCGAGACCTCCGGAAGGACGGCGTCGGCCGGCAGCCTCACCCCGTCGAGGACAAGTTCGCTGGTGACCGAGGCACGCAGCGACCACTTATGGGTGATTTCCGGGGCGGAGAAACCGGGGGTGCCGGCCGGTACGAGGAAACCCCGCACCCCGTCCGGCTGGTCGGTGGTCTGCGCCCAGACGACGGCGACGTCGGCCACCGAGCCGTTGGTGATCCACATCTTGCGGCCGTCGAGGACCCAGTCGGAGCCGTCGCGGCGGGCGTGGGTGCGCATCCCGGCCGGGTCGGAGCCGTGGTCGGGTTCGGTCAGGCCGAAGCAGCCGATCAGCTCGCCGGCCGCCATGCCGGGGAGCCACCGGAGCTTCTGCTCCTCGGAGCCGTAGCGGTGGATCGCGTACATCGCGAGGGAGCCCTGGACCGAGACGAGGGAGCGGATACCGGAGTCGGCGGCCTCCAGCTCCAGGCAGGCGAGCCCGTACTGGACGGCGGTGGCGCCCGCGCAGCCGTATCCGGTCAGGGACATGCCGAGCGCGCCCAGCCCGCCGAGTTCCCTGGCCAGTTCGCGCAGGACGGGCAGTTCGCCCTTCTCGTACCACTCGGCGATGTGCGGCAGGACCCGGTCGGCCGCCCAGGCCCGGACGGTGTCCCGGATCGCCAGGTCCTCCGGGTCGAGGAGGTCGTCGAGGCCGAGCGGATCACCGGGGTCGAAGGACGGGACGGGCATGGGGGCTGCCTCCGGCGGCTCGCGCGGGTCAAACTAGCAGTGTTAGTCACGGCTCGGCGCAGACGTTACGGCGCCGGTGCGGTGACCGCAACGCCCGGGGGACGGGCGGCCGGGGGCGGGCCGGTGTCAGCCGGACGGGCCGCGGGGCACCAGGGCGGGCCGCCGGTGTGAGGAGGCCGGCTGCTTCTCCTTCTCCTTCTCCGGTGGCGCGGCCTTGCGGAGGTCCGGTACGTGACGCTCCTGCGCCCGCTGTCCCGGTATCGCGCCCGCCGGCTCGCGTACCGCCGCCTCCGGAGTCGCCGGCGCGGCCGGGGCCGTTGAGGACCCCACCGGCTCCGGCGCACCCGCCGCGACGGCCTCAGGGCTGCCGGGCGCCGGGCATTCCATGATCCGGGGCAGCCGCAGCGCGGCCAGCGCGCCGAGCAGCAGCAGGGCCGCGCTGACCAGCAGGGTGACGTGCAGTCCGTGGACGTACGCGTGGCGGGCGGCGCTCCGCAGGGAGTCCCCGGCGGGTCCGCCCAGCCGGTTCGCGACCTGGTAGGCCTCCCCGAGGGACTGGGAGGCGGCCGTGGAGTCGGACTTCCGGACGCCCTTCACGGACGACAGGGCGGGCGCGTAGGACGCGTTCATCACACTGCCGAGGAGGGCGATCCCCATGCCCGCGCCGAGCTGGTACGACGTCTCGCCGATGGCGGCGGCCCCGCCCGCCTGTTCGGCGGGGGCCTCGCTGAGCATCGACTCGTACGCGCCGAAGAGCGTGGACTGCACCCCGAAGCCGAGCAGGACGAACGCGGCGGTCAGCAGCCCCGGCCGGTCGTGCTGGCCCATCATCACGAGCAGCAGCACGGCGGCGGCGGTGAGGGCGAAGCCCCAGGACACCATCCGGCGTGGCCCCACCCGGCGCAGGGTGAGCGATCCCGTGGCGCCGGCGGCCATCGCGGCGAAGGTCAGCGGCAGCAGCCGCAGCCCGGTCTCCAGCGGGCTGAGCCCCAGCACCAGCTGGAGGTACTGGACGGCGATCAGCTCCAGGCCGACCAGCGCCAGCATCGCGAGGACGATGCAGCCGATGGAGACGGAGAACGTGGGCCTGGCGAACATCCGCATGTCGATCAGCGGGTTGGCCCGGCGGCGCTGCCTCCGTACGAAGAGGACCAGCAGAGCGGCGCCGACGCAGAGCGGGACGAGGGTGGTGGGGCCGAGCGGGCTCTCTCCGGCGCCGAGGCGCTTCACGCCGAAGACCAGGCCGAGGACTCCCGCCGCCGCCATGAGCGCGCCGAGCACGTCCCAGGGGCCGTCGGAACCGCCCTTGGACTCGGGGAGCACCACGCGGCCGAGCGGCAGGATGACCGCGAGCAGCGGAAGGTTGATCAGGAAGACCGAGCCCCACCAGAAGTGCTCGACGAGGAAGCCGCCGAGGACGGGCCCCACGGCGGCGCCGACCGCGGCGACCGCCGTCCACACGCCGATGGCCACCGCCCGCTCCCGCCGGTCGGGGAAGACCGCGCGGAGGATGGACAAGGTCGCCGGCATGATCATCGCGCCGCCGACGCCGAGCAGGGCGCGTGCCCCGATCAGCACCGTGGGCGAGCCCGCGAAGGCGGCGACGGCGGAGGCGGCCGCGAAGAGCCCGTACCCGAGCAGCAGCACCCGCCGGCGCCCGATGCGGTCGCCGAGGGTGCCGAAGAGGATCAGCAGGGCGGCGCAGACCAGCGGATAGGCGTCCACGATCCAGAGCAGCTGGACGCCGCTGGGGTTCAGGTCCTCGGTGACGGAGGGGACGGCCACGTGCAGCACGGTCGCGTCCAGCGCGACCAGCAGCAGGCTGACACAGAGGACGACCAGGACGACCCAGCGGTTGGCACCGCCGACGGCGGCGCGCGACCGTGCTGCGGCCGTGGTGGTCCCGGTCATCTGAGTACCTCCCGATGCGTCCCCCGCACTCGGAGGGCCGACCGGGACCCTGGACCCACCGGGCAACCCGCAGCGACCCCGCATCGACGCGCGGGTGATCCGCCACAGTACGCGAGGGAACGCGCATGTCACGTGGTGCAGGTCTCACGGTTCGGATCATCCGGTGTGGCGTGCGCCACACCGGCCGCCTCCGTCGCGGCCGGGGCTCCCGCAAGCGGCGGGGAAATTCCACACGGCGTCCCGGTGAACTCATTCTGTTCCGCACAAAGACAGTTCCGGTAACGCCATGCCGGTGAATAGGGTTCGGGGTCCCTTGGATTTCGGGAACCAGGCCGGATAAACCGTGACCTGAGACATACTCCACATCACATCGTCATCACAAAGAGACCTGATCGCCCTGTTCGGTCACTCACTCGCTGTAACGTCGATTACGTGCGCACCAACATCTTTGCCCGCCTGGATCGGGAGCCGGAGCCGCCGAAGATAGAGATCCCGCGGATGAGTCGCACCCGCAAGGCTCTCCTCGGCGGAACGTTGGCGTTCTATCTCGCCATCGTGATCGCCGTGCTCGCCGATTCCTGGCTGGTGACCCTCGACTGGAAAGTCATGCTGTTCCGGCCGTACCAGCAGTGGCCGGGACTCCACGCCTTCCTCGACTACTTCGTGGTGCTCGGGCAGCGCGGCCCCACGGCCGTGATGATCGCGGCCTGGCTCGGGTGGCGCTCCTGGCGCCAGCACACGGTGCGGCCCCTGCTGGCCCTGGGCACCGCCCTGCTGCTGCTCAACATCACCGTCGGGGCGGTCAAGATCGGCCTCGGGCGGCTCGGCCCCCACTACGCGACCCAGATCGGCTCCGCGGAGCTCTTCGCGGGCGGCGATATATTTCCTTCGGGACACACCGCCAACGCCGTCGTGACCTGGGGAATCCTGGCCTATCTGGCCAGTACGCCCCGGGCCAGGCGGTATCTGTCGATCACGTCGTCCATGGTGGCCCTGGGGGTCGGCGCGACCACCGTCTACCTGGGTACGCACTGGCTGAGCGACGTGCTCCTGGGCTGGGCGGCGGGGCTGCTGATCCTGCTCGCCCTGCCGTGGTGCGAGCCGATGATCGGCCGGATGGAGCGCGCGATCCTCGCCGTACGGGACTCCGTCCTGGACCGGCTGCGCGCCCGCAGGCGGCTCGCGGCGCCGGCCCCGGTCGCCGCGGGCGGCCCCCGGCCGGTCCCGGTGCGGTCAGGACACCCGGAGGACGACGACGCGCCCCGCGAGCCGATCGGCGCCGGTCATCCCGGGCGGACGGCGGCGGGGCGGCCCCCGTCGCAGCTCACGCAGCCGCGCCCGCACGCGATCCGCTCGGAACGTACGCCCATCACCCCGGCCGGCAGCCGCCGTCCGCCGCGCTCCAGGCCGGTGACGGGCGGCTGAGCGGCCGCCCAGGACGCCCCAGGAGGGGCTTTCAGGACACGAAAGGCCCCCGCCATGCCGGGGGCCTTTCCCGCGCACGTGCCGCGTTTCAGCCGCGCCAGCAGCGCACCACCCGGTTGTGCTCGACCTCGAAATTGAGGCGCCCCACCACGTACTCCATGGTGATGATCGCGCCCGGCGGCAGGGCCCGGACCGTCGTCCAGCCCCGCTGCCGGGCCCGGTTCCCGGCGTCGTCGGCGTCGAGGCCCACGTACGAACCGAGGTCGTCGGAGGGCGGGTCCTGGGGGGTCGGTGTGGGTGCCATGCCACTCACGGTAGGCGCCCCGGGGCGAGGAAGGAAGCGGGGCAATCGCCCGGCACGGGCCGTTCCCGCCGGTCCGCCGTCACACTTGTGTCACAGGATCACGCCCACTGGCGCAACGCCCCGACTTCACTCGTTCGGCCCTCCGATTCGGCACTCCGGAGTAATTCCACGCCCCCTAAGATCACATAAATTCACCCTTACCGAATTCACGCCGACGCCGTCCCCGCGAGAGCGCCGGAGAATTGTCGGACCATGCGGAATTCACGATTCCCTCGCACGATCCGCCGACGGCGGACACGGCCGACCCGTTCGTTTTCGGTCACTTCGGACTCAAGTAAGTGCCGCGTCAGTGCCGGGCAGGGCCCGCGACAGCCGGTCCCGCAGGGTCCTGATGTGGTCGACCAGCTCCGGCGGCTCCACCACCTCGAAGTCCAGGCCCACGGACAGCACGTGGAAGGCCATGACCTCCATGCTCCGCGCGCCGGTGCGCAGCAGGCAGCTGTGCGCGTCGACGGCCTCCAGGACGCCCGTGGACGGCGAGACGGACCGCGCCGCCTCCTCGGCGGAGACGGGGAGCCTGATCACCGCCTCGGTCGCGTAGACCCGGGTCGAGACGCCGCGCGAGACATAGGCGGCGAGATCCCCGGCGGGCGCCTCACGCGGAGGGAAGCGGGGGCCGTGCGGTGGCGTGGGAGTGATCCGGTCCACCCGGAACGTGCGCCAGTCCGCCCGGTCGGTGTCCCAGGCCACCAGGTACCAGCGGTGCTCGGTGCACACCAGCCGGTGCGGTTCCACCGTGCGGCGGGTCTCGGCGCCGTCGTGGTCCTGATAGGCGAAGCGCAGCCGCTCGCCGTCCCGGCAGGCGTTGGCCAGCTCGGTGAGCACGGCCGGGTCGACCGGCGTGCCCCAGGCGCCGCGCAGCAGGGGAACGGTGAAGGCGTTGAGGGCGCTCACGCGGCGGCGCAGCCGGTCCGGCAGCACCTGTTCCAGCTTGGCCAGGGCGCGTACGAACGTCTCGCCGATGCCCTCGATGCCCTGCCCGGCGGCGGTCCGCAGGCCGACGGCGACCGCGACGGCCTCCTCGTCGTCCAGGAGCAGCGGCGGCAGCTCGGCGCCCGCGCCCAGCTGGTAGCCGCCGCCCGTGCCCGGGCTGGCGTTCACCGGGTAGCCCAGTTCCCGCAGCCGGTCGACGTCGCGCCGTACCGTGCGCGGCGTGATGCCGAGCCGGTCCGCGAGGTCGGCGCCGGACCAGGCGCGGCGGGCCTGGAGCAGGGAGAGCAGGCGCAGGAGCCGTGCCGAGGTGTCCACCATGGGGCCAGTCTCCCAGGAGTCGCGGACCGTTCCTGTCCGCAAGTCTCCCTACGGTGGGAGACATGAACGAGAACAGCACGAACCAGGGCATCCACCCCTTCCGTGTCGACATCGCCGAGGAGCGGCTCGACGACCTGCGGGCCCGGCTGACCGGGACCCGCTGGCCCGACGAACTGCCCGGCGCGGGCTGGGCGTACGGGGCGGCTCTCCCGTACGTCCGGGATCTGGCGGAGTACTGGCGCACCGGCTACGACTGGCGGGCGCAGGAGGCGAGGCTGAACGGGTTCCCGCAGTTCACCACGGAGATCGACGGGCAGAACGTCCACTTCCTGCACGTCCGCTCCCCCGAGCCGGACGCCCTGCCGCTGGTCCTGACGCACGGCTGGCCCGGCTCGGTCGTGGAGTTCCTCGACGTGATCGGACCGCTGAGCGACCCCCGCGCGCACGGCGGTGACCCGGCCGACGCGTTCCACGTGGTGGTCCCCTCCCTGCCCGGCTTCGGCTTCTCCGGGCCGACCGGCGACAAGGGCTGGTCGTACGTACGGACCGCCGCGGCGTGGGCCGAGCTGATGCGGCGCCTCGGGTACGAGCGGTACGGCGCCCAGGGCGGCGACATCGGGGCGATCGTCTCGCCGGAGCTGGGCCGGGCGGCGCCGGACGCGGTGGTGGGCGTCCATGTGAACGCCGCGTCCGTGGGCTTCATCCCGTCCGGCGACCTCTCCGACGACGAGGTGGCGCGGCTCACCGACCGGGAGCGGCGGAGCCTCGCCGCGATCCAGGCCTTCACGACGGACGGCTGGGGGTACAACGCGCTCCAGTCGACCCGGCCGCAGACCCTCGCGTACGGGCTGCACGACTCACCGGCGGGTCAGCTCGCCTGGATCATGGAGAAGTTCAAGGAGTGGACGCACTCCTCGGCCGCGCTGCCCGAGGACGCGATCGACCGGGACACCCTGCTGACCAACGCGACGCTGTACTGGCTGACCGGTACGGCCGGTTCCTCGGCGCGGATGTACTGGGAGAACGCGCACGGCGGCCTGTGGGGCCCGCGGAAGAACTCCGGGGTGCCCACGGGGGTCGCGAACTTCGGCGAGGACATCGCGATCCGCGCGTACGCGGAACCGGGCCACACGCTCACCCACTGGTCGGAGTTCGAGCGCGGCGGCCACTTCGCTGCGCTGGAGGTCCCGGACCTGCTGGTGGCGGACGTCCGGGCCTTCTTCTCGACTGTGCGCGGCTAGGGCGTGTCCGCAAAGTGGGGTCGTCCGCCCGGAGGGCGGGGCTCGCGGGGTCTGGTGCGTGCGATCGCAAGGCGGAGGACCCACCCCGTACTGGATGTACGGGGTGGGTCCGACAACGCCGCGAGCGCGCGTGCCAGGCGTCGCGAGCCAGGCCCCACTTTGCGGACACGCCCTGGGGCCTGTCCGGCGGATCTTCGTGGCCCTAGGGTCTGTCCGGGGCGGGCTCCAGTCGTACGCAGAGTCCGTTGTCGGCCGCGTAACAGGGCGCTGCCGACCAGGCCTCCGGGCCGGGGCGGACGAAACGCGGGTAGACGAGGATGTTCCGCTTGTCCCAGATGTCGTCCAGGATGCGGGAGATCCGGATGCCGTCCGCCGCCGGCGCGGGCCGCAGCCACAGGTCCCACCGCTGCCGCCGCCCGACCGGCACGTCGGTCAGGACGGCGAACGGCAGGGTGAAGGCGAAGGACGACCCCCGGCCGGTGACCGGGACCCGGTGGACCCGGCCGCCGCCTCGCAGCCGCGCCTCGGCCACCGCGCCGGGCCGCGCCTCGGCGCCGTACAGCACTCCCCCGACCGTCATCGCGCCCCGCTCGCAGCGGATCGCGCCGGCCTCCGCGTGCGGGGTGCGGACCCAGCTGCGGACGGCGAGGCGGCCGTCGCCCGTCGGGTACGGGATCCGGGCGGCGACCCGGTCCGAGCCGGGGATCCGGTCCACGAGGGCCCGTACGTCCCTGACCCCGGGGCGTACGGCGTGTTCGCCGTCGGCTCCCGTCCTGACGTCCCAGCACCCCTCGGCCAGATGCACCGTGCTGGGCAGCACGGCCCGCAGCGCCGGCCCGGCGCCCGCCCCCGGCCCGTCCCCGCCGCCTCCGGTGAGCGGCAGCCGTACCTCCCGGTCGGTGCCGTCCTCGGGGGCGCCGTCGCGCCGGCGCAGGACGAGCACCGGGGCGGGCCCGGCGGCTCCCGCGAGGTCGAAGGTGATGCCTCCCGCGGAGTCGGCGATGCAGTCGGCGACCCGTTCCGCCGCCCCCCGCCGTCCGTTCCGCCCGCTCCTGGGGTCCTCGCTCATGGGGTCCTGCCCTTCCGGATCACGTCGACGGCGAGGTTGCGCGCGGAGTGCGCGCCGGCCAGCACGGCGCCCCGGCCCCGGTGCAGTGGGTCGTGCAGCCTGCCGCGCGAGCCCTTGGCCAGCTCGGCGAAGAGCGCCTCGTGGCGGGTGGCGATCAGCGCGGGGTCGAACCGGGCGGAGGCGGCGAGCGCGGCCCGGCCGGTGCGTCCGCGCAGCACGTCGTCCTGGATGAGGGCGAGCAGCGCGCCGGAGATCGCGTCCAGGTCCCCGTTGCGCACCAGCCGCCCGTCGACACCGTCCTCGATGATCTCGGCGGGGCCGTGCGGGCAGTCGGTCGCGACGACCGGGACGCCGCAGCGCATGGCCTCGACGATGGTCATGCCGAAGGATTCGCGGCTGGAGGTGACGGCGGCGACGGAGCCCTTGACCCACTCGGCCTCCAGCGGGTTGGCGGAGCCCATCAGCAGGACGTGGTCGTGCAGGCCGTGCTCCTCGACCAGCCCGCGCAGCGTGTCCTTCTCGTTGCCGGACGCGTCGCCGCCGCCGTAGATCCGCAGGCGCCAGTCGGGGCGGACCTCCACCACCCGGGCGAAGGCCCGTACCAGCAGGTCGTACCGCTTGACCTTGGTGAGCCGGCCGGCCGCGACCACCCATTTGCCGGTGCCGTCGGCGGGGGCGACGGTGGGCGCGGGCACGCTGTTGGGGATGGCCGTGATCCGTACGCCGGGCAGCCGCAGCCCGGTCCGGTAGGCGCGGGAGTCGGCCTCGGTGACGGTGGTGACGGCGTCGAGCAGCCGGTAGCGGTGGCGGATCTCGCGGCGCAGGCGGCCCGCGTGGGTGTCGAGGCTCAGGTGCTCCTGGCCGACCCGGACCGGACCCCGGCGCGCCTGGCGGGCGAGGTGGACGTTGAGCCCGGGGCGGGTGCCGATGACGACGTCCGCCTCCAGGGAGCGCAGGTGGACGCCGATCCGGTGGTCGGTGAGCGCGCTGTACTGGCGGTACCTGCTGTCGCCGGCCGGGAAGATCCTGGCGCGCCCGTGCTCCGCGGCCTCGCCGTCGTACCGGGGGCTGCCGGGCCTCAGGTCGACCAGGTGCCGCAGCTCGACCCCGGCGGGGGCGCCCAGCGCCGGCTCGTCCCGGTGCCGGAAGACGGAGACGATCTCGACCTCGTGGCGCTCGGCCAGCGTGGCGGCGAGCGTGAACGTCGTCCGGATCGTCCCGCCGACGGCGTAGGCGTTGTGGAGCAGGAAGGAAAGGCGCATACGTGGGTGGGTCCCCCTGGTCGTACCGGTCGTACCGGCTCGGTCCGTTAGACGCTCGAATGGAGCGTTCGGTGCCGAAAAGACCCGGCGTTTTCCAGCCACCTCTTCCGATCACCGACTTCCCGATTTGTCGACCGCGACGGCACGGCCGCCACCTGCGCCGAATCGATCCGTCGACGTGGCGACCGTCCCACCGGGGACACCGGGCCAACGTGCCCGTCCTCGCCACGCGTTGGCCGCGGTGACTGATTCCCGACGATCGGTCACCCGCTGTGCCGGACGGTTCGATTTCCGTTCCCCGATCCGCGTGACCCGGGCCACGGCTCACCCGTTGTCTCCTGTACGAGCCGGGAACAGCCCGGCCCACGCACCGAGTTCGAGGAGCCACCCGTGCCGCGCATGCTCGATGTCAGCGAGGACGTACGCGCCGAGATCGGCGACGAAGAAGCCGACCGGCTGCTGGCCGGCGACAACTCCCCGGGCAGTTACGACTGCACGTCCTGCCGCACCCCCGGCGACTCCGAACAGGAGCGGACCAGCACGGTGCTGTTCGTCGGCGAGGAGACCGCCGTCCTCGCCTTCGCCCACGCCACCTGCATCCCCTCCCAGGTCGTCCAGGTCGCCGAGGACCAGCTCCAGGGCGCCGTCCGGTCCATCACCGGCAACGAGTCGGCGCAGCAGCCGGGCGCGGCCGGCGCCGACCAGGGCGACCAGGCCGTTCTGGGTGTCACCAGCGGCCTGGTGCTGATCGAGGGCGATCTGCACCCGGCGCTGGTGGTCGAACCGACCGCCCCGATCGCCCGGCCCGGCGCGGCCGGCAGCACCGACGAGTTCCTGCCGCTCCTCGCCGAGCAGGGCTTCCGGCACGTCTCCGACCTGGAGACCCTGCCCACCCTCCTGCCCGGCTGGTCCGTCCTGCTCGCCATGGGCCAGCTGCACGCCGTGCTCCAGCCGGGCACCGGCGGCAGCGGTTCCGTCGCCTGGTGGCAGGCGCACCAGCCCCTCCAGGTCACCGAGGGCTGGCGGGCGGCGGCCAACCGGTCCAGCACCGTCCTCGTCTTCGCCGCGCCGGTCGGCTCCATCGGCCAGCAGCCCCGCGAGGACCTGCTGCGCGAGGCCCTGGAGAAGGCGGCGGCCAACGGCCGGCTGGTCGCGGCCGCCATGCCGCTGGCGGGCACGTGACGACGGCCGCGCGCCCGGCCGTACGGCTCACAGAACCCCCGCGAGCGGCGAATTCGCCGGGCACCCCGCATCCGGACGACACCGGGGTCGTTGGCACATACGTGCACGCATACGACCCCCCACGCCCGCAGTACCAGAGCCAGATCCCTTCGATGCGCCCCGCGCAGGACGTCGCGGACGGATATTCCACGACGCCCATCTACGACGCGCTGTACTCCGAGTTCCGCCGGTCCTTCCGGGCCCTGCCCGGGGACCGGAGCAACGAGGAGAACCTGGGCTTCACCGCCTTCGGCACCGGACTGCACGCGTCGTCGCACGGCGGGTACGGCGGCCACGGCCACGCGGGGCACGGCCACACGCCGTACGTGGGCTCCTGGCAGCGCGACCCGCGCCAGCCGGGCGCGCGGCACACCCCGGCGGCCCTGCCCCCGGGCCCACGCCGGGGACACTGAAAGAACCGGGGACGCTGAAAAGCCGGGGACGCTGAAAGAAAAGGCCGGAAGCTGTGGGGTCCGGCGCGGAACTGTCCGCGCCGGACCCCACAGCTTCCGGCTTTCCCGTGCCGTCGCCCGGCCGGGCTACTTCTTGCGGCCGCGCTTCTCGCGTACCCGTACGGAGATGTGGATCGGCGTGCCCGCGAAACCGAACTCCTCGCGCAGGCGGCGCTCCACGAAGCGGCGGTAGCCCGCCTCGATGAAGCCGGACGCGAAGAGCACGAAGCGCGGCGGCTTGGCCCCGGCCTGCGTCCCGAACAGGATCCGGGGCTGCTTGCCGCCGCGGACCGGGTGCGGGTGCCCGGCGACCAGCTCACCGAGGAACGCGTTCAGCCGTCCCGTCGGGACCCGGGTCTCCCAGCCGGCCAGCGCCGTCTCGATGGCGGGGACCAGCTTCTCCATGTGCCGGCCGGTGAGGGCCGAGACGTTCACCCGGGGCGCCCACGCGACCTGCGCCAGCTCGGTCTCGATCTCCCGTTCGAGGTAGTAGCGGCGGTCCTCGTCCAGGGTGTCCCACTTGTTGTACGCGATGACGATCGCGCGGCCCGCCTCGACCGCCATCGTGACGATGCGCTGGTCCTGGACGCTGATGGACTCGGTCGTGTCGATCAGGATGACCGCGACCTCGGCCTTCTCGACGGCGGCGGCGGTGCGCAGGGAGGCGTAGTAGTCGGCGCCCGCCTGGAGGTGGACCCGGCGGCGGATGCCGGCGGTGTCGATGAACTTCCAGACCGTGCCGCCCAGCTCGATCAGTTCGTCCACCGGGTCACGGGTGGTGCCCGCGACCTCGTTGACGACCACCCGGTCCTCCTTGGCGACCCGGTTCAGCAAGGACGACTTGCCGACATTCGGGCGGCCGATGAGGGCGATACGGCGGGGGCCGCCGACGGCGAGCCCGAAGGTCTGGGCCGGTGCGTCCGGCAGCGCTTCGAGGACCGCGTCGAGCATGTCGCCCGTACCGCGGCCGTGCAGGGAGGAGACGGGGTGGGGTTCGCCGAGCCCGAGGGACCACAGGGCCGTCGCGTCGGCCTCGCCGCTCAGCCCGTCGACCTTGTTGGCGCAGAGCACGACGGGCTTGCCCGCCTTGCGCAGCAGCCGTACGACGGCCTCGTCGGTGTCGGTGGCGCCGACCGTGGAGTCCACCACGAAGACCACCGCGTCGGCGGCCTCGATGGCGTACTCGGCCTGCGCCGCGACGGAGGCGTCGATGCCGAGGACGTCCTGCTCCCAGCCGCCGGTGTCGACGATCTTGAACCGGCGGCCCGCCCACTCGGCCTCGTAGGTCACCCGGTCGCGGGTGACGCCCGGCTTGTCCTCGACGACCGCCTCGCGGCGGCCGATGATGCGGTTCACGAGGGTCGACTTGCCGACATTCGGGCGTCCGACGACCGCGAGGATCGGCAGAGGGCCGTGACCGGCCTCGTCGATCGCCCCCTCCACCTCCTCGGGGTCGAAGCCCTCGTGTGCGGCGATCTCCATGAACTCCGCGTACTCGGCGTCGCCAAGCTCTCCGTTCGCTTCCCCGGAGTCGATCTGGTCGTTCATGAAGTCCGTACCTCGTTCATCCATCGTGATCGGTGCGCCGCAGCATGCGGCGCACTACTGAAATACTCGCGCGCTCTCGCGCTCTTACAGCCGTCCGGCTTACAGCGGTCCGGCCTACAGCGGTCCGGACGCCTGGCGTCCGGTCAGCCGCCTGGCGTCCGCCAGGTGGGCGGTCAGCCGCTCCTGGATCCGTACGGTGGCCTCGTCCAGCGCCTTGCGGGTCCGCCTGCCGCTGCCGTCACCCGCCGCGAAGGCGTCGCCGAAGACGACGTCCACCCGGCTGCGGAGCGGGGGCAGTGCCCGTATCAACCGTCCCCGGCTCTCCGTGCTTCCCAGGACCGCCACCGGCACGATCGGTGCTCCCGACCGTACGGCGAAATAGGCGAGCCCGGCGCGCAGGGACGCGAAATCGCCGTCGCCCCTGGTGCCCTCGGGAAATATCCCCAGCACCCCGCCGTGGGCGAGCACGTCCAGCGCGTCGGTGATCGCGGCCCGGTCGGCGACCGTACGGTCCACCTTGAGCTGCCCGATGCCCCGCAGGAACGGGTCCAGCGGGCCGACGAACGCTTCCTTCTTGATCAGGAAGTGCACCGGCCGGGGCGCGGTGCCCATCAGCATCGGGCCGTCGACGTTGTGCGAGTGGTTGACGGCGAGGATCGCCGGTCCCCGCGCGGGGACCCGCCAGGCGCCCAGGACCCGGGGCTTCCACAGGCCGTACATCAGGACCGTGCCGATGCCCCTGCCCACGGCGGCGCCCGCTTCCGACGGGGCCCTGCCCGACCGGTTCGCGGGACGTGCGCCCTGTGCGGGCGGGGCGCTCACCTGACGGCCCGCTTCTCCTCGACCAGGGTCACGACGCACTCGACGACCTGCTGGAGGGTCAGCTCCGTGGTGTCCACCTCGACCGCGTCGGCCGCCTTCGCGAGCGGGGACGTCTTCCGGCTGGAGTCAGCCGTGTCCCGCCTGATCAGCGCCTCCCTGGTGACGGAGACGTCGACCGCCTCCTTGCCCTTCAGCTCACCGCTGCGGCGGGCCGCGCGGGCCTCCGGGGAGGCGGTGAGGAAGATCTTGACGTCGGCGTCCGGCAGCACGGTCGTACCGATGTCACGGCCCTCGACCACGATGCCCTTCGCGGCCGCGGCGGCGATGGCGCGCTGGAGGGCGGTGACGACGGACCGTACCTCCGGGACCGCGCTGACCGCGCTCACCTTGGCGGTGACCTCCTGCGTACGGATCGGGCCCGAGGCGTCCTCGCCGTCGACGGTGATCGTCGGGGCGGCCGGGTCCGTACCGGACACGATCACGGGCTTGCCCGCGGCGTCCGCGACGGCGACGGCGTCGGAGACGTCGATGCCGTTGTTGATCATCCACCAGGTCATGGCCCGGTACTGGGCCCCGGTGTCCAGGTAGCTGAGCCCGAGGTGGGAGGCGACGGACTTGGAGGTGCTCGACTTGCCCGTGCCGGAGGGCCCGTCGATGGCGACGATCACAGCGGCCGGGGCGGTCCGGGCGACGGATGCTGCGGTTTCCACGGAGGCGGACACCTTCCTGGTTCACGGGTGGGAGCGGCGTGCGGGCACGCGGGACGTCGATACGCCCTCGTACAAGGTTACCGAGTACTCGGCACCACAAATGCACTCGTTCGGCGGTGGCCCCCGCCGGACGGCGTCCGCCGGACGGCCCAGGGCGGTACTCCACCCGGCCCGGGGCCGTCCTACTGGCGGATCGACCAGCCGCGTTCCCGCAGGGCCTCGGTGAGCAGCGGGGCCGCCGAGGGCTCCACCATCAGCTGCACCCGGCCCGCCTGCTGGCCGGTCGCGTGCTCGATCCTGACGTCCTCCACGTTGACCCCGGCCCGCCCGGCGTCCGCGAAGATACGGGCCAGCTCGCCCGGCTTGTCGCTGATCAGCACCGCCACGACCTCGTACGCGGCGGGGGCGGTGCCGTGCTTGCCCGGCACCCTGACCCGGCCCGCGTTGCCCCGGCGCAGGACGTCCTCCACCCCGGCGGCGCCCTCGCGGCGCTTGGCCTCGTCGGCGGACTGGAGGGACCGCAGCGCCCCGACGGTCTCGCCGAGGTCGGCGGCGATCCCGGCGAGCACGTCCGCGACGGGTCCCGGGTTGGCGCGGAGGATGTCGACCCACATCGCGGGGTCGGAGGCGGCGATCCGGGTCACGTCGCGGATGCCCTGGCCGCAGAGGCGTACGGCCGTCTCGTCGGCGTCCGCGAGCCGGGCGGCCACCATGGACGAGATCAGCTGGGGGGTGTGCGAGACCAGCGCGACCGCCCGGTCGTGGGCGTCGGCGTCCATGACCACCGGGACGGCGCGGCAGAGCGCGACCAGCTCCAGGGCGAGGTTGAGCACCTCGGTGTCGGTGTCCCGGGTCGGGGTCAGCACCCAGGGGCGGCCCTCGAACAGGTCGGCGGTGGCGGCCAGCGGGCCCGAGCGCTCCTTGCCCGCCATGGGGTGCGTGCCGAGGTACGCGCTGAGGTCGAGCCCGAGCGCCTCCAGTTCACGCCGGGGGCCGCCCTTGACGCTGGCCACGTCGAGGTAGCCGCGGGCGATCCCGCCGCGCATCGCCTCGGCGAGGGTGGCGGCCACGTGCGCGGGCGGTACGGCGACGAGGGCGAGGTCGACGGGGCCTTCGGGCGCCCGGTCGGTGCCGGCGCCGAGCGCGGCAGCCGTACGGGACCTGGTGGCGTCGTGGTCGGTGAGGTGGACGGTGACCCCGCGGGAGGCGAGGACGAGGGCCGCGGAGGTGCCGATCAGGCCGGTTCCGATGACGACGGCGGTTCTCACTGGGCGATGTCCTTGCGAAGGGCTGCCGCGGCGCCGAGGTAGACGTGCGCGATCCGGGGGCGGGGGAGGTCGGACTCGATGGGGGCCAGTATCTCGATGGGGGCCAGTATGCGGACGACACGCGGCATGGCACCGGCGATGTCCGGCTCCTGGGCGCGGAGGAGAGGCACGTCGACGATACCGAGTCCCCGGGCGGCGGCGGCCGGGAAGTCGCTGTGCGGGTCGGGGGTGGCGGTGAACCAGATGCTGATCAGGTCGTCGCGGCCGATCGCGTTGCGCTCCAGCATCGCCGTGAGCAGCTGCGTGACCTGCTCGCCCATGGGGCCGGACGCGTCCCGCTCCAGCTGGACGGCGCCCCGCACCGCTCGTACCGCCACGGCGTCCTCCTCGGTCGTCGAGTGCGGTTTCCAGGTTAGACCGGGCGGCGGAGGGCGGCCGGGGGCGGCCGCGCGCGGGGGTCCCGTACCCTTCTCGCGCATGACGCCCGACGCTCCCTTCTCACGCCTCACGCCTCACGCTCTCGTGCGTGACCACACCGTCTATTCCTGTGTGATGGGGTCGCGGGCGTTCGGCCTGGCGACGGAGGGCAGCGACACCGACGTCCGGGGGGTGTTCCTGGCGCCGACCGCGCTGTTCTGGGGCTTCGAGAAGCCGCCGGCGCATGTCGAGGGCCCGGCCGACGAGCAGTTCTCCTGGGAGCTGGAGCGCTTCTGCGCGCTGGCGCTGCGCGCCAACCCCAATGTGCTGGAGTGCCTGCACTCCCCGCTGGTCGAGCGCCTGGACGACACCGGCCGCGAACTGCTGTCCCTGCGCGGGGCGTTCCTCTCCCGGCAGGCCCACACGACGTTCGTACGGTACGCGCTCGGCCAGCGCCGGAAGCTGGAGGCGGACGTCCGGCAGCACGGCGCCCCGCGCTGGAAGCACGCCATGCACCTGCTGCGGCTCCTCGCGCTCTGCGGGGACCTGCTGCGTACGGGCCGGCTGGTCATCGACGTCGGCACGGACCGCGAACCGCTGCTCGCGGTCAAGCGCGGCGAGGTGCCCTGGCCAGAGGTCGAACGCCGGATGAACCGCCTGGCGACGAAGGCGGACGACGCGGCGGCGGCCTCCCCCTCTCCCCCCGGAACCCGACCACGCCCGGATAGAGGACTTCCTGATCCGCACCCGCCGCGCGTCAGCGCGGCGCGTCGAGCCGCACCCGGACGACCAGGTCGCGCAGCGCGTCCCGGGCGGCGCCTCCGGGCACCTCGGGTAGCGAGGTGTCCGCCCTGGCGTCCTCCAGGTCCGTACGGAGCGCCGCCAGGTCCTTCTCGACCCGGTCCCGGCCCGGGACTCCGTCCGTACCGTGCTCGGCCTCGGCCTTCGCGGCGATCAGTTCCGGCAGGTACGCCGGCGCGGCCACCTCCCCGAGCAGCGTGGGCAGATGGGCCTCGATCCCGCCGCCGCGCATCAGGTGGACCCCGGTCAGCAGGGCGCGGAAGGTGTAGAGCAGGGGCTTCAACTCCCCCGTCCGCTCGAAGAGCCGCTCCTGCGTGGCCGCGAACCCCGCGTAGTGGTGGGCGTGATGGGCGGTCAGCAGGCCGGGGGCCAGCGAGGCCAGTTCGGAGTGGGCGCCGGTGGTGTGCACAACCAGGGGCGACAGGAGCTGTTCCAGGACATAGCCGTTGCGCCGCAGCATCAGCCGGGCGAACTTGCGCAGGTCGTGGGTGACGAGGTCCATCTCCACCCCGTCCCTGTCCCCCATCCGGGTCCGGGTCTCGTCCGGTTCGTCCAGTCCTACGAGGGCCTCGACCGGCAGGACATGGACCCCGCGCAGGTCGATGTCGGAGTCGCGGGAGGGGAATCCGTAGAGGTGCGCCCCGGACACCGTGGCGAACAGCAGGGGGTCGGTCTCCTCCGCGAGGACCGGACCCAGGTCGGTGACCGGCAGGCCGGCCTCGCGGAGGCGGTGTTCGGACGGGGTGTGTCTGTCCGGTGGGGTCGCGTGGCGCGTGGTCGTGTGTGCGTGCATGGGTCAAGCGTCCCAGAGCGCTCCCAGTGACAGCAGGTCGCTGCGGTACTCGATGCGTTCCGCCCATTCCTTGGGCCAGGCGCCCGCGCCGAGGTGGGCGCCCGCGAAGGCTCCCGTCAGGCAGGCGATCGAGTCGGAGTCGCCGCGGGTGCAGGCGGCTCTGCGGACCGCGGTGACCGGGTCCTCGGGGAAGAGCAGGAAGCAGAGCAGCGCGGTGGCGAGGGCCTCCTCGGCCACCCAGCCGTCCCCGGTGGCCAGGCAGGGGTCGGTCTCCGGGGAGGGGGCGCGCAGGGCGTCCTGGACACGTTCCAGGGCCGCCAGGCACTCGTCCCAGCCGCGCCGCGCGAAGTCCTCCGGGGTGGGGTCCTGGGAGTACGTCCACAGGTCGCCGAGCCACTGGTGGCGGTAGCGGCCGCGGTTCTCGTACGCGTACGAACGCAGCTGGCCGACCAGTCCCGTCGGCTCGCCGCCCCGCGCCATCAGGTACACCGCCCGCGCCGTGAGGTCGGAGGCGGCCAGCGCGGTGGGGTGGCCGTGGGTGAGGGCCGCCTGCAACTGGGCGGCTCCTGAGCGCTGTTCGTCGCTGAGGAAGGGGACGAGGCCGACGGGCGCGACCCGCATGTTCGCCCCGCAGCCCTTCGAGCCGGTCTGGCTCGCCGCCTGCCACGGCCGGTCGCTGTCGAGGAGCATGCAGGCCGTCATGCACGTACGGCCGGGCGCGCGGTTGTTGTCGGGCGAGTGGTACCAGTCGACGAACTCCTCGCGCACCGGCCGCACCAGGCGCAGCGGGCCGAGGACGCCCCGGTCCGTCGCGGTGCGTATGCCCCGGGCGAGCGCGAGGGTCATCTGGGTGTCGTCGGTGACGATCGCCGGCCTCGGCAGGTCCATCTCGCGCCAGGGGCCGCACTTGGCGAGGATGGACGGTACGTCGTTGAACTCGGTCGGGAAGCCGAGGGCGTCGCCGATGGCGAGCCCGGTCAGCGATCCCGTGGCGGCTTGTTTGGTGAGGGTCCTGGTGGAGATCACGTGGTCCGTCCTTCCGGTCGCAGGAGAGGTGGATGCAGAGTGGTGGCGGCGCCCGCGCGGTACAGCGCGGCGGGTTTCCCCCGGCCGCCGGTGCGGCGCGGGGGCCCCTCGACCGCCTGGACGAAGCCCGGGGTCGCGAGGACCTTGCGCCGGAAGTTGGGCCCGTCCAGCTCCACGCCCCAGACGGTCTCGTACACCTGGCGCAGCTCCGCGAGCGTGAACTCCGGCGGGCAGAACGCCGTGGCGAGACAGCTGTATTCGAGCTTGGCGCCGATCCGGTCGTAGGCGTCGGCGAGGATGTCAGCGTGGTCGAAGGCGAGGGGGACCAGGCCGTCGGCGGCGGGTGCCGGGGAGGCCGGCGGGTGTGCGGGGGGCGGTCCGGCGCCGCGCGAGGGGCCCGGTCGCAGGACCCGTGACAGATCCGTCCACCGCGCGAGCGCCGCGTCGCCGCCGCCGCGGGGCTCGGGCAGGTCGGGGACCAGCGCCGCGTACGCCACGGACACGACCCGCATCCTCGGGTCGCGGTCGGGGTCGCTGTAGGTCCGCAGCTGTTCCAGGTGGAGCGCGCCCGCGGTGTGCTCCGACAGTCCTGTCTCCTCGGCGAGTTCGCGGCGGGCGGCCTGTCCCGCGGACTCCCTGGGCAGGACGAAGCCGCCGGGCAGGGCCCAGGCGCCCAGGTAGGGCTCCAGGCCGCGCTCCACGAGCAGGACGTGGAGCTGGTTGTGGCGGACGGTGAAGACGGCGAGGTCGACGGTGACCGCGAACGGCGTGAAGGCGGAGGGGTCGTACCCGTCGGGGACGCGGGGTTCCGGCGGGCTCCCCCACCCGTCCTCCGGCTCAACCCCCCGCGTGTTCATCGTCGCTCCGGCAGCGGCGGCGCGAAGTGCCAGCCCCCGTCGAGCAGCGCGTCCACCGCGGCCACCGCCGTGTCGAGCCGCTTCTCGTGCGGTCCGGTCAGCTCCACGAACTCCCGCCCGGTACGGGTCAGTTCGGCGCGGAACCGGTCGGTCATCCAGGGCCGCAGCTCCTCGCCGTCCCGCAGCCCGTCGTCCTCGAACGGCACGTCCTCGTGTCCGGTGAGCAGCCACAGGTGACGCCGCGTCCGGCCGGCGATCTCCTCCACGAGCGGGTTGCGCCCGCCCACGTACCGCTCGTGCCACACCGTGGTGGCGAACGCATCCGTGTCGCAGAACAGCACCGGCGACCCGGCCCGCGCCGCGCTCTCCTCTGCCTCGTCCTGCCGCCGGGCGATCAACGGGAAGTCGTCCGTGGTGAATTCGACGTCCTCCCACCGCGCCCGGGGCTCCTGCGCCCGCAGCGCCGCCAGCTTGCGCTCGCTGAACTCCCGGCCGTACTCCGGCACACAACCCGTCCGCGCCCACACCCCGCCCCGCGCGCGGTAGTGCGCGGCGAGGGCGCGGGCCAGCGTGGTGGTGCCGGTGGACTCCGCCCCGAGCACTACGACCCGGCGGGCAAGCGCGGCCCGTACGGGCGGCTCCAGGAAGTCCCAGCAGGCCACCGGGTCCTCGCGCACGGCCGTACCGGAGACGGGGAAGACCGTACGGCCGGGGTCGACGCACACGGATTCGGCGCCGAACCGCCGCCCCAGCTCCTCCCCGTACGCCTCGGAGGTGAAGACCACGTCCACCCGGCCCGGCACCGCGCGCCGGAAGACGGCCAGGTGCGCGTCCCAGACCGCCGGGTCGTCGACGTCCATCGGCACGTCGTCCACAGCGCCCACCACCCTTACGTCCGGGTGGACTTCGCGCATCCACGCGACCCGGTCGGCCAGGGACAGCGACTCCACGGAGGACGAGCAGACGAGCACGGTGAGGTCCGCACAGCGGTCGCGCGCGGTCCGTACGAGATGGTGGTGGCCCGCGTGCGGCGGATAGAACTTGCCGAGCACCAGGCCGTGTCCGTACGCGCTCATCCGGCGCTCACCACCAGGGGGCGGTCCGGCGAACGGGCCCCGTCCCGGGACCAGTTGCGCAGTCCGGCCACGCACAGGGCGAGGAAGCCGACGTACAGCAGCGAGGTCAGGTAGAGGTCCTTGTGGGCGTAGAGCGGGATGTACACGATGTCCGCCGCGATCCACAGCCACCAGGACTCCAGCAGCTTGCGGCACTGCCCGTACGTCGCCATCAGCGAGAGGGACGTGGTGAGCGCGTCCCAGAACGGCACGGTCGAGTCGGTGGCGCGGCCGAGCAGGAACGTCAGGCCGAGTGTCCCCACCACCCCCGCCGCGCAGAGCACGCCCCATTCGGTGCGGGTCGTACGCCGCACCGCGGGCGCGGGTGAGTCCGGGCCACCCCCGTGGGTCCAGATCCACCAGCCGTACGCGGCGAGGGTGATGAAGACGGCCTGCAACGCCATGTCGGCGTAGAGGCCCGCCTGGAGGAACAGCACGACGAAGAAGAGGTTGTTGGCGATGCCGACCGGCCAGTTGGCCACGTGCTGACGGGCGACGAGCCACACGCAGAGCGCGCCGCTGCCGAAGCCGAGCACCTCGGTCCAGCTGACCGGGGTGTCCAGCACGGTCACCAGGGGTCGCCGCAAGGGATCGAGGATGTCCGCGAGACTCACGCCCGCCTCCTTAATGGTCATGTTGACTATAAAGGCGAACAGGGGTGCCCCACAAGGGAAAAAGCCCGCGGCCGGGGCGGCCGCGGGCTTTTCTCGCGTCGTTCTTCTCAGGTGCCCCAGGGGCTGTCCACAGCCCCGCTTCCGCGGTCTACAGCCCGACTTCCTTCATCAGCATGCCGACCTCCGTGTTGGTGAGGCGGCGCAGCCAACCGGACTTCTGGTCGCCCAGCGGGATCGGGCCGAAGGATGTCCGGACGAGCCGGTCGACCGGGAAGCCGGCCTCGGCGAGCATGCGGCGGACGATGTGCTTGCGGCCCTCGTGGAGGGTGACCTCGACCAGGTAGTTCTTGCCGGTGTTCTCGACGACCCGGAAGTGGTCGGCCTTCGCGTAGCCGTCCTCCAGCAGGATGCCGTCCTTGAGCCGCTTGCCGAGGTCGCGCGGGAGGGGGCCCTGGATGGCGGCGAGGTAGATCTTCTTCACGCCGTACCGGGGGTGGGTGAGGCGGTGGGCCAGCTCACCGTGGTTGGTGAGCAGGATGATGCCCTCGGTCTCCGTGTCGAGCCGGCCGACGTGGAAGAGGCGGGTCTCGCGGTTGGTGACGTAGTCGCCGAGGGACTGGCGGCCGTCCGGGTCCTCCATCGTGGAGACGACACCGGCGGGCTTGTTCAGCGCGAAGAAGAGGTGCGACTGGGTGGCGACGGTCAGCCCGTCGACCTTGATCTCGTCGCGGTCCACGTCCACGCGCTTGCCCTGTTCGAGGACGATCTCGCCGTTGACCTCGACCCGGGACTGCTCGATCAGCTCCTCGCAGGCGCGGCGCGACCCCATGCCGGCGCGGGCGAGGACCTTCTGGAGGCGCTCGCCCTCCTGCTCGGCGCCCGGGTTGGTGCGGGGCGTCCTGATCTCGGGCTTGTCCGCGTACCGGTCGCGGTTGCGCTGCTCGATCTTCGCGTCCAGCTCACGGGGGCGGGCCTGGCCGCCAGGGCCCCTGCGGGCGCGGGGAGGGGTCTGGGAGGGCTTGGGGCCGCCCTTGGCGCCGCCGCGGGCCGCCGCGCCACGGGCACCGCGCGGGGCGCCCGTGGCGCCGGCGCCGCCGGTGGCTCCGGAGCGGCCGACGTCGTACCGGCGCTCCTCGGGGCGGGGGCGGGACAGGCGCTTCTGCTCCTCGTCGCGGCCCGCGCCGGGGGCGCGGTCGTCCCTGGAGCGGTCGTCCCTCGCGCGGTCGTCGCGGCCCCGGTCGTCCCTGGCGCCGCGGCCCGCGCCGCCGTCCCTGCCGCCGCCGCTGCTCCAGCCGCTTCCGCTGGTACGGGGGGTGCTGCCGCCCCGGTTGCCGTCCCGGCCGACGCCGCCGCCGCGGCCGCCGCCGGTGCTCCGGCCGCCGCCCGCGCTGCCGCCACGGCCGCCCGCGGCGCCGCCGCTCCTGGCCCCGCCGCCGTTCCGGTTCGCGCCGCTCCCGCTCCCACTCCCGCTGTTCCGGTTGCCGCTTCCGCTGTTGCTGTTACCGCTTCGCATCAAATTTCCGTCTTGTCGTCTGCGTGAGTTTCCGGGGCGTACGGTGCGTCCGGATCGAACGACGGGACACCTTCAAGGGTCTCGGCCTCGATCGCGTCCGCCTCGGGGAGGAAGGGCGCGAGCTCCGGAAGCTCGTCCAGGCCGCGCAGGCCCATCCGCTCCAAAAAGTAGTTCGTCGTCCCGTACAGGATCGCACCTGTTTCGGGTTCCGCGCCCGCCTCCTCGACGAGCCCGCGCTGGAGGAGGGTCCGCATGACCCCGTCACAGTTCACTCCCCGTACGGCCGAGACCCTCGATCTGCTCACCGGCTGGCGGTACGCGACCACCGCGAGGGTCTCCAGGGCGGCCTGGGTGAGCCGGGCGTGCTGGCCGTCCAGGACGAAGCCCTCGACGGCCTCCGCGTACTCGGGGCGCGAGTAGAACCGCCAGCCGCCGGCGACCGTCCGCAGCTCGAAGCCCCGCCGCTGGACGGTGTATTCGTCGGCCAGCTCGCGCAGGGCGTCGGCGACGGCCCGGCGCGGGCGGTCGAGGATCTTGGCGAGGTGCGTCTCGGAGACGGGTTCGTCCACGACCATGAGGACCGCCTCCAGGGCGGGCTTGAGGCCGAGCTCCGCGACCGTGCTCCGCTGCTGCTCGCTCATGACCGCTCCTCGGCGCTCGCGTGTTCCTGGTCGAATTCGTCGGTCACGGCGGGCGCCGCGTCCTGGTCGCCGCCGGTCCAGCGCACCATGAGGGTCCCGAGGGCCTCCTCCTGCTCCAGCGCGACGGCCCGCTCCCGGTAGAGCTCCAGCAGCGCGAGGAAGCGGGCGACGACGGTGAGGGTGTCGGCGGCGTCCTCGGTGAGCACCTGGAAGCTGACCTCGCCCCGCTCTCTCAGCAGCGCGACGACATGCCCTGCCTGCTCCCGTACGGAGACCAGGGGCGCGTGGATGTGGTCGATGTACACCTGCGGCCTGGGCTTGGGCTGCATCGCCTTGACCGCGAGCCGCGCGAACCCCTCGGGTCCGATGCTGATGACCACCTCGGGGAGCAGCTCGGCGTGGTGGGGTTCCAGTCCGACGGTACGGGGGTAGCGGCGGCTCTCGTCGTCGAGGCGGGTGTGGAAGATCTCGGCGATGCGTTTGTACGCGCGGTACTGGAGCAGCCGCGCGAAGAGCAGGTCCCGCGCTTCGAGCAGGGCGAGGTCGGCCTCGTCCTCCACCTGCGCGGCGGGCAGCAGCCGCGCGGCCTTGAGATCGAGCAGCGTCGCGGCGACGACGAGGAACTCGGTGGTCTGGTCGAGGTCCCAGTCGGGCCCCATGGCCCGGATGTGCACCATGAACTCGTCGGTGACCTTGGAGAGCGCGACCTCGGTGACGTCCATCTTGTGCTTGGAGATCAACTGGAGGAGCAGGTCGAAGGGCCCCTCGAAGTTGACGAGCCGCACGGTGAACCGGGAGTCGGCGTCCGCCGCGGCGCAGTCTGTGGCCTCCGTCACGTCCCCGGCGGCACCCGCCGGCGGCGGGACGGAGTCCGGCCCGGCGGGAACGGCCTGCGACGCGTCCGTGGGCTCCGTCGCGGCCAGTGGGGGCGTGGTCTCGGGAATCGGCCCGGCGGCCTCTGCCGGCTCGGTGGGCGCAGGGCGGGGCGAGGGCGTGGGCTCCGGCTCGTCACGCGCGGGGTCCCGCACCGGCCGGGTGGGCTCGTCTGCCGGAGGGGTGGGCTGCGGCTCGGTGCTCGTGGCGGGGGGTGGCGGGGTTTCTTCCGCAGGCGTCCCCGAAGGGGTCGCTCCCGGGCCGCGGCCCAGCGCTCGGCGCGGGGGGCGGGTCGTGTCGGGAGGCGGGGGCATCGGGGTCCTGGGGGCGAGGGCGGAGGTGGCGCGGCCCCGGCAGGCTATCCTCAGCGCCCGCGCAGGCGCCGTACGAGGATGCTCGCGTCGCCCCGCGATTCGAGGTCCGCCAGGACCACCGCGACGGCCTCGCGGACGATCCGCCCGCGGTCCACGGCGAGCCCGTGCTCGCCGCGCAGCACCAGACGCGCGTGCTCCAGGTCCATCAGTTCCTCGGCCGAGACATAGACCGTGATCTTCTCGTCGTGCCGTTCACGCCCGCTGGGACGGCGGTTCGCGCCGCGCCCCCTGCGCCGCTGCTGGCCGCCCTGCGCCTCCTGGGGCCGCCGGTTCTTCACCGGTCCCGACTGGTCCCCGTCGGTCCCGCCCGTACGGCCGCGGGACGACTCCGCCGAGTCGCGCTCGGTGGCCGCGTGCTCCTCCGCCGCGGAGGCGGTCGAGGAGGCCGCCGCGCCGGACGGCGGCGTACCGTCCGCCGGGTCGCCCTCCCCCGCCGAACCCGCCGGACCCGCCGGATTCGGCACCCGCGCCTCGCCGTTGGCGTTCGCGTTGCGCCGCCGCTCCCGCTCCGCGGGCGACGACGACTGGAGCGCCATGCCCCCGGTCGTACGGAACAGCTCGTCGGCCCCGGGCAGACTCACTCGGCGTGACACCGGGCGAGCACCTCCCTGGCGAGCTGGCGATACGCGGCCGCACCCACGGAGTTCGAGGCGTACGTGGTGATCGGTTCACCGGCGACCGTGGTCTCCGGGAAGCGCACGGTCCGCCCGATCACCGTGTGGTAGACGTGCTCGTCGAAGGCCTCGACGACGCGCGCGAGGACCTCGCGGCTGTGCACCGTACGGGAGTCGTACATCGTCGCGAGGATGCCGTCGAGCTCCAGGTCGGGGTTGAGCCGCTCCTGGACCTTCTCGATGGTCTCCGTCAGCAGGGCCACCCCGCGCAGCGCGAAGAACTCGCACTCCAGCGGGACGATCACCTTGTGCGCGGCGGTCAGCGCGTTCACGGTCAGCAGACCGAGCGACGGCTGGCAGTCGATCACGATGTAGTCGTAGTCGGGCAGCAGCGGCTTGAGGGCCCGCTGGAGCGTGGACTCGCGCGCCACCTCGCTCACCAGCTGCACTTCCGCGGCGGAGAGGTCGATGTTGCTCGGCAGCAGGTCCATGTTGGGGACCGCCGTCTTCAGGAGAACCTCGTCGGCCGCCATGCCCCGCTCCATGAGCAGGTTGTAGACGGTGAGGTCGAGCTCCATCGGATTCACGCCGAGACCGACCGACAGGGCTCCCTGCGGGTCGAAGTCGACGAGCAGGACGCGCCGGCCGTACTCCGCGAGCGCGGCACCCAGGTTGATGGTCGACGTGGTCTTGCCCACGCCGCCCTTCTGGTTGCACATCGCGATGATCGTCGCGGGGCCGTGGTCCGTCAGCGGGCCTGGGATCGGGAAGTACGGCAGGGGACGCCCGGTGGGGCCGATCCGCTCGCGGCGCTGGCGGGCAGCGTCGGGTGCGAGGGTGGCCGCGTACTCGGGGTCGGGCTCGTACTCGGCGTCGGGGTCGTAGAAGTGCCCCTCGGGCACTTCGTTGTAGTCGGCGAATGGGCTGGACTCTCGCCCGCCCTCGTTGCCGGCCATGGCGTTCACGTGGTGGCCGTCCATCATCTGGTGGGCTGTCGTGTGCTGGTGGGTGGCGAAGGTGCGGACAGCGACGGAGCCGACAGCCTCCAGCCCGGACGACGGGCTCCCGCCCCTCGCAGGCATCCCTGGCTGACCACCCCCGGGAGTAAATGTCGACTCATTCACAAGTCGTCTTACCTCCTTGGACGTGACCAGGAAACTTATCGATAGGTCAGCGTGGCACCATGCCGACGATGGGCGACTCTATGGCGTGTCACCGGTCCGCAGCAACACAATCCGCCGGACCCGGCCCGATGTGTCGGCAACCGAACACCTCTCTGTCAAGGGCGCACAGGCCTCTCACCACAGCAGGTGCCACACGTTTCACGGGTGCGCGAATCGGTTAAAGAGTCACGTTCCCCGCGAGTTGACCCGGCGTTCGAGCGCACCCGGGCACGCCGCCGGCCGGACCTCGGGGGGCAAGATCCGGCCGGTGTCGTGATGTTGACGAATCGTGTTGACGAGTCAGCCGAGAACCGCGCTCAATTCGGCGTGATTCAGCCCATGGGCGTCCGCGACCTCGCGATAAACCACCTGACCGCCATGGGTGTTGAGTCCCTTCGCGAGCGCCGGATCGCGCCGCAGCGCCTCCACCCAGCCCCGGTCGGCCAGTTCCACGATGTACGGGAGCGTGGCGTTGGTGAGCGCGAAGGTCGACGTGTTGGGCACCGCGCCGGGCATGTTGGCGACGCAGTAGAAGACCGAGTCGTGGACCCGGAAGGTCGGGTCGGCGTGGGTCGTCGGGTGCGAATCCTCGAAGCAGCCGCCCTGATCGATTGCAATGTCGACAAGTACACTTCCGGGCTTCATCCGGGCGACCAGCGCGTTGGTGACCAGTTTCGGCGCCTTGGCGCCGGGGATCAGAACGGCCCCCACGACGAGGTCCGCGTCGACGACCGCGCGCTCCAGTTCGTACGTGTTGGACACGATGGTCTGGACCTTGGTGCCGAAGATCCGGTCCGCCTCGCGGAGCTTGTTGATGTCCCGGTCGAGGAGCGTCACGTGGAAGCCCATGCCGACGGCGATCTGGGTGGCGTTCCACCCGGAGACCCCGCCGCCGATGACCACGGCGCGGCCCGGGGCCGTACCGGGGACGCCGCCCGGCAGGACACCGCGCCCGCCGGCCGAGCGCATCAGGTGGTACGCGCCGACCTGTGGGGCCAGCCGGCCCGCGACCTCGGACATCGGGGCGAGCAGCGGGAGGGCGCGGTTCGCGGTCTCGACCGTCTCGTACGCGATGGCGGTGATGCCGGAGTCCAGCAGGGCGTCGGTGCAGGAGCGGGACGCGGCGAGGTGCAGGTAGGTGAAGAGCGTCTGGTCCTTGCGCAGCCGGTGGTACTCCTCGGCGATCGGCTCCTTGACCTTCAGCACCAGGTCGGCGGCGGCCCAGACCTCGTCGGCCGTGGCCAGGATCCGGGCACCGGCGGCGGCGAACTCGCCGTCCGTGATCGAGGAGCCGGCGCCGGCCTCCCGCTCGACGACGACCTCGTGGCCGTGGCGCACCAGTTCGTGGACACCGGCGGGGGTGATGGCCACGCGGAACTCGTTGTTCTTGACCTCGCGGGGGATACCGACCAGCACGTCGATCACGGTCCTTGGCTCAGGGGAGGGTACGCCGCGAGTGGATGCGGCGAACCCAGTCTAATGAAGGACTTCCCCCTGTCTAGCCTTGCAAAGCATTATTCCATCGCCGAGGTGCTGCGGATTTCGTAGGCAGAATCGCCTTCCTCCGTTCCAAGGAGCCGGTCGGCGACGGCCCGGTGCAGCCGGGCGGCGGTCGGGTCGCCGACCCGGTCGAGGGTGTCGGCCAGCCTGAGCTGCAACGCCGCCTCCAGCCGTACGTCCCCGGCGAGCCGCGCCCAGCCCACCGCCTCCTCGCAGGTGCGCAGCGACTCGTAGGGGCGGCCCGCGTACTCCTGTACCCGGGCGGCCTCGCTCAACGCCCGTGCCTGGCCCGTGAGATCGCCCAGGCGGCGGTGGCCGGCGGCGGCGGCGCGCCAGTCGCGCAGCGCCTCGCCGTACCGGCCCGCGTAGGCGTGGACCGCGCCGAGGCGGCCGTACAGCCGCGCCTCGTCGGCCCGCTCGCCCCGGCCGATCCGCTGGGCGAGCGCCCTGCCGTACCAGTCGGCGGCCCGCTGCCAGTCCTCCAGGTCCTGGTGGGCGCCGCCTACGGATTCCATCGCGCGGCCGGTGGCGTAGTGGTCGTTGGCGGCCCGTCCGGCGTCGAGGGCGGCCCGGTAGCGGGCCAGCGCGTCGTGCGTACGGCCCGTCCTGGCGTCGAGGTCGCCGATGTTGAGCAGGGCGGCGGCCTGCTCCCGGTGCAGGCCGCGCCGCCGCGCGATGTCGAGGACGAGGTGGTGCAGGCCGTACAGCTCGGGGGCGGCGGCCTCCGTGCCCCGGTGCGCGGCGAGCGCCCTGACCAGCGCGGCGACCAGCCGGCGGGCCAGGGTGTCCAGTTCGCCGTCGGCGACGGCGAGGCGGGCGGAGGCGATCAGCGCGGGGAGCCGGGTGCGCAGCCAGTCGTCGGCGGCGGCGGCGTTCGGGAAGCGCAGGGCGCGGGGCAGTTCGGAGAGCTTCCTGCGGGCCGCGGAGCCCTCGGGGTCGGTGACGGCACGGCAGGACTGGAGCAGCCGTACGGTCCGCTCCAGCATCCGGGCGCGGGCGAGCCGCAGTTCGCCGGGCCGGTCGTGGACGAGGAGGGCGCGCAGCAGCGGTACGAGGCAGGCGGGCACCTCGTACAGCTCCCCCGCCGGGTCGCCGGCGTGCCGCAGCATCCCCACGGCCACGAAGCCGTCCAGGGTCGTACGGGCGTCCGTGACCGAGCAGCCGGCCAGCGCGGAGGTGGTGTGCGCGTCGGTGAGGCCGGTGGGCGCGAGGGCGAGCAGGCGCAGTGTGCGGGCGGTGGAGGGGGCGAGGGTCGCGTACACCAGCCCGAAGACGCGGGCGAGCGGGCGGTCGCCCATGGGCATGCCGGGGTCGTCGGGCAGGGCGCGCAGCTGGGCGGCCACGTCGGCGACGGACGCGGTGGGGCGGGCGGCGAGCCAGCCGCCGGCCAGGACGAGCGCGGCGGGCTGGCCGCCGCACTCCTCCACGAGGGCCTCGGCGGCCTGCGGGTCGACGGTGATCCGTACGGCTCCGGTGTACCGGGCCAGCAGGTCGACGGCGGCCTTCACGTCCATCCCGCCGAGGGTGCAGGGCCGGACGTCGGGGATGCCGGTGAGCGGGCCCTGCGCGACGGCGACGACGAGGCAGTCCGGGTTGTCGGGGACGAGGGGGTCGACCTGCTCGGCGTCGACGGCGTCGTCGAGGAGCAGCAGGACGCGCCGGACGGCCAGGGCCTCGCGGACCATCTCGGACAGCTGGTCCTCGCCCGCGCCGGGCGGGCCCGCGATGCCGAACGCGGTGAGGATCTCGCGGGCGGTGGCCTCGGTGGGGACCGCGTCACCACCGGTCTCGGTGAGCCGGGCCCGTACGACTCCGTCGGGATAGCGGTCCGCGAGCCGGCGGGCGATCTCGTGGGCGAGGGCGGTACGGCCCGAGCCGGGGCGCCCGGCGATGAGCAGGACGCGGGCGCGGGGTTCCTTGCGGCCGGAGATCGTGTTGAGCCCGGCGCGCTCGATGTCCTCGTGCAGCGCTTTGATCTCACGGGCCCGCCCGAAGAACGCGGTGGTCCCGTCCCCGGCGCCCGGGGGCTGGTGCGGTGCGTCGAGCCCGGAATCGATGCGGTGGTCCCCGGGGGCGCCGAATTCGGGGGACAGCCCGCCCTCCCCGCCACCGGGCGCGTCGGGCGACACGTAGGCCATCCCGTCCACACCCCGCCCGGCGACGGCGACCCGTGGCGGGTGCGCGTGCGCCTGCCCGGCGGGGGCCGCGCGTTCGCCCTGGGTACGGAAGCCCTCCTCGCCCCCGCCCGACACCGACGCCACGCCTGAGGCCACAGGCAACGCCTGACTCGGCGCCACGTCCGAAGCCACAGCCCCCGGCGACAACTCGCCCGCAGAAACCGACCCCGGCCGGGCAAATCCAAGCCCGTCCGGCGATTGAGGACACGGGCCTGACGCCACGCCCGACGCCGCAGCACCCGACGACAACTCGCCCGCAGAAACCGACCCGGGCCGGGCAATCTCAAGCCCGTCCGGCGATTGAGGACAAGAGCCGGCCGCCGGGCCGGGCGCGCCGTCCGGGGCGGAGGAGTGCGCGGGAGGCCCGGCAACCGGCTCCTCCGTGGCGGGCGAGGGAGCCACGTCCGGCGGCACCGGCCCCGTACCGGCCGACAACGGCGGCCCCGCCCGCCCCTCGTCGGAGTCCGTCACGTCCACCCCACCCGCCACCGCCGTGCCCACGTCTTCCCCGGCCGGCTCCGTCGCGCCGGCCGCCTTCTTCGCCGCCCGGGGGCGCTTCTTGCCGCTCTTCGCGCCCTTGGGGGACTTTCCGTTGTCCCCGGTCTTCACGGCCTTCCCGGACTTCGCGGTCTTCCCACGGCCCGCACCGGCGCCCCCGGCGCCCCCGGCGCCATCCGCGCCACCCGCCCGCTCGCCCCGCGTGCCCGGCGTCCCGTCGGTCCCCGCGTCCGAGGCGGCGGAGCCGCCCAGGGCGTCCATGTCCACCGCCTGATCCGTCACGGGCCACGCTCCGTCCGCCTGCGCACGAGCCGAGCCCGGCGGGTTTCCGCGCGGGCGATTCGAGCGTAGTTCACTCTCTGCGACCGACCGGGTGAGGCAGAGCGGACAAGTCCCCCAATCGGATCAGCATTTCTTCAGACCGGAGGCAGCGGACCCAAGGTCTCAGGACGTGAACGGCCGCGCCGGCCACGGCGACTCCGCCGGACGCAGCGCCTCGACCCCGTCCCCCGCCAGCACCGCCGACAGCGCCAGCACCCCCACCGCGAGGCACGTGTTGTGCAGCTCGCCCCGGATCACGCCCCGCACCAGGTCGGCGAGTTCCACCCGCGCCAGCTCCATGTCCGCCTCCTCCTCGGCGACCTCGAAGCGCGCGCCCCCCGCCTCCGACAGGTCCCGGGCGAGGAAGATCCGTACCGCCTCGTCCGAGCCGCCCGGCGACGGGTACACGTCCGTCAGCACCCGCCAGTCCCCGGCCTTGACGTACGCCTCCTCGTACAGCTCCCGCTGCGCCGCGTGCAGCGGGTTCTCGCCCGGTACGTCGAGCAGGCCGGCCGGGATCTCCCAGAGCTTGTGGCGTACGGGGTGCCGGTACTGGCGCAGCACCACCACCCGGCCGTCGTCGTCCAGCGCGAGGATCGCCACGGACCCGGGGTGCACCTGGTAGTCGCGGGAGACGGTCGCGCCGTCGGGCATGACGACATCATCCGTACGGACGCTGGTCTTGTTCCCGCGGAAGGGGACCGTGGTCGCGGTGACCCGCCACTCTTCCGGAGCGTCCTCGATGGTCATGAAACGTCCTCCCACACAGCAGCGCACCAGCGGAAACCGGGGCGCCGGTCCCGAAGGACCCGCACCCCGGTGCCTACCGTATCGCTAACAGCCGGGCGGTCAGTTGTCCCGCAGTTGCGCCGCCCGGCGCTCCACCGCGGCCTTCACCAGGCCCGCGAACAGCGGGTGCGGCCGGGTCGGACGGGACCGCAGTTCCGGGTGCGCCTGGGTCGCCACGAGGTACGGGTGCACCTCGCGGGGGTACTCGACGTACTCGACGAGCTTGTTGTCCGGGGACGTACCGGAGAAGACCAGGCCGGCCTTCTTCTCCAGCTCCGCGCGGTACGCGTTGTTGACCTCGTAGCGGTGGCGGTGGCGCTCCTCCACGTACGGCTCCCCGGCGTGCACCTCCCGCACGATGGAACCCTCGGCGAGCTTCGCCGGGTAGAGGCCGAGCCGCATCGTGCCGCCGAGGTCCCCGGCGCCTTCCACGTACGCGAGCTGCTCCTCCATCGTGGAGATCACCGGGTGCGCCGTACCGGAGTCGAACTCGGTGGAGTTGGCGTCCGGGATCTCCGCGACGTTGCGCGCCGCCTCGATCACGATGCACTGGAGGCCCAGGCACAAGCCCAGCAGCGGCACCTTGTTCTCGCGGGCGTACCGGATCGCGCCGACCTTGCCGGTCACACCCCGCTCGCCGAAGCCGCCCGGGATCAGGATCCCGTCCACGTCCTCCAGCTGCCGCGCGGCGCCCGCCGGGGTCTTGCAGTCGTCCGAGGTGACCCACTTGACCGTGACGCGCGCCCGGTTGGCGAAGCCGCCCGCGCGGATGGCCTCGGTCACCGACAGGTACGCGTCGGGGAGGTCGATGTACTTGCCGACCAGCGCGACCGTGACCTCGTGGTCGGGGTTGTGGACGCGGTCCAGCAGGTCGTCCCAGACCGTCCAGTCCACGTCACGGAACGGCAGGTCCAGCTTCCGTACGACATAGGCGTCCAGGCCCTCGGTGTGCAGGACCTTGGGGATGTCGTAGATCGACTTGGCGTCGATCGCGGCGACGACGGCGTCCTCGTCCACGTCGCACATCAGCGAGATCTTGCGCTTGATGGACAGCGGCACGTCCCGGTCGGCGCGCAGCACGATCGCGTCGGGCTGGATGCCGATGCTCCGCAGCGCGGCGACCGAGTGCTGGGTCGGCTTGGTCTTCAGCTCGCCGGACGGGCCGATGTACGGCAGCAGGGAGATGTGGACCACGAACACGTTGTCGCGGCCCACCTCGTGGCGCACCTGGCGCACGGTCTCCAGGAAAGGCTGGGACTCGATGTCGCCGACCGTGCCGCCGACCTCGGTGATCACGACGTCGACGTCGTCGGTCGCCATCCGCCGGATGCGGTGCTTGATCTCGTTGGTGATGTGCGGGATGACCTGGACCGTGTCGCCCAGGTACTCACCGCGCCGCTCCTTGGCGATGACCGTCGAGTAGACCTGGCCGGTGGTGACGTTGGCCGAGCCGTCGAGGTCGACGTCGAGGAAGCGCTCGTAGTGGCCGATGTCCAGGTCGGTCTCGGCGCCGTCGTTGGTGACGAACACCTCACCGTGCTGGAACGGGTTCATCGTGCCGGGGTCGACGTTCAGGTACGGGTCGAGCTTCTGCATGGTGACCCGCAGGCCGCGCGCCTTGAGCAGCGCACCCAGACTGGAGGCGGTCAGGCCCTTGCCGAGGGAGGACGCGACACCCCCGGTGACGAAGATGTGCTTGGTCGTCGAGGGTGTCGAGGATCGGTTCGGCATGGCCAAGACGGGGCTCCCGTGGTCGCGGTCTGAGGTGCGTGCCGGTGCCGGGCCCTGAGAGTCTCGGAGGGATTCTCCGGGAGGCCACCGTCGCTGCGGGTTCGGGGCCTCATTGCTGAGCAAGGGAGTCCACCGGTCCACGGGCTACCAGGGTATCAGCGCCGAAGGGAGGCTGGTTCCGGCCACACGGCGGCGGCGGCCCCGCCCCGCGGGTCCCGCCGGATTCCCCCGGATTCCCCGGGATTCCCGCCGCGTCACCCTTGGCTCACCCGTTCGGCGGACCCATGTTGCCGGGAGCGTGGCGCGGAACTCCGAGGTGCGTCGTATCCTGCTCGGACATTCGCTGCCGATGCAGGCCGGCAAACGGCACCACCCCGCCCGTGTTCCCGGAAAACATGCTCGTCAACGACCCTTAGACCGCAGTTATCGCCCTTCGGGGCGAACGTGGCCGTTCGACTGGAGATGCACGTGGCCGGGCGCATCGAGGATTACGCACTCATCGGAGACATGCAGACCGCCGCCCTGGTCTGCCGGGACGGCACAGTCGACTGGCTGTGCCTGCCCCGCTTCGACTCACACGCCGTTTTCGCGGCCCTGCTCGGCACGGACGAGCACGGCTTCTGGCGGCTCGGACCCGCGTACGCGGCGGGTTCCGAGCCCCCGAGGGCCGCGCGGCGCCACTACCGCGGGGATTCACTGATCCTGGAATCGGAGTGGGACACGCCGCGCGGCACGGTCCGCGTGACGGACTTCATGCCGCCCCGTGACGGCGCCCCGCAGCTCATCCGGATCGTGGAGGGCGTCAGCGGCCGGGTGCCCATGCGCTCCGCCCTGCGGATGCGGTTCAGCTACGGCCGGGTGACCCCGTGGGTCCACAAGGTCGACAACCGTACGGTCGCCGTCGCGGGCCCCGACTCGGTCTGGCTGGACACCGAGACGGAGACGTACGGCAAGGACCTCACGACGTACTCCGACTTCACCGTGGCGCCCGGCGACCGCGTCGCCTTCACCATCAGCTGGCAGCCCTCGCACAAAGAGCCGCCCGCGCTGCCCGACCCCGAGGGCTCGCTGGACGCCACGTCAGATTTTTGGCGTGAATGGGTCGAGCACTGTACGTATCACGGCCCTTACAGAGAGGCAGTGGTCCGCTCGCTGATCACCCTCAAGGCCCTCACGTACGCGCCGACGGGCGGCATCGTCGCCGCCCCGACGACCTCCCTGCCGGAGGAGATCGGCGGCGTCCGGAACTGGGACTACCGCTACACCTGGCTGCGCGACGCCGCGATCACACTCTCCTCGCTGCTGCGCACCGGCTACCGCGAGGAGGCCCGCGCCTGGCGCGAGTGGCTGCTGCGGGCCGTCGCGGGCGACCCGGAGAACCTCCAGATCATGTACGGCATCGCCGGTGAGCGGGAGTTGGGCGAGGCGGAGCTGGACTGGCTGCCGGGGTACGAGCGTTCGGGCCCGGTCCGGGTCGGCAACGGCGCCGCGCACCAGCTCCAGCTGGACGTGTACGGCGAGGTCACCGAGGCGCTGCACCTGGCGCACATGACGGGCCTGGCCCGCAACGACTACGCCTCGCTGCTCCAGTTGAAGCTGATCCGCTACCTGGAGAAGCACTGGGACCAGCCGGACGAGGGCATCTGGGAGGTCCGCGGGCCGCGCCGGCACTTCGTCCACTCGAAGGTGATGGCGTGGGTCGCGGTCGACCGCACGATCAAGCTCATCGAGTCCGGGGACGCGGACGGGCCGCTGGAGCGCTGGCGCGAACTGCGGGACGACATCCACCACGATGTCTGCGAGAAGGGGTACGACAAGGAGCGGAACACCTTCACGCAGTCGTACGGCTCCAAGGAGCTGGACGCGTCGCTGCTGCTGATCCCGCAGATGGGCTTCCTCCCCCCGGACGACAAGCGCGTCATCGGCACGATCGAGGCGATCCAGCGGGAGCTGTCCACGGAGGACGGCTTCATCATGCGCTACCCGACCACCGGCTCCGAGGCGGGCGTGGACGGCCTGGAGGGCGACGAGGGCGCCTTCCTCGCGTGCTCGTTCTGGCTCGCCGACGATCTCGCGATGATCGGCCGCGTCGACGAGGCCCGCAAGCTCTTCGAGAAGCTGCTGGACCTGCGCAACGACCTGGGCCTGCTGGCGGAGGAGTGGGACCCGCGCCTCAAGCGCCAGGTCGGCAACTTCCCGCAGGCGTTCAGCCACGTGCCCCTGATCGACACGGCACTGCGCCTGACGGCGTCGGGCGCTTACGGGGGCTGAGCGGCACCGCACGCGTGTGGGGCCCCGTCCTTCCGGGCGGGGCCCCACGTGCGTGGGCGGACTCGGCGGGCGGTGACCGGAACGTACCGGTACGGGTAGCCTCCGCTTCTATGGAGAGCCAGGACGGGATCACCGTGCAGCGCGCGCTGGAGCTGCCAGGACTCCGTGCCGGGCTGCCCGAGGTCGTCGCGGGCGCGGACCGGCTGAACCGTACGGTGCGCTGGGTGCACGCCGGGGAGGTCCCGAACATCGCCTCGCTCCTCAAGGGCGGCGAGCTGCTCCTCACCACAGGACTGGGCCTCGGCACCCGGCCCGCCGAGCAGCGGGCCTTCGTCCGCGCGCTCGCCGAGCGGGGGATCGCGGCGCTCGTGGTCGAGCTGGGGCCGCGGTTCGACCGGCTGCCCGCCACGCTCGTGGAGACGGCCGGGGCGGCCGGGCTGCCGCTCGTGCAGCTCCACCGCGAGGTGCCCTTCGTGACGGTGACCGAAGAGGTGCACACCGAGATCGTCAACGGGCACTACGCACTGCTGCGCCGGGCCGAGGAGGTCCACCGGCGCTGTACGGAGGCGCTGCTCGACGGGGGCGGGGTGCCGCAGGTGCTGCGGATCCTCGCCGACTTCGCGGCCAATCCGGTCTTCCTGGAGACGGCGGAGGGACGGCTGCTCTACGCGGCGGCCCCGGCGGCGGGGCCCGCCTCGGCGCCCGCCGCCGCCGATCCGCTCCAGATCTGGGAGGGGCTGCGCGGGCAGCGCGCGGCCCGCGCGGCGGGGCCGCCGGCGGGCGCCGTGCTGGTGGACGTGCCGGGCGGCGGGCACGGTTCGGGCGCGGTACGGGCCCGGCTGGTCCTCCCCGCCGTGTCGGCGCCGCTGCTGCCGGTGCACCGGATGGCGGCGGAACGCGCGGCGGGCATCCTGGCGGTGGTGCTGATGCAGGCCCGCCAGGACGAAGAACTGGCGGCGCGGGGGCGCGGCGACTTCCTGACGGATCTCGCCGGGGGCCGCATCCGCGCCGAGGACGCGCCCGCGCAGGCGAGGGTGCTGGGCTTCCGGCCGGGCGACGGGCCGCTGCTCCCCGTGGTGATGCGGCTGGCCTCGGAGCTGGCGCCGTCCGGCAACTGGGCGCTGCTGGCGAGAGCCGTACTGGAAGAGCTGTCCTCCGTGGGTGTGCCGGTGCTGCTGGGGGTACGTCCGGTGGAGGGCCGGGTGCCGCTGCTGCTGGGGCTGCGCTCCGACGGTGAGCGTACGGCGGTGGCGGACCGGGTCGCGACGGCGCTGCGGGCCGGTGTGGAGCGCGCGGGCCTGGAGCGGCCGGGCGCGCAGCCGCCGGTCGTGGTGGTCGGGGTGCCCGGCAACTGGGCGGCGGCGAGCGCGGGGCTGCGGCACGCGGCCGAGACCGCGACGGCGGCGCAGGGCCTCACCGACCTGCCGTGGTACGACGCCCGCCGCCTGGACATCGACCTGCTGCTGTGGCGGCTGCGGGACCACCCGGACCTGGCGGCCTTCGTGGACCGCGCGATCGGCCCGCTGCGCGCCCACGACAGGACCGCGCGGCCGGCTCTGCTGCCTACCCTGGAGGTCTTCCTGGCGCACGCGGGCCGCAAGGCGGAGACGGCGCGCGAGCTGCATCTGAACCGCCAGACGCTGTACAACCGGCTGGCGCGGATCGCGGAGCTGCTGGGCACGGACCTGGACGACCCGCAGACGGTCCTGGCCCTGAGCCTGGCGCTGCGCGCCCGCCGCCACGCGCCCTGATCAGGCCCGCCGGGCGACACAGCGACGCCCCGCTCAGCGCACCCGTCGCGGCTGCGTCAACTCGTCGTAGACGCTGAGCATCTGAGCGATCGAATCCTCTTCCGTCGGCCACGTCGCCGCCTGCGCCCGGCCCGCCGCGGCGAGTTCCTTCCTCCGGTCCGCGTCGCCGAGGAGCCGTACCACCGCCGCCGAGAGCGCCACCGAGTCGCCGTACGGCACCAACTCCGCCGCGTCGCCCACCAGATCGGGGTTGCCGCCGACCGCCGTGGCGACCAGCGGCACGCCGAGGCGCAGCGTTTCCTGCGCGAGGACGGAGCGGGCCTCCCAGCGGCTGGAGAGCAGCACCAGGTCGGCGGCGTCGAGGAGTTCGCCGACGTCGTCGCGGCGGCCGACCAGGTGGACGGGCAGGTCCCCGCTGTCGATACGGCGCTGGAGCCGCGCCCGCTCCCGGCCCTCGCCCGCGACGACGAGCAGCGGGACGGGGTCGAGGCCGCGCCACGCGGCGGCCGCGTCGAGCAGGGTGTCGTACCCCTGATGCGGGACGAGCGCGCCGACGGCCATCAGCAACGGGCGGTCGGCCGCGCCCAGTTCGGCGCGGGCCTTGTTCCGTGGGCCGTCGGGGAGCGGGCGCGCGGCCGGCACCGCGAGCGGGGCGAGCCGGGCGTCGCGCGCCCCGCGCTCCCGGGCCTGGTCGACCAGCTCCGAGGAGGTGCCGAGGACCACCGCCGCCGTCCTGACGACCCGTCGCTCCAGCAGCCGCATCAGTGATCCGCGCGCGCCCTCGCCCTGCGAGCGGGTGTGCCAGGTGACGACGAGCGGCACCCGCTGCCCGCCCAGCGCGAGCGCGGTCCGCGCGGCGGCGTGCAGTCCGTGCGCGTGCACCACGTCGGCGCCCGCGCAGACCGCCCGCAGCGCGGCGACCGCCGCCGGGTCCCCGCGCCTCGGTACCGGTACGTGGTGGGCCCCGGCGCCGCCGAAGTCGTACGAGCGCTCCAGATCGGCGGGGGCGCACACGGTCACGCGCACTCCCCTGGCGACCAGGCCGGCCGCCAGGGAGCGGACGTGCGCACTGCTGCCCGCGCTGCCGCCGCCGAGCACCTGGACCGTACGCAGTGGTGTCACGTGGCCAAGGCTCCTGGGTCGGGATCGGGGGGTACGTCAAGGATGCCAGTCCGTACGCACGTTCCGACACCGCGGATGCGTCGTTCGTGTGTCCGCCGCCTCAACTCCCCCGCCGGATTCACCCAACCGGGTGACACGTGGAGAGGGAGGTCAGCCGCCGCGCGGGCCGTCGGCGCGGGCCGTGGCGAGGAGTTCCTCGGCGTGGGCGCGGGCCGTCTCCGAGTCCTCCTGCCCCGCGAGCATCCGCGACAACTCCCTTACCCGGTCCTCGCCTTCCAGGACCGTCACACCCGAGCGCGTCACCGAGCCGTCGTTGGTCTTCTCGACCAGCAGCTGGCGGTCGGCGAACGCCGCGACCTGGGGGAGGTGGGTGACCACCACCACCTGCGCGGACTGGGCGAGTTTGGCCAGCCGGCGGCCCACCTCGACCGCCGCCTTGCCGCCGACCCCCGCGTCGACCTCGTCGAAGAGGTACGTCGGCACCGGGTCGGAGCCCGCGAAGACCACCTCCACGGCGAGCATCACGCGGGACAGCTCACCGCCCGAGGCGCCCTTGGCGATCGGCCGGGGCTGGGCGCCCGGGTGCGGGGCCAGGAGCAGTTCGATCTCGTCGACGCCGTGCGGGCCGTACACGACCGACCGGCCGCCCACCTCGATGCCGGACGTCTCGTCGGCCGCCTCCGTCTGCCGGATGTCGAACGACACCCGCGCGTGGGGCATGGCCAGCGAGGCCAGCTCCGCCGTGACGGCCTCCGCGAAGAGCGCCGCCGCCGCCGACCTGGCGTCGGTCAACGCCTGGGCGAGGCCGGACAGTTCGGCGCGCAGCGCGTCCCGCTCCGCCGTCAGCTCGCCGATCCGCTCGTCGTCGCCTTCCAGTTCGGCCAGCCGCGCCGTGCTCTCCTCGGCCCAGACGAGGACACCGTCGATATCTTTGCCGTACACGCCGTACTTGCGGGTCAGGGAGGTGAGGGACGCCCGGCGCTCCTCCACCGCGGCCAGCCGCAGCGGATCGGCGTCCAGGTTGTCGGCGTATCCCGCCAGCTCCCCGGCCACGTCCGCCAGCAGGATGGAGATCTCCCCCATCCGCTCGGCGAGCCCGGCGAGGGCCGGATCGTGCGCCCGTACGGCGTCCAGGGCCCGTCCCGCGCCCCCGACGAGCGTGGTCGCGTCGACGGCCTCCGGGTCCTCGGGGTTGCCCGCGAGCGCCGCGTGGGCGACGGACGCGGCGGAGGCCAGCGCCTCCGCGTGGCCCAGCCGCTCGGCCTCGGCGGCCAGTTCGACGTCCTCGCCCGGCAGCGGTTCGACCCCGGCGATCTCCGCCAGGCCGAAGCGCAGCAGGTCGGCCTCCTGCGCCCGTTCCCTGGCGCGGGTGGTCAGTTCGTCCACCTCGGTGGCGACCGCCCGCAGCCTGCGGTAGGCCGCCGCGTACGTGGCGTGCGGGTCCGTGACCGTCGCGCCCGCGTACCGGTCGAGGGCCTGCCGCTGCCGCGCGGGCCGCAGGAGGCCCTGCTGGTCGGTCTGGCCGTGTACGGCGACGAGGTCGTCCGCCAGCTCGGCCAGCACCCCCACCGGCACGGAACGCCCGCCGATGTGGGCGCGCGAGCGCCCCTCGGCCGAGACGGTCCTGCTGATGAGCAGCGCGCCGTCGTCCAGCTCGGCACCGGCCTCCTCGGCCCGTACCGCCGCCGGATCGCCCGGGGACAGCGTGATCCGCCCCTCGACGACCGCCGCCTTCGCGCCGATCCGCACCAGGGCGGCGTCGGCCCGTCCGCCGAGCAGCAGCCCGAGGCTGGTGACGACCATGGTCTTGCCCGCGCCGGTCTCACCGGTCACCGCCGTGAAGCCGGGCGACAGCTCGACGACCGCGTCGTCGATGACCCCGAGCGACCGTATCCGCATCTCCTCCAACACGGTCATGACCATACGAGGTCCGGGGGCCGCCGTGCGACGGACCCCACCCCCCATTCGCACGGACGTACGGTGTCCAGCCTTCCGTACGACCGGTCGCGCGGCCCTCTCCGTACCTCAGGCACCCGCCCTGACCTGCGCACGCCCGCCGGTACGGCTCAGTGCGGCGCCCCGCGCCAGCCGGAGACCGGCAGCGCGAACTTGGCCACCAGCCGGTCCGTGAAGGAAGCGTGGTGAAGCCGGGCCAGCCGTACGGGCACGGCCCCGCGCCGCACCTCCACCCGCGCGCCCGGCGGCAGCTCGACGGTCCTGCGCCCGTCGCACCACAGGACCCCGTTGGGGGTGTTCGGCTGCACCTCCACCGCCAGGACGGTGGTCGGCGAGGTGACCAGCGGCTTCGCGAACAGCGCGTGGGCGCTGATCGGCACCATCAGCAGCGCCTCCACCTCGGGCCACACCACGGGCCCGCCGGCCGAGAAGGCGTACGCCGTCGAGCCGGTAGGGGTGGCGCAGATGATGCCGTCGCAGCCGAAGCCGGTGACCGGGCGGCCGTCGATCTCCAGGACGACCTCCAGCATCCGTTCGGGCGACACCTTCTGGACGGCGGCCTCGTTGAGGGCCCAGTCCCGGTGGACGACGTCGCCGTTGCTGTGCACGACGACGTCTATCGTCATCCGCTCCTCGACCTCGTAGTCCCGGCTGACGACCCGGGCGACCACCTTGTCCAGGTCGTCGCGCTCCGCCTCGGCGAGGAACCCGACCCGGCCGAGGTTGACGCCGAGCATCGGCACACCGGAGGCGCGGGCGAACGCGGCGCCGCGCAGCAACGTGCCGTCGCCGCCGAGCACGATCAGCAGCTCACAGCCTTCGAGGACACCGGGGGTGGCCTCGGGAACGGTCTCCACGGACGACGGCAGCGGCAGGTCGACGGCCTCGCCCGCCAGCACCCGTACCCCGATGCCGTTGCGCAGCAGCCCGGTCACGACCAGTTCCGCGCTGCGGATGGCCGCGGGTCTGCCGGTGTGCGCGAGGAGGAAGACGGTACGTGGTTCGCCGGTGATGTTCATGGTGTCGCCGGTGTTCGCGGTCAAGGTGGTGTCCGCGGTCAAGGTCGTGTTCGGGGTCAAGGTCGTGTTCGTGGTCAACGGGGTCCCTCCGCCACTGCACGGTCGACGTCCGCCGGATCGAGTTCGGGCGCTCCGGCGTGGAGCCACAGAAAGTACTCGACGTTCCCGGAGGGCCCGGGCAGCGGACTGGCGGTGACACCGCGCACCCCGAGGCCCAGCGCGGCGGCCCGCCGGGCCACGGCCCGTACGGTCTCCGCGCGCAGCTCGGGGCTGCGGACGACACCTCCGTTGCCCAGCCGCTCCTTGCCGATCTCGAACTGTGGTTTGACCATCAGGACGAGGTCCGCGCCGGGGGCGGCGCAGCGCACCATCGCGGGCAGCACCAGGCCGAGCGGGATGAACGAGAGGTCACCCACGATCACGTCCACGGGCTCACCTCCGATCTGGTCGAGCGTCAACTCCCGCACGTTCGTACGGTCCTTGACGGTGACCCGTTCATCGCCCCTGAGCGACCAGGCGAGTTGTCCGTATCCGACGTCGACCGCGACCACGTGGCCGGCCCCGGCCCGCAGCAGCACGTCCGTGAAGCCGCCCGTGGAGGCGCCGGCGTCCAGGGCCCTGCGGCCCTCGACGGTGAGGCCGAGGGGGGTGAACGCGGCGAGCGCGCCCGCGAGTTTGTGCCCGCCGCGTGACACGTAGTCGGGGTCGCCGTCGTCCTCGGTGACGACCACGGCGGCGCTGGTCTCCACCTGGGTGGCGGGTTTGGTCGCGACGGCACCGCCGACCTTCACCCGGCCCGCGGCGATCAGCTGGCTCGCGTGCTCGCGGGAGCGGGCGAGTTTGCGGCGTACCAGTTCGGCATCGAGACGGCGGCGTGCCAGTCCTGCCACGTTCGGTTCAGCTCCTGTGGTCGTACGCGTGAGAGGTCGCCGGGGGCGCCGGGGGTCCCTGCGGGGCCGGGCGTGCGTCGAGCGCGGTCAGCGCGTCGCGCAGCCCCCGGTGCACATCCTCGTACACCTCCTGGTGCCCGTCGGCGGGGAGGTGGTCGGCGTCGGCCAGCCGCGTGAGCAGCTCGTCCGCGGCGGGGTCGCCGGTCGGCACCCGTTCCACCCCGAGCGGCCGGGGGGCGGCCGGCTCGAAGGCGGGCGGTGAGGCGGGCGCCGGGGAGCTGGTCGTGCCGGGCTCCTGCCCGGGGTCGGGACCGGCCGGGGGCGCCGGGGAGTCGTGCGGGTCCGCCACGGAGTCGTTCATGCCCAGACGCTACCCCGAAGCCCTGCGGTACCGTCGCTCACGATGGCGACGAAGGAGGAGTGCCGCAGCGCACTCGAGAAGCTCTCGGACAATCTGGCGGGCGCGGACGGGGACATCCGTACCGCGGCCGGCTTCGACCGTTCCCTGAGCTGCCACATCACCGATCTGGACCTCACGTTCCGGGGCGAGCTGGTGGGCGGCCGGATCGAGGTGAGGGACAGCGTGCCGGGGCCGCCGCCCGACAAGGCGCAGATCCGCCTGGCGATGACGGGGGACGACCTGGTGGCGCTGGTCGACGGCGAGCTGCACTTCGCGCGCGCCTGGGCCTCGGGACGGGTCAGGCTGGAGGCGGGCTTCCGGGACCTGCTGCGCCTGCGCGCGCTGCTCTGACGGCCGGCGCCCGGCGTTCCCGGCTCGCCGGGACGACCAGGGGGGTGCCCGTCTCCGGGTCCTCGATCACCTGGCAGCGCAGCCCGAACACCCGCTCCACCAGGGCCGCGGTGACGATCTCCGCCGGCGGGCCCTGCGCGACGATCTCCCCGTCGCGCATCGCGATGAGGTGGGTGGCGTAGCGGGCCGCGTGGTTGAGGTCGTGCAGGACGGCGACCAGGGTGCGGCCGCCCGTCTCGTGCAGCTCGGCGCAGAGGTCGAGCACATCGATCTGGTGCTGGATGTCCAGGAACGTGGTGGGCTCGTCGAGCAGCAGCAGCGGGGTCCGCTGGGCGAGCGCCATCGCGATCCAGACGCGCTGGCGCTGCCCGCCGGACAGTTCGTCGACATGGCGCCCCGCCAGGTCCGCGACGCCGGTCGACGCCATCGACTCCCCGACGATCCGCTCGTCGTCGGGCGACCACTGGCGCAGCGTGCCCTGGTGCGGGTAGCGGCCGCGCGCCACGAGGTCGGCCACGGTGATGCCGTCGGGCGCGAGGGAGGACTGCGGCAGCAGGCCGAGGGTCCTGGCGACCTTCTTGGCGGGCATCGTGTGGAGGGCCGTACCGTCCGGCAGGACCTGTCCCCGGGTGGGCCTGAGCATCCGGGAGAGCGCGCGCAACAGGGTCGACTTGCCGCAGGCGTTCGGCCCGACGATCACCGTGAAGGAGTGGTCGGGGATCGCCACGGACAGGTCGCGGGCGATGACCCGCCGGTCGTAGCCGAGGGTCACGGCTTCCGCGGTGAGGCGCTGCATGGTCGTGCTCCTGCTTCCGGGGGCGGGGTTCTGGTCGGTACGAGCTGTCGTTTGGGTACGCGCTGTCCTATGGGTACGCGCCGTCGCACGGGCCCTTCTCACACGCGCCCCGCCCTGCGCTCGGCGACCAGCAGCCACAGCAGATAGCACCCGCCGAGCACCCCCGTCACCACCCCCACGGGCAACTGCCGGTCCCCGAACGCCGAGGTGGCCAGCAGGTCCGCGACGAGCAGCAGGACCGCGCCCATCACGGCGGCCGGGCCCAGCTGGGGACCGGGCGAGCGGGTGAGCCGGCGGACCAGCTGGGGCGCGCTGAGCGCCACGAAGGAGAGGGGCCCGGCGGCGGCGGTCGCCGCGGCGACCAGCACCACGGCCGCGCCCATCAGGACGAGCCGGGTGCGCTCGACCCGTACCCCGAGCGCGTACGCCGCGTCGTCGCCCATCTCCAGCATCCGCAGCGGCCGTCCGTACCCGAGGATCAGCGGGACGAGGACCGCGCACAGGACGAGCAGCGGCCACACCTGTGCCCAGTCGCGCCCGTCGAGCGAACCGGTCATCCACAGGACGGCCCGGGTCGCGTCGACCAGGTCGGCCTTGGTGACCAGGTACTGGTTGGCGGCGGTGAGCATGGCCGCCGCGCCGATCCCGACGAGCACCAGCCGGTAGCCGTGCACCCCGCGCTTCCACGCCAGCAGGTAGACCGCGATCCCGGTCGCGGTCCCGCCGACGACCGCGCCGCCCGCGACGGCGACCGCCCCGCCGTGGAAGAGGACGATCACGCTCAGCGCGCCGACGGCCGCCCCCTGCCCGAAGCCGATGACATCGGGGCTGCCGAGCGGATTGCGGGTGACGGACTGGAAGACGGCGCCCCCGATGCCGAGGGCCGCGCCGACCAGCAGCCCCACCAGGACGCGCGGCAGCCGTACCTCCCTGACGATGAACTCCTGGGCGGGCGTGCCGTTCCCGAGCAGGGTGGCGACGACGTCACGGGGGGACAGGGGGTGGTCGCCGTGGCCGACGAGCACCACTGTGGTGGCCAGCGCGGCGGCGGTGAGCAGCAGGACGACGAGGGCGGCCCGGCGGTCGAACCGTACGGACAGGCCGCCGGGCGTCCGTATCGCCCGCACCCCGCCGGAGGACGCGGTCACAGCCGGGCCATCCTCTTGCGCCGTACGAGATGGATGAAGACGGGCCCGCCGACCAGCGCGGTGACGATCCCGACCTGGAGTTCCGAGGGCCGGGCGACCACCCGGCCGAGCACGTCCGCGCCCAGCAGCAGGACCGGCGACAGGACGGCCGCGTACGGCAGGATCCACCGCATGTCGGGGCCGGTGAGGGCGCGTACGAGGTGCGGCACCATCAGCCCGACGAAGACGACCGGCCCGCACGCGGCGGTCGCCGCGCCGCACAGCAGCGTGACGGAGAGCATGGCGAGAACGCGGGTACGGGTCAGGTGCGCGCCGAGCGCGCGGGCGGTGTCGTCGCCCAGCTCCATGGCGTTCAGCGGCCGGGCGATCAGCGCGGCGACCACCACCCCGGCGGCGATGAACGGCCCCACCTTGCCGACGGTCGGCAGATCGGCCGACGCGAGCGAGCCGACGGTCCAGAACCGCAGCCGGTCGAGCGCGGCCGAGTCGAGCAACTGGACGGCGTTGACGTAGCCGTAGAGGGCGGCCGTCGCGGCGGTGCCCGCGAGCGCGAGACGTACGGGCGTGGCCCCCCGGGTGCCGCCGAGGACGTACACGGCCGCCGAGACGACCCCCGCGCCGAGGAAGGCGAACCACACATAGCCGGTGACCGAGGTGACGCCGAGGAAGCTGATGGCGGAGACGACGGCGGCGGACGCCCCCGCGTTCACGCCCAACAGGCCGGGCTCCGCGAGCGGGTTACGGGTCAGGCCCTGCATCACGGCCCCGGAGAGGCCCAGGGCGGCTCCGACGAGCACTCCGAGGACGGTCCGGGGCAGCCGTACGTCCGAGACGATCACGTCGTTCCCGGTGCCGGTGTCATGGAACAGCCCGTGCCACACGTCCCCCAGGGGGACGGACTTGGCGCCGATCGCGATGCTCGCCACGCAGACCAGCAGCAGGACACCCACGGAGACCAGCAGCCCGGCCGCGCGCAGGCGGCGCCGGGAGCGGGGGCCCGAGGCGGGAGCGGGGGCCCGAGGCGTCCGGCTGCCGCGCCAGGGACGCCCGGCTCTGCGCCCGGCTCTGTTCGGGGGGACTGTCGACCCACACGTGGTTAGGTTAGCCTACCCTCGCAAAACATCGAGGAAGGGCATCGTATGAGCACCGTCTCCCACGTCCCGTACCGGTACTTCGACGTCCATGTGATCCGCACCGAGCGGATCACCCCCGGCATGCTCCGCGTCGTCCTCGGCGGCGCCGGCCTCGCCGCCATGGCCACGGCGGGCCGCGACCAGCGCGTCAAGCTCTTCCTGCCGCACCCCGGCCAGGACAGACCCGTCATGCCGCCCATGGAGACGGACTCCGACGACTGGTACGAGAACTGGCGCGCGCTCGACCCGGACGTCCGCGGCATCATGCGGACGTACACCGTCCGCGAACTGCGCCGCGAACCCTCCGAGGTGGTCGTCGACTTCGCGCTGCACGGCGGCGCGGACGACCCGGCGGCCGGACCCGCCGCACGCTGGGCCGGTGCGGCGGCCCCCGGCGCCCGGCTCGGTCTCCTCGCCCCCGTGGAGGAGGACAACCTCGGCTACGACTTCCGCCCGCCCGAGACCGCCGACTGGATCCTGCTCACCGGCGACGCCTCCGCGCTCCCCGCCCTCGCCGGCATCCTCGAATCCCTGGCGCCCGGCATCCCGGCCCGCGTCTGGATCGACCTCCACGACCGGGAGGACCGCCAGGACCTCCCCACCAAGGCCGACGCCGAGATCACCTGGCTGGTACGGGACACACACGGCGACTCCCCCACCACCGCCGACGCGATCCGCGCCGCCACCCTGCCGCCGGGCACGCCGTACGCGTGGGTCGCCGGTGAGTCGGCGACGGTGAAGGCGGTACGGCGCCACCTCGTCGCGGAGCGCGGATTCGACCGCAGGGCCGTGAAGTTCACCGGCTACTGGCGGCGCGGGACCTCGGAGGACCAGCTGCTCCAGGCGGACGAGGACGCCTGAGGGGACGGGCCCGCACCGCCGGGCCCGTACCACCGGCTTCGCCCCACCAGCCTCGCGCCATCAGCCCCGTACCCGCCCTACAGCCCCACAGCCCCACAGCCCCACAGCCCTACAGGTCGAGCTTGGCCAGCGCCTTGCCCGCGTCCAGGTCGGCCGCCCCCTCCCCCGCGTGGGTCCACGCCGCCGCGCACAGCGCCCGCAGCCCGTCCATCGCCCCGCCGTCCCCCGCGAGCGCCAACTCGCCGCCCCGCACGGACGCCGTCCATCCCCCGCAGCCGAACCCGCCTTCCACCTCGGCGACTTCGGGCTGCCCGGTCAGCAACCCCCGCAGATCCGCGTCCACATACGTCGGCCGGTGCGCGGGCACCGCCGCGAGCAGGCGCGCCGCGTCCGTCACCCCGGTCAGGACCAGCAGCGAGTCGACCCCGCCGTTGAACGCGCCCTCGATGTCCGTGTCCAGCCGGTCCCCGACGACCAACGGCCGCTCCGCCCCCGTACGGAGGATCGTCTCGCGGTGCATCGGAGGCAGCGGCTTCCCCGCGACCCGCGGCTCCGCGCCCGTCGCGATCCGCACGACCTCGACGGCCGCGCCGTTGCCCGGCGCGATGCCCCGCGCGCTCGGAATCGTCAGATCCGTGTTGGAGGCGAACCACGGCACGCCCCGGGCGATCGCGTAACCGGCCTCCGCGAACCGCCCCCAGGCCAGGTCGGGCCCTCCGTACCCCTGCGCCACCGCGACCGGCCCGTCGTCCGCCGACTCGACCGGTTCGAGGCCGCGTTCGCGCAGCGCGACCCGCAGCCCCTCGCCCCCGATGACGAGCACCTTGGAACCGTCGGGCACCTGCTCGGCGATCAGCCGGGCGACCGCCTGCGCCGAGGTGATCACATCGGCGGGATCGGCCGGCACCCCCAACTCCGTCAGGTGCGCGGCGACGGCGTCCGGGGGGCGCAGGGCGTTGTTGGTGACGTACGCCAGACGCATCCCCGCCTCCCGGGCCGTACCCAGCGCGTCCACCGCGTGCGCGATGGCCTCACCGCCTGTGTACACCACCCCGTCGAGATCGAGCAGAGCCGTGTCGTACGCCTCGTTCAGCGGTGTCGTACTGCCGCGGGGCCTGGTCGTGCTCTGCTGCTCGCTCATCGAGTCTTCCGCTCCTCGCTCGGGACATCTCCCCCGATCATCGCTCATCCCTTACCCCACATACGATGCACGGATGAACACCACAGGTCCGCCGGACGAGAACAGAGGTCTGCGCCTGATCCCGATCCGCGGACTGCGCTACGTCCCCGAGCGGGTGGGCAGCCTGTCCGCCGTGACCTCCCCGCCGTACGACGTGGTCATCAGGCCCGACGGACTCCACCACCTGGAGTCGGCGGACCCGTACAACATCGTCCGGCTGATCCTGCCGCAGGCCGCCACCGCCGGGGAGAGGCACCTGCAAGCGGCACAGACACTCGCGCGGTGGCTGGCGGAGGGCATCCTCGCCGCCGATCCGGAACCTGCCCTGTACGTCTACGAGCAGCGCAAGGGCGATCTGCTGCAACGCGGGGTCATCGGGGCGCTGGAGCTGTCCGTCCCGGCCGACGGGATCGTCCTGCCGCACGAGGACGTGATGGCGGACGTGGTGGAGGACCGGGCGGCCCTGATGCGGACGACGGCGGCGAACCTCGAACCGCTGCTGCTGACGTACCGGTCCGAGAACTCCACCGCCGCTACGGACGCCGCTACGGAGGCAGTCCCGACCGGTACGGGCGCGGTCATCGGACGCACCCTCACCCGGCCGCCGCTCCTCGCCACCACCACCGAGGACGGCTTCGCCCACCGCCTGTGGTCCGTCACGGACCCCGCCGACCTCGCCGAGATCCGGACCGACCTCGCGCGCCACCAGGCGCTCATCGCCGACGGGCACCACCGCTGGGCGACCTACCTGCGGCTGCGCACCGAGCATCCGGCGGGCAGCCCCTGGGACTTCGGTCTTGTCCTGCTGATCGACACGGCCCGCTACCCGCTCCAGGTCCGCGCCATCCACCGGCTGCTGCACCGGCTTCCGGTCGCGCGGGCCCTGGACGCGATCGGGGACACGTTCCGGGTCCGTACGCTCGACGTCCCGCTGCCGGAGGCCCTGGCCGTACTGGCGGAAGCCGCGTCGGAGAGCAACGCGTACCTGCTGGCCGGGGACGGCCGCTTCCACCTGGTGGACCGCCCGGACGAGGGCCTGCTGGCCCGTACGGTACCGGCGGAACAGCCCGCCGCCTGGCGGGAACTGGACGCGACGGTCCTGCACTCCACGCTGCTCGACCACCTCTGGCGGATCCCGGACGCGCCCGAGCACATCGCCTATCTGCACGACACGGCGGCGGCCGTCACCCAGGCCGAACGGGTCGGGGGGACGGCGGTGCTGATGCATCCGGTACGCGAGGAGGTCGTACGGGACCTCGCGCGCCAGGGAGTCACGATGCCGCGCAAGTCGACGTCGTTCGGCCCCAAGCCGGCGACCGGACTTGTCCTGCGGAGCCTGACGCTGGGCTGAAACGGAAAAAGGCGAGTGGGCGGACCCCGGTCGGGGTGCCGCCCACTCGCCTCACAGCTCAGTGCTTGGTGTCTTCGTCTTCGTCTTCGTCCTCGTCGTCGTCCAGGTCGGCCGCGACCTCGACCTCGACGTCGTTGTCGACCTCGTCGTCCTCGTCGTCCTCGTCATCGACCAGGGCGTCGACGAACTCGACCCCGTCCAGCTCGGCGAGACGGTCCGAGGCGTCCGTCGCGGCGTCCTTGTCCGCCTCGACGGTCTTGCCGAACCATTCGCGCGCCTCGTCCTCACGCCCGGCCGACAGCAGAGCGTCGGCGTAGGCGTAGCGAAGGCGCGCGGTCCACGGCTGTACGGAGTGGGACGCCAGCTCGGGGCCCTGCAACGTGACGATGGCGGCCTCGATCTGCCCCATGTCCCGCCGCGCTCCGGCCGCGACCATCCGCATCTCGACCTGACCGGCCTTGTCGAGCTTGGCCACCTCGGGCTCGCCGGCCATCGCCATCGCGCGCTCCGGACGGCCGAGGCCGCGCTCGCAGTCCGCCATCACGGGCCACAGGTCGACGTTCCCGGTCATCCGCTTCGCGGCCCGGAACTCGGCGAGCGCCTCCGCGTACTTCTGGGTGGCGTACGCGGCGAAGCCGGCCGCCTCGCGGACGGCCGCGACCCGGGAGGCGAGCCGCAGGGCGATACGGGAGTACGCGTACGCCTGCTCCGGGTCGTCGTCGATCAGCTGGGCGACCATGACGAGGTTCCTGGCGACGTCGTCGGCGAGCGTCTTGGGCAGGCTCATCAGCTCCTGCCGCACGCTCTTGTCGACCTCCTGACCGGTGATCTCGTCAGGGATCGGCAGCCGCTTGATGGGCTCCCGGTCGCGCTCGCGCTCGTCGCGCCGCGCGTAACCGGTCCCGCGCTCGCCGTCCCGGCTGCCGTAGCCGCCGCCGGGGCGCCCGCCCCGGTCGTCACGGCGGGCGTACCCACCGCCGCCGGACGAAGGACGGCCACCACGATCGCTGCCGCGGTCGTTGTCCCGCCGGGGACCACTGCCGCCCGGCCGGTCGTCGCGGCGCTGGTAACCGCCGCCCGCACCACCACCGGTGGGACGCCCACCACGGCTGTCGTCACGACGGGGCCCACCGGTGGACCGGTCGTCACGACGGAAACCGGACCGGTCGTCATCGCGGCGAGGGGTGCTGGGGCGCTCGTCACGCCGGTCGTCCCGCCGGAACGCGGGCCGGTCGTCGTCGCGCCGGGGCGTGCTGGGCCGGTCGTCACGGCGCTGGAAGCCACCGCCACCGCCCCGGTTGTCGTCCCGCTTGAAGGGAGGACGGTCGTTGTTGTCACGACGGGGAGCGCTGGAACGATCGTCGCGCCGGGGGCCGGCGGAACGGTCGTCACGACGCTGGTAACCGCCACTCGCCCCACCACCGGTGGGACGGCCACCCCTGTCGTCACGACGGGCCGGGCCACCACCCGTGCTGGGACGGCCGCCGCCGGAACCACCGGAACCACCGGGACGGCCACCACGGTCGTCATCACGGCGCGGACCGCTGCCAGTTGGCCGGTCGTCACGGCGCGGACCGCTCGGGCGGTCGTCACGCCGGTCGCCACGGAACGAGGGCCTGCCTTCGCCACGGTCGTCACGACGGGGCCCCGAAGGCCGGTCGTCACGCCGCTGGTAACCGCCGCCCGCGCCACCACCGGTGGGCCGACCACCACGGTCGTCGCGGCGAGGGGCCCCACCACCGGTGTTGGGCCTGCCACCGGTACTCGGCCGGCCGCCCGTGCTGGGCCTGCCGCCCGTACCGGAGCGACCACCACCAGCACCGCCGGAGGCGCCCGCACCTGCGGGACGGCCGCCACGGAACCCACCCCGGTCGCCACCGCTGTCCCTGCTGCGACGTGGCTCGCGCTCAGGTCGGTCGTCGGAGGAATTGGGGGACATCGGTGGCTCCTGTCTGCGGGTACCGCAGTAATTCTCGCGCGGCCGACCTTCGGACGCGCGTCGGGAAAGAAGTACGGGAAAAACAAAAAGGACCCTTGGTCCAGCATGAACGCTGGACCAAGGGTCCTTGAAAGATTGTTCGGCGGCGTCCTACTCTCCCACAGGGTCCCCCCTGCAGTACCATCGGCGCTGTGAGGCTTAGCTTCCGGGTTCGGAATGTAACCGGGCGTTTCCCTCACGCTGTGACCACCGAAACCCTATCGGGCTCTAGCGAACAAGCACACTCTTCAATTGAGTAAAAGACGCTAGTTCAACCGGTGCGACAGTTCGCAACCCGGGAACTACACAGTGGACGCGAGCAACTGAGGACAAGCCCTCGGCCTATTAGTACCAGTCAGCTTCGACCGTTACCGGTCTTCCACATCTGGCCTATCAACCCAGTCGTCTACTGGGAGCCTTAACCCCTCAAAGGGGGTGGGAGTTCTCATCTCGAAGCAGGCTTCCCGCTTAGATGCTTTCAGCGGTTATCCCTCCCGAACGTAGCCAACCAGCCATGCCCTTGGCAGAACAACTGGCACACCAGAGGTTCGTCCGTCCCGGTCCTCTCGTACTAGGGACAGCCCTTCTCAAAACTCCTACGCGCACAGCGGATAGGGACCGAACTGTCTCACGACGTTCTAAACCCAGCTCGCGTACCGCTTTAATGGGCGAACAGCCCAACCCTTGGGACCGACTCCAGCCCCAGGATGCGACGAGCCGACATCGAGGTGCCAAACCATCCCGTCGATATGGACTCTTGGGGAAGATCAGCCTGTTATCCCCGGGGTACCTTTTATCCGTTGAGCGACGGCGCTTCCACAAGCCACCGCCGGATCACTAGTCCCGACTTTCGTCCCTGCTCGACCCGTCGGTCTCACAGTCAAGCTCCCTTGTGCACTTACACTCAACACCTGATTACCAACCAGGCTGAGGGAACCTTTGGGCGCCTCCGTTACTCTTTAGGAGGCAACCGCCCCAGTTAAACTACCCATCAGACACTGTCCCTGATCCGGATCACGGACCCAGGTTAGACATCCAGCACGACCAGAGTGGTATTTCAACGACGACTCCACCTGAACTGGCGTCCAAGCTTCACAGTCTCCCACCTATCCTACACAAGCCGAACCGAACACCAATATCAAACTATAGTAAAGGTCCCGGGGTCTTTCCGTCCTGCTGCGCGAAACGAGCATCTTTACTCGTAGTGCAATTTCACCGGGCCTATGGTTGAGACAGTCGAGAAGTCGTTACGCCATTCGTGCAGGTCGGAACTTACCCGACAAGGAATTTCGCTACCTTAGGATGGTTATAGTTACCACCGCCGTTTACTGGCGCTTAAGTTCTCAGCCTCGCCACACCGAAATGTGACTAACCGGTCCCCTTAACGTTCCAGCACCGGGCAGGCGTCAGTCCGTATACATCGCCTTACGGCTTCGCACGGACCTGTGTTTTTAGTAAACAGTCGCTTCTCGCTGGTCTCTGCGGCCACCCCAAGCTCAGGAAGTAAATTCCGTCACCCAAGATGGCCCCCCTTCTCCCGAAGTTACGGGGGCATTTTGCCGAGTTCCTTAACCATAGTTCACCCGAACGCCTCGGTATTCTCTACCAGACCACCTGAGTCGGTTTAGGGTACGGGCCGCCATGAAACTCGCTAGAGGCTTTTCTCGACAGCATAGGATCATCCACTTCACCACAATCGGCTCGGCATCAGGTCTCAGACTCATGTGTGACGGATTTGCCTATCACACGCCCTACACCCTTACCCCGGGACTACCACCGCCCGGGCTGGACTACCTTCCTGCGTCACCCCATCGCTTACCTACTACCACCTTGGTTCGACGGCTCCACCACTCCCCTTTGCCCGAAGGCTCCAGGACGGCTTCACGGCCTTAGCATTAATGGATTCGATACTGGGCGTTTCAAAGCGGGTACCGGAATATCAACCGGTTGTCCATCGACTACGCCTGTCGGCCTCGCCTTAGGTCCCGACTTACCCTGGGCAGATCAGCTTGACCCAGGAACCCTTAGTCAATCGGCGCACACGTTTCTCACGTGTGTATCGCTACTCATGCCTGCATTCTCACTCGTGAACCGTCCACTACTAGCTTCCGCTGCGGCTTCACCCGGCACACGACGCTCCCCTACCCATCCACACACCCGTTGGGGCTATATATGTGAATGACACGACTTCGGCGGTACGCTTGAGCCCCGCTACATTGTCGGCGCGGAATCACTTGACCAGTGAGCTATTACGCACTCTTTAAAGGGTGGCTGCTTCTAAGCCAACCTCCTGGTTGTCTCTGCGACTCCACATCCTTTCCCACTTAGCGTACGCTTAGGGGCCTTAGTCGATGCTCTGGGCTGTTTCCCTCTCGACCATGGAGCTTATCCCCCACAGTCTCACTGCCGCGCTCTCACTTACCGGCATTCGGAGTTTGGCTAAGGTCAGTAACCCGGTAGGGCCCATCGCCTATCCAGTGCTCTACCTCCGGCAAGAAACACACGACGCTGCACCTAAATGCATTTCGGGGAGAACCAGCTATCACGGAGTTTGATTGGCCTTTCACCCCTAACCACAGGTCATCCCCCAGGTTTTCAACCCTGGTGGGTTCGGTCCTCCACGACCTCTTACAGCCGCTTCAACCTGCCCATGGCTAGATCACTCCGCTTCGGGTCTTGAGCGCGCTACTATACCGCCCTATTCGGACTCGCTTTCGCTACGGCTTCCCCACACGGGTTAACCTCGCAACACACCGCAAACTCGCAGGCTCATTCTTCAAAAGGCACGCAGTCACGACCCTATGTGTAAACACATAGAGCGACGCTCCCACGGCTTGTAGGCACACGGT